>JBCBTQ010000009.1:0-57917 GCA_039818605.1 Cyanobacteria bacterium J06639_14 | reverse complement strand
TCACTGGGCTATCGGTCTCATCAGCAGCCTGCATAATTGCCAGGATTTGCTCCAGGTTATTGACGTTGTAAGCTGGAATGCCGTAGCCGTTCTCAGCAGCATGATCCAGCATTAACCGCATAGGGACGAGCGCCATAAAATCCTCCTAGTCTTTTGCTTGCCTTTGGCCGTCGTAACTCAAACCAAATAGGTATCCTTACCTGTCAATATTAAGACAGAAGTTTGATCTTTATGAAGGATTGTTAGGTTAATCTGTAATCTCTGTTAAAAGAGAAATAGATCTTAACGAATCGCAAAAAAGCTCTAACAGCCTGAGCCAGGGCACTTCACCAGTGGTTGAGCCGCTGCGTCAGCCCTGTTTAAAGATTTCGAAAAAGTCTTAGAACGCTGAAATTAGCGATCGCATGTTTAGAGATGTTGAGATTTCTTGAGAAGTGTCTGTTTTGGAAAAATGGGTCGCCTGGGATTCGAACCCAGGACCAATCGGTTAAAAGCCGAGTGCTCTACCGCTGAGCTAGCGACCCATAATGTGTTGTGTGCTTTAGAGAAGCACGGTTAAATAGAATATCACAAGAATCCCCTCGTCGTCAGCGAATTTGATAAAGGATTAGTTTAGATTAGGCGGGCACCATGACTTGCTCTGAGCCGAACAGACCAAACGCGTCATGGACCGCTTTCAGAGCTTTGATACCGTCATCTTCCGATACCAGGCAGCTGATTTTTATTTCCGAGGTTGCAATCATCTGAATGTTGATGTTTTGCGTGGCCAAGGCAGCAAACATCCGAGCCGCTACCCCAGGCGTGTTGATCATGCCCATGCCAACAACGCTGATTTTGGCAATGGCCTCCTCGACCACAACTTCACCCCCATCGAATTCAGCAGCGATGCTGGCGACAACGGCTTGAGCCTGAGCGGCTTCTGACTGGGCCACCGTAAATGCAATATCGCGCGTTGCCTTGCCATTAACCAAGCGACATCGCTGCGACTGAATAATCATGTCAACACTGACACCGGCTTCGGCGAGTAATTGGAAAATACGAGCTGCCATGCCCGGTCGATCCGGAACATGGCGAATCGCGACTTGAGCTTGTTTCTGGTCAAGAGCAGCCCCACAGACCGCAGGTAAGCCATGGGGGCTAGGAGCCTCACTCGTATCTTTTTTGAGCGTTGAACAAGTGACTTGAAATGCTTGACAAAGAGCCGCGATCGCCCGATCGCAGTCATCCATCTGGATCGTACAGCTGACTTTGACTTCTGACGTTGAGATGAGTTGGATATTGACACCTGCTTCGGCCAGGGTCGAGAACATGTGAGCGGCAACCCCAGGCCGACCAATCATCCCTGCCCCCACAATACTGACTTTAGCGACCTGGCTATCGATCATGACTTCTGCCTGGGTCGAGTCAGTCGGAATTTCTCTTAAAGCTGGCGCGATCGCCGCAGCAACGGCTTCAGCCTTAGGTAAGTTAGGGCGGGTAACCGTAAATGCAATATCGTTCGTGTTGCCTTCATGAATCGACTGAATCACCAAATCGACATTCAGGTATTGGGAGGCAATCTCACCAAATAAACGAGCGGCAATTCCTGGTCGATCAGGAATGCGCAGCAAGGCTACTTTAGCCTGGTCAACATCAAACTCAACGGCATCCACTGGATGCACTAACTCTAAGCCCTGGAGTGATTTAGGGCGACGCATGGGGGCCACAACTCGCGTTCCAGGATCCTCTGTCCAACTAGAGCGTACGACTAAGGGAACACCATAGTTGCGAGCAATTTCTACAGCCCGGGGATGCAAGACCTTGGCTCCTAGGCTAGCCAGCTCCAGCATTTCGTCGCAGGTGATGGTTGTCATCAGTTGGGCTTCTGGCACCAGTCGCGGATCGGTGGTGAGAATACCCGGTACATCCGTGTAAATTTCACACTGAGTCGCTTCCAAAGCGGCTGCCAGGGCTACAGCGGATGTATCGGATCCTCCTCTGCCGAGCGTCGTGATCTCTAAGTCAGTGCTCGAAGTAATCCCTTGAAAACCAGCCACCACAACCACTTTGCCATCTTGTAGATGACGTTGAATGCGCTCGGTCCGAATATTGAGAATTCGAGCGCGGGTGTGGTCCGACTCCGTGACGATTCCCACTTGAGCACCCGTCAGGGAAATGGCATCCTGTCCCATTTCTTGCAAGGCCATGCTTAGCAGCGCGATCGAAACCTGTTCACCGGTCGACAGCAACATGTCCATCTCGCGCCGATTAGGGCTATCCGCAATTTGATGCGCTAACTGCACCAGGCCATCAGTCGTTTTACCCATGGCAGAAACCACCACGGCCACCTGATTGCCTGCCTTCGCCGTTTTTATAACCCGTTGGGCGACCGCCTGAATTCGTTCTACGGAACCAACAGAAGTTCCCCCAAATTTTTGAACAATGAGCGCCATAGATTCCGCTAGATCTGGATTGTCATCACGTCAAAGCATGAAAGCTGTGCTGATGCTTTCCAAGCCTACCCTATGCTGTTGGGGACTCAGTGGTTTCGATCGCGACCTTTTAGAGATTGTAAGAAAATCGCCAGCCAAGGAGGACCATTCATCCTGCCATCACGCCGGGGCTCAGTTCGTTAATACACCCGGCCAGTTCTCATCAGCTTGCGCAATGTTGCCAGGAATATCCTTAGACCATCGAGCTTGAACTTTGTCGTCATAGTTGAGGTATAGCTTGCCATCAACAATTTTCCAGGCAGTGGGGTCAATCGGAGCGGTCGCTCCCTGACTCACAGCCCAGGCACAGAAGCCACCATACTGAGGTGCGTATACTTCAGGTTCATTAGCAAACGCATCCCGGTTCTCAGCACTCGCAAAGTACCAGGTAGCCCCGTTCCAGTCATGCGTGAATTCATCACTGCCTTCGACATAGGCTTCTTCGGTGAAATAAGCGACCGGGTCAGCTCCTTTAATCGCGACCCCATCCTCCACGTAAACCGCCAGCGGTGAAGTCTCTGAACCAGCCTCAGCCGAATCGGCTGAGGCCGTATCCCCAGAAGGAGCACTGGTCTGGGAACCAGGACTACAACTCGCAGCGAGCAAAACAGCCAACAGCAAGGGCAACATTAGAAACTTACGCATGATTTTTGCCTTCAGTGAATAGAGTATGAATTCGACTTAAATGTGCGGATGTGCTCATGGTTGAGGGTTGAGGGTTCGTAGTTTGTCAGGCTCGACAGCCCCCGCTTAACCAACAACGCGCAACCAACCCCTTAAAATATGCATCAAACTTAACACTATTGGCTAAAACTTAAGACTGCCTGAGAAGACACTTCAACCTGAGTGAGTAGCAGCCACTTGGAGCACCTGAATCAACCAGGCAGTCATGCGATCGCGGACATCTGGGGTATCCCAGGGCGTTTCACCGACCAAGCACGGAAATACCGCAAGGGAAGGGATGGCATGGGCCGCTTGGGTCGTTGCCATCGTGAGCGTAATGAGTGGCAAGGATAGCAATGCCGGGGATTGACTAAACGTTGCCAAATAAGCAGTCGAATCAATCATCGTAGGATCCAACACAGCAACATTCGGACGCCAAACTCGCTTGAGCAACTCAGCCTGCTCTAAGCTATCAACTTCTAAAACCCGACAACCAAAATCGTGGAAAATGTGGGGTAATTCCAGTCCTTTAACAAGTTTGGGCAATGTTGACTCTGGATGGGTTTGATTTGACTTCAAGTAGAGCACGGTGAGGCGGTTCGGTGCGGGGGTCGCTGATGGCGACTGGAGCAGAACACTCCCCAGGCTATTAGTAGGCCACAAAAGCTCGCGATCGGCGGCTAGATCACCCATGAGGGCAGACCATTGAGTCCTAATCAGAGCAACGACTAATGTCTCCATGCCGTCCATTTGGGCTTGCAAATAGCTCAGTTCATGCACACTTTGATAGCCATGAACCAGCACCAAAATAGCAAAGAGCGGTAAGTGGGAGGCAATTTCCACCGCATCTTTGATTTGATGCGTAATTAGGAGCCGATAATTGAGCTGGGCAGCCTGTTGTTGGAGACCTTTAATGGAATCACCTGAATCCGGAGCAACTAATAGCAAGAAGCGGCTATTCCTGATCGCCCGAGGACCAGGCGTTGTCGGTAACAGCAGCGTTGGGCACGTTTTCTGAAAGGAATCGGTCATCAAAGCGAGTTCGCCGCCATGCAACTGAGCCAATTTGCGAACAAGCAACCATTCCAGCCAGTGTCCCATTTCGCCTGCCAGCGGAGTTGAGGCGGCTGATGTGGTCGGAAAGGGCAATGAAAATGTGCTTTGGGAAAACTCACCGGGATAAAGGTCGGTATCGAGCTCAGGGGAAATGAAGGCAAGCCAGTTTCCCCAAACTTCTAGCCTCAGAAGGGGGGTTGTGATTTCAGAGGAATGGATGATCACCTGAGCCAGCGCTGTTTGCATCAAACAAATGAGCATCTGTTGCAGACGAGACGGGTCTGCCACCAGTGTGATAGGCGCAGAGTCATTACTTAACAACGAGGGTAGGGCTGGGACTTGGGCTTCCTCCTGCCCCACCCGCAGAGCAGCTTGATGATAGGCTTCACGCCAAATCGGCGCTAGGTGCACCAGGTTCGGAATTAATCTGAGCGTGCCACTTTCAATGCGTCCCAGGTCAATCAGAGTATTGACCCAAGCGGCCAACCGGCGTGAATGCTGCTGGATCAGGCTGACATAACGATTCTGGCGGGCATTGAGTTCACCGATGCGACCTGTTTTGAGCAGGCTAGACAGTCCCAAAAGTGATGTCAGCGGCGTTTTCAGTTCATGCCCGAGGTAGGTCAAGAGGGCGGTATTGCTTTGCGAAAGCGCTTGCTGCGATGGGCGATCGCTTTCAGGATTGGTGGATGCCTCTAAGACGGATGCCTCTAAGGGAGACGGGGTCGCGATCGCGGCTCGTTCATCCGGCTCCAAAGATGGCTGTAAAAGAGCAGCCGCCAGCAGTCGGGTCTTATCGAGTAGCCCCAGATATCGTTGCTGTTGGTCCGTCACAATCCAATAAGGTTCAGGCGTTTTAGCAACCACCTGAACGGCGGCCGCAAGTGGCGTATTAACGGTGATAAGTGAAACAGGGGCTACAGGACTTGCCGTTAACCCGACATTACAGACGTCGTGCAGGCTGACTTCTTGAGTCTCGGCTGTTTGCTCAGTCGCGGTGAGGGGTCCTGCTGGACTCATATTTTGCCACGCGGTGGCACCCATCACCCCAGCATCAACCAGCTTGAGGAGCTGATGCAAAGACACAATTCCCACGGGGATTTCATCAACATTAACCAGAACAATACAATCGGTGCCCCCTGCCAGACATGCTTCTAACCAGAGGGTCGGAACGTCAGAGACAAGACGCTGAGGTGTGGAGCAAATGAATTGCGAGAGCGGTGGTACAATCACGCCCTAAATCGTTGGAGACAACGGTTTTGGCAGCCTAACAAACTATTCAATTGAGACTACCTGTATCAAGATCGATTTACTAACCTTTGTTGTTTTTATAGCAACTCGCAGGACATCAAAAGGCGAGAAACCTTGGTATGTCAGCTTTCCTAAACATGGAAGGCTGACCAGAAGCAACAAGCCATCAAACCTGATGGCGATGCCTGGCACCTAAGAGTCTCTAGTTATGTAGAATGAGTTTCTCAAAGCTAATGCCCTCATTATCGCGGGCAAATAGGCATTCGCAAACCCTTACATTACGATTTGCATTACGATTGACTGTAAGAATCGTAAGAAAAGATTAATTTTTACGATTTGTTAATTATCCAATTCGGTTCTTCTGCGGGAAGGGGTCGGGAATCTGGCTGCGGCAAGGAAGAATCTTTGGTTGAGGTTCTTGAGTGAGTCTGGGACTTTGCATTCACAACTTTTAATTGGTGGCCTTATCAAGTCTCCAGAGGTGTCACAAGCTCTGGCAGCGTCGCTCGACGCTGAAAGCTTTCAGCTGAATTTTGAAGTGTCTGAGGTCAATTTCCTGGATTGGATTGGGCAGAATCGTCATCGTGTCGATTGCTTGATATTTGAGCCTGCAGCAGCGTTTCTCGGTTTAGTCGCAAGTTTGCAGTCACGGGATATTGTGCTGCCCACCCTGATTGTCGCAGCCGAGCCTCTCGCGGTAGCAGCAGAGCGAACCTCAGATCCTCCCGAAGAAACAGTTCAGGATTATCACAAAGCGGTTGTCCGTATTCCTCAAACAGCTCTGTCGGAAGCAGAACGCTACATTCGCGAAGCGATCGCGCAATTCTTGAAGTTACCTGATAGCCATGCCACTGATGCTGTGACCTCGGCTTGGGAGGACACTCACTACTTCCTCTTGAGCTTGCAGCAGCAGCGACTTTCCGAAAAGCTACGGGAGCGTTTGGGATATTTAGGGGTTTATTACAAGCGTAATCCCGAGAGTTTTCTGCGCAACCTTTCCTTACAGGAGCGGGAGCACCTACTAAAAAAGCTCCAGTCAGCCTATCGTGGCATTGTTTTAGAGTACTTTGCGACGAGTAGTGATACGCTCAACCAAAAGATTGATGACTTTGTTAACACTGCGTTTTTTGCCGATATCTCTGTGTCCCAAATCGTTGAGGTTCACATGGAGCTGATGGACGACTTCTCGAAACAACTCAAGCTCGAAGGGCGAAGTGAGGAGATTTTGTTGGATTATCGCCTAACACTCATTGATGTCATTGCTCATCTGTGCGAGATGTATCGTCGATCCATTCCGCGTGACATGTGATGTCAGTCTATTTCGCTGGCATGACTGCGTACGTTAAGCTACTACACTGTTCCCTTCATAGCCCTTCAACAGTCAAACCATGAGCGCTCTCAAAAAAACGTATGTCCTGAAGCTCTATGTTGCAGGCAACACACCAAATTCAGTTCGTGCTCTAAAAACGTTAAACCAAATTTTGGAGCAGGAGTTTCAAGGGGTTTATGCCTTAAAGGTGATTGACGTTTTGAAGAATCCTCAGCTGGCAGAAGAAGACAAAATTCTGGCTACACCTACTTTAGCTAAAATTTTGCCCCCACCAGTGCGTAAAATTATTGGGGATTTATCTGATCGAGAGCGCGTTCTGATTGGCCTTGATTTGCTTTATGAAGAACTGCGAGAAGATGACGAATACTATAGCTAAATGGCATCGCGGATTCTGCTGCATACCTGAGGAACCTGACCGAAAAGACCGTCGAGTGGGGCGCGATCGCGTTACGCTTGAAGGCTGAGCTACCCAATCAAAGCTGTTCTAGCTGTTTCACCCTAAAAGCCACCGCTAAACTTCTATGAATCAATCCGCTCAAAGCGATTCCTACTCTACCAGTCGCTCTAATGGCATCGCCAAGATTCGGACTCTCATCGAAGGGTTTGACGATATCAGCCATGGGGGATTGCCCATTGGCCGGACAACACTTGTCAGTGGCACATCAGGGACAGGAAAAACCCTCATGACGGTTCAATTCCTCTACTTAGGGATTATTCACTTCGATGAACCGGGGGTCTTTGTAACCTTTGAAGAATCGCCCTCTGACATCGTCAAGAATGCGCTCAGCTTTGGATGGGATTTGCAAAAACTGATCGATGAAGGCAAGCTTTTCATCCTCGATGCTTCCCCTGATCCGGAAGGGCAAGATGTTGTCGGCAATTTTGATTTATCCGCCTTAATTGAGCGGATTCAGTACGCCATCCGCAAGTATAAGGCGCAGCGCGTTTCGATCGACTCCGTAACAGCGGTTTTTCAACAATATGATGCCGCATCAGTCGTGCGGCGGGAGATTTTCCGGTTAGCGGCTCGCCTCAAGCAAATGGGGGCGACAACCGTGATGACCACTGAGCGCGTAGATGAGTACGGCCCTGTCGCGCGTTACGGTGTCGAAGAATTTGTCTCTGACAATGTGGTAATTCTGCGCAATGTCTTGGAAGGGGAGCGGCGACGGCGCACGATCGAAATTTTGAAACTGCGGGGTACCACGCATATGAAGGGGGAGTACCCTTTCACCATCATTGACGAAGGTATCAATATCTTCCCCTTAGGAGCGATGCGGTTAACGCAGCGCTCTTCTAGCGTTCGGGTTTCTTCTGGCGTCCAAACACTGGATGAAATGTGCGGTGGCGGTTTTTTCCGCGACTCTATTATTTTGGCTACCGGGGCAACGGGCACGGGCAAAACACTTTTAGTCAGCAAGTTTTTGGAAAATGGCTGCGCGGTTGGCGAACGAGCTTTGCTGTTTGCCTATGAAGAGTCACGAGCCCAACTATTACGGAATGCAACTTCTTGGGGCATCGACTTCGAGGATTTAGAGCAGCGAGGACTGCTCAAGATTATCTGTGCTTATCCTGAGTCAGCGGGCTTAGAAGATCATTTGCAAATTATTAAGTCCCAGATTTCCCACTTTAAGCCAGCCAGAATTGCGATTGATTCTCTGTCAGCCCTCGATCGCGGCGTCAGCAATAGCTCTTTTCGACAGTTTGTGATTGGGGTGACCGGCTACGCTAAGCAGGAAGAAATTACTGGATTCTTTACCAACACCACAGAGCAGTTTATGGGGCTGCACTCGATTACAGAATCGCATATCTCAACCATCACCGATACGATCTTGATGCTGCAGTACGTTGAGGTACGTGGCGAAATGTCGCGCGCTATCAACGTTTTCAAGATGCGTGGCTCCTGGCATGACAAGGGGATTCGCGAATATACCATCACCGATCGCGGACCTGAGATTAAAGACTCCTTCCGCAATTTAGAACGAATTATTAGCGGTTCTCCCACGCGGATTGCAGTGGACGAGAAAAGCGAGTTGTCGCGCATTGTTCAAGGCGTTCAGAGTGATGAAG
Organism: Cyanobacteria bacterium J06639_14; assembly: GCA_039818605.1. Taxonomy (GTDB): domain Bacteria; phylum Cyanobacteriota; class Cyanobacteriia; order Phormidesmidales; family Phormidesmidaceae; genus SIO1E4. Next base: position 49,076 of record JBCBTQ010000009.1, on the reverse strand, counting down.
GCAAGTAGAGGCAGCTCCACCTTGTCGGGCTGCATGGCAGACTGAAAATCGATATCGCAGCGCCCATCGCCTGCAGATAGGGCTTTTACCCATGAGTCGAGGGCAATCGTGTATGGCTACCGCGACCGGTATACACACCCAGTTTGTGGAAATTGCAGCGACACTGAGTCCCATGCTAGCGGCAGCGATCGCTCGTACGGAGCCACTTGAACTGATGCCTAATCAGGAGGCTTCGTTTCCCGAACGACTCTGTCGTGCGATCGCCGGACAACAGTTATCGGTCAAAGCAGCCGCAACCATTTGGGGCCGGGTTGTGACTCATGCGGCCAGTGAGCCGCTGATTGATCATTTTGCCGTGGTTAAGCCAGAAGCGTTACGAGCTTGTGGGTTATCCGCAGCCAAAGCCAAAGCCATGCGGGCGATCGCGGCAGCAACTCAGGCAGGCCAGTTGGATACCGCGACCTTGGGCGCAATGGACCATACCGCACGGTCCCAACAACTGACGGCAATTTGGGGGGTGGGTCAGTGGACCGCTGATATGATGAGCATCTTTTATTTTGGGGATACCGATGTATGGCCGGATGGTGACACCACCGCGCGCAAGATGCTGGAGCGACTCACCAGTCCGCGACGGAAAACCATCCGTACTGCCACGCGGTTTGCCCCCTATCGCTCGTATCTGGCGCTGTATATGTGGCGGCAAGCGGATGCTACACCGGACTAAGTTGTCCCAAATCCCAGGGTTCTGGATCCTGTTCAGCCAATGTCGTATCAACCCAGTAGAACCCTGGGATTTAAGCAATGTCGTATCAATCCACTCAAACGCTGGGATTCAAGCGACGCGATTTAAGGGTTCAACTGAGCGCGGGGCGCAAACGTTTCGATCGCCTTCAACTCCTCATACAAGGTACGTTCGCGATCGCTCAACTGAGGTGGCACGACAATTTCCACTTCGACAATCTGATCGCCTCGACGCTCCCGACTAATTGGGAAGCCACGCCCAGCGAGCCGCAATCGCTTACCGGTTTGCACACCGCCAGGAATCGCTAACTGTACAGCTCCACTCAGGGTGGGAACGTCAATCGAGCCGCCTAGAACCGCTTCACTGGGAGTAATGGGGATACGGCAAAAAACGTCATTATCGATCAGCCGAAAAAACGGATGGGGTTCAACCTCAATACGAAGATACAAATTCCCACCACCAATGCCCTGCCCCTTGAGACGAATCCGCTGTCCTGTCACCATCCCCGCAGGCATATCAACTTCTAGCGAACGACCATCTTCTAAACGAATCCGTTCTTGGCCCCCGGCATAGGCTCGCTCGAGCGGCACCGTCAGGCTAGCTTCGGCATCGCGTCGGCTGTTGGTTGAGGAAGAACGGCGCGGATCACCCCGCTTAGGGGTTGTTGGTCGGCTAGCGCTTGCCGGGTTCGGGCGATAGGGCTGAGGCTCCGGAGAGCGCCCATTATGCTTACCTGCAGCGGCATTACCGCGACGGTTAAGCAACTGCTCTACAAATGTGTTGAAATCGCCGAGATCACTGAAATCAATATTGTTGAACGAAAACTTGCCAACGCGTCGGCGAAATCCCTTCTGTTTCCAAAAACTGCTGTATTCCTCATACTGCGATCGCTTTTCGGGATCAGAAAGCACTTCATAGGCTTCACCCAACACCTTAAATTGTTCTTCTGCTTCTTTATCACCAGGATTCAGGTCCGGATGGTATTTGCGGGCCAGTTGACGATAAGCCCGCTTGATCTCTTCTAGCGAAGCTTCCTGCGTTACCCCTAGCAGCTCAAAGTAGTTCCGAAAATTTTGCATATAGACTGTATTCTCTTGACCCATGTTTTATGAATCACCGACCCCGGTGATGAACTGCATGGCGTCACCCCAGTGCTTTATAGCCACTCGTCTTCATCACCCCAGTCATCATCGACACGATTGCCGTATTCGCGGCGCGGCGGGTTGTAGTAGTCACGATTCTGATCGCCCGATCGCGCATCACGAGGATATTGCTCCCCACGCCTTGGGGGTTGCTGAGAATCGGCGGACGGGCGGTTCCAATCACGGTCATCGTTGGAACGGGCTGGAGGGCGATTAGGCGCATAGCGATCCTGGGAGTCACTCCAAGGATTGGATGCAGCCGGTTGCCGATAGACATCATTGCGATATTGATCATTAGGATATTCGCGATTCTCCCGATAGTCACGCCCCTGAAAATCTTGCGGTGGATAACGCTCATCGCGATAATTGGGCGATGGCCGATTAGGGGGAGAACCGTACTCGCCATCATTGCGGGGACGATCGCCATAATAAGGCGCATCATTTTGGAAAGGATTAGCGGGCCGATACAGGTCATTGCGGGGCGCATAGGGCTCGGATGAGTAGCTCGGCGAACTCGGCGGCGACCCATAGTAGTCACCAGAGCGACGCACACCACTGCCATAACGGGGTGCATCATAGTCCCAGGCATTATCATCCCAAGCAGGACGACGCGACCAGCTATCCTCGTAACGGTTGTTCGGATCCTCGTCACCGCTGAACGTACGTTTTATGGTGTCACCGATTTGCCCAATGATATTCGGCTCTTCATTCTCATCTTCATAGATATAGGCTTCGCGGTTCAGCTCGTACACCTCATCCTGCAATTCCGCCTGGGTGATATCGATACCCCGCTCATCATTTTGAGCGAGACATTCCCGCAACTCCTGAATTAGCCGTTCAACCCGACGACGGCGATCGCGCGCAAACTGCATCCCAAAGTCAAGAACGACTTCACGTAAAACACGCTCAGCCTGATAGGTGAGCGCCTCGGCGCGATTGCGCTTCTCCACCTGCTCCCGCTTCAGGCGATCCGTCTCCGAGAATTCCTGGGCTTCATTGATCATGCGCTGCACTTCCGCCTCATTCAAGGTCGAAGTGCCTTGAATGGTAAGACTCTGTTCGCGCCCTGTGGTGCGATCCATCGCCGCTACTTGCAGAATGCCGTTAGCATCAATGTCAAAAGAAACTTGGACTTGGGGAACGCCTCGGGGGGCAGGCGGAATGCCCATCAGCTTAAAGCGACCCAGAGATTTATTGTCCGATGTCATCTCCCGCTCTCCCTGGAGAACATGCACTTCCACCATGGTCTGATTATTTTCAGACGTCGAGAAAATATCCGTGCGACGCACCGGAATCGTCGTATTACGCGGGATTACTTTTTTCATAACTCCACCGATGGTTTCGAGTCCCAGCGATAGTGGCGTCACGTCTAAAAGCAAGACATCCTGAATTTCTTGAGTCAAAATACCGGCTTGAATTGCCGCACCAATGGCAACAACTTCATCGGGATTGACGTTTTGATTGGGTGGACGACGAATCAACGATTGCACCATCGCCTGCACCATGGGCATCCGACTACCACCGCCCACTAGCACCACTTCATCAATCTGGTCCGGCGTTAGTCCAGCATCCGACAACGCCTGTTTCAGCGGTCCTCGGAGCCGACTCATCAAGTCACCACACAGCCCTTCGAACTGAGGGCGGGTGAGCATGGTTTCCAAGTGCTTGGGGCCATCGGCGGTAGCCGTGATAAACGGCAAATTGATTTCCGTCGCGTTGACCCCGGACAGCTCAATCTTAGCCTTTTCAGCCGCTTCGGTTAAGCGTTGCAGGGATTGGCGATCGCGCCGCAAATCCACCCCTTCAGCTTCCAGAAACTGATCGGCTAACCAATCCACAATTTTCTTGTCAAAATTGGTACCACCCAATTGGGTATCACCAGCGGTCGATCTGACCTCAAAAACACCATCCCCCGCATCCAAAATAGAGACATCAAACGTGCCGCCACCCAGGTCAAACACGAGAATCGTTTGGCTATATTGCTGCTCTAGCCCATAGGCGAGTGCTGCCGCGGTCGGCTCATTCAGAATCCGTTTGACCTCTAACCCCGCAATGCGCCCGGCATTACGAGTTGCTTGGCGCTGCGCATCGTTGAAGTACGCTGGGACCGTAATCACAGCCCCAGTGACAGGCTGTCCCAAATAACGACTCGCTTCTTCAGCCAGTTTCCGCAAGATCATCGCCGCGACTTCTTCCGGCGCAAACTCCTTTTCCAAACGGGGACATTGAATGCGAACTTCCCCCCCTTCCCCCTTGCGGATCGTGTAAGGGACCCGCTTCGAGTCAGCAGTCAGTTCTACATACTGTCTACCAATAAACCGTTTGACGCCGTAAAACGTATTCTGAGGATTCAACACGGCTTGCCGTCGCGCCATCTGCCCGACAAGCCGTTCGCCATCTTTACTAAATGCCACGACCGAAGGAGTTGTTCGCATGCCTTCAGCATTGGCAATGACAACAGGTTTCCCTCCTTCCATAACGGAGACCACTGAGTTGGTTGTACCCAGGTCAATACCAACAACTTTTCCCATGCGATGCGTGTCTCCTCGTTTGCTGCAGTGTCAGTGGTGTATTAGGGGCTTATATCAAGCCTGCGCTGGCAATTAAAGCCGCGCTGTATGGAGGACAACAGACAAAGGTAATTTATCTGTCTGGGAATAGAGCGGCAAGCCTACCTGATAGCAACAGGCAAAATAGCTCATTTCCCTATCCGCATATCACTACAACTATATATAGTAGTCGTTTGCTTTTCTTTCTTAAGAGTATCGACAGCCCAAATTACCGAAATAAAATAGAGACACGATTAAAGCCTCAACTTGTTCCTGATCCTCCGCTATATCTATTCACGGCTCCAGGGTCTGATACAGGGCTCCATTTTCACGCCGTTGCTGGTTCTGCCAAACATCCGCCAGGATCTATCCAATTGGGAGTCTGTCAGATAGGATAGATAAGCACGCGGATGTGGCGGAATTGGTAGACGCGCTAGATTTAGGTTCTAGTGCCCTCGTGGCGTGAAGGTTCAAGTCCTTTCATCCGCATTTCAAACTTCCTAGTCGATTTATCAACGGTTTTGATATTCGGCATCTATTAAAGTATTCCGACATAAATCAAGTTGACTGGACTGCAACTTTATACTTTAAGCAATCTGTGTATCCGCAGGTTTTATCCCTAGTGCAGGGGCTGATTCTCGGGGTCTTAGTTTGCCGCTTCCGACGCAAGATCCCCAATTTAGCTCTTAACTCCCTGGCAACTCAGCAATAACGATCACGCATCTATGCTCACTGTGGACGGGTATCAGGTTTTAGAAAAACTCCACGATGGGGTTAATTCCCAGGTCTATCGAGCCCATCGTCTCGCCGATCAACAGCCTATTGTCCTGAAACGACTGCGCAATCGGTATCCGACCCCGGAAGCGATCGCTCGATTTCGGCTGGAATATGACCTGACCCGACGTCTGCAAATACCAGGTGTCATTAAAGCCCACAGCCTAGAAGCCCACCACAATACCTTCGTCCTCGTCCTAGAAGACTATGGGGGGCAGTCTTTACAGAAACTTGTTCAGGCCACCCCCCTCAAACTCGTCGATTTCTTCCATCTCGGGATCCAGGTTGCTGTGGCGCTGGGCGAAGTTCACCGTCAAGGGATTATCCATAAAGACATTAATCCCGCCAATATTTTGCTCAACCCCGCAACAGGAGAGGCCAAAATCATTGATTTTGGGATTGCGACACAACTGTCCCAGGAGAGTACGAGACTCGGCAATCTGGAAGGGCTAGAGGGAACACCCGCCTACATATCACCGGAACAGACGGGCCGGATGAACCGTAAATTAGACTATCGCAGCGATTTCTATTCCCTCGGAGCCACCTTATATGAACTGTTGACAGGTTCCCCTCCGTTTACCCACAACGATTTAGTAGAGCTTGTCCACAGTCACCTAGCCCGTCAACCGATTCCACCCCACACCGTGAACCCGGAGGTGCCGCTAGCGGTTTCCGATATCGTGATGCGATTGCTGGCGAAAAATGCCGAAGCCCGTTACCAAAGTGCCTATGGTCTGCAAATGGACTTGCAGCACTGTCGCGATACCTGGCATGCACGGGGTGCGATCGCCCCCTTTCCTCTCGGCCAGCATGACCGCAGCGATCGCTTCCACCTGCCCCAAAAGCTCTACGGTCGGGATCAGGAAGTTCAAGCGTTACTAGCAGCTTTCGCGCGCGTCGCGGGGATGGGGCCAGTCGCGGGGATGGAGCAAGGGGAAGCGGACGAAGGGCAAGGGGGCAACGGCGACGCCGAACTCGTCCTTGTCTCTGGCTATTCCGGCGTGGGCAAATCAGCGCTCGTACAAGAAATTCACAAGCCCATTACCGCCCAGCGGGGCTACTACATCAGCGGCAAATACGATCAATTCCAGCGCAACCTACCCTACAGTGCCCTCCTCCAAGCCTTTACGACATTGGTGCGGCAACTGCTCACCAGCAGTGAAGCCGCCATTAGCCATTGGCGCGAACAGTTAACCCAGGCGCTCGCTCCGAATGCGGCTGTTCTCATTGATGTCATTCCCGAAATTGAACTAATCATCGGTCCCCAACCAGCGGTACCGGTACTGTCAGCCAGTGCTGCCGAAACTCGCTTTAACTTAACCTTTGAGAACTTTATTCGCGTCTTTAGCCAACCGCAGCATCCGCTAGTGCTCTTTCTGGATGATCTGCAGTGGGCTGATAGTGCTTCTTTGAATCTCCTGCGGGTCTTGATGACTGCGAATCGGCAGCAAGCCCTGCTCGTCGTAGGAGCGTATCGGGACAATGAAGTAGACGCGGCCCATCTCCTCACAACTACGGTCGCCAAACTCAAAGCAGCGACAGTCCCGGTCCAAGAACTCCATCTCACACCCTTGACTTTAGCCTCTCTCCAACAGCTGCTGAAGGATACGTTTCCTAGCGCCGTCCCGGCCCAGATTGCATCACTCGCTCAGCTGTTGCTGGCCAAGACTAATGGGAATCCCTTCTTCCTCGGGGAATTTTTAAAGTCGCTTTACAGCGAGGGCTGGATCATCTTTGATGCGCAGCAGGGTTGGCAATGGGATCTGCAACAGATACAAGCGGCTCAGATGACGGATAACGTTGTCGAGCTGATGGCAAGTAAACTGCAGAAGTTAGCGCCAGCAACTTGTCAGGCCCTGCAAACGGGAGCTTGTATCGGCAGCTTTTTCAGCCTGAATCTATTGGCTGTTGTCCAGGACTCAGAGCCCGCGGCCATGGCTCAGGTATTGTGGGAAGCCCTCAAGTTAGGCTTGATTGTGCCTCAAGACGATAACTACAAGCTGCTGCAGGCCCATGAAGCCGAGGCTCTAGTATCCGCTAGCGCACAAATGCCCTCAGTGGAGGTTGTTTACCGCTTCCTGCATGACCGCGTACAACAGGCCGCATATTCTCTGATGCCGACTCAGGCCAAGTCAGCCCTGCATCTCAAAGTTGGCCAAACCTTACAGCACACCCTATCGCCTGAGCAACAACAGGAGCAGCTCTTTGATATTGTCAATCAGCTGAATTTGGGACAAGCGCTCCTGAAGACACCGCAGGAGCGACAATCATTAGCCGAGCTTAATCTAGCGGCAGGAGCCAAAGCCCTGACCGCTGCCGCCTATGGCCCAACCTACACTTACTTACGCAACGGCCTGGACTGTCTCGCATCTGACAGTTGGCAACGGCAATATTCCCTGACCCTGGCATTACATCATCAGGCCGCCGAAGCAGCTTTTCTCAAAGGCGATTTTGGCACGATGGATGAGCTCATTGCGACGGTGGTGAAGCAAGCCCAGGTGGTGTTGGATCGAGTGCCTGTCTATATTATTCAGATTCAGGCATTGGTTGCCCGCCATGAGCTAGCATCCGCGTCTCAACAAGGACGGCAAGTTCTCCAACAACTACAGATACCGCTGCCCTCTAATCCGGGGCAAGCTCAAATTTTGTTGGGCTTAGCAAGAACCAAAACGGCTCTGTTAGGCAAATCCACAGCGCAGCTGGCCCGTCTGCCCGCCATGGAGGATCCTCGAGCCTTGGCCGCCATACAGGTTTTAGCCAGCATTGCCTCAGCGACTTATTTGGCCGCCCCAAATCTATTTCCGTTGACTGTCTTTAAACAAGTCGAGCTATCGGTGCGCTATGGCAATACCGAACTGTCAGCCTTTGCCTATGCCACCTATGGCTTGATTCTTTGCGGCGTGGTTGGGGATCTCAAGGGGGGATACGATTTTGGCCAGTTGGCTTTACAAGTGCTGGAACGCTTTGATGCTAGGGTCTTGGCCGCTAAGACCCTGTTTGTAGTTAATTCCTTCGTCCGCCACTGGCGCGAGCCCTTGGCGGCAACGCTCCCGGCTCTTCAGGAAGGGTTTCAGATCGGTTATGAAACTGGCGACACCGAATATGCAGCCTTCTGTGCCCAGCTTTCGGTCATGCATGGCTATTTTGCGAGCGAGTCGCTGCCGAATCTGGCAACTCGGGCGCAATCTTTGGGCGAGGCCATTTTCAAGTTTAAGAAGCAGCCGATTTATGAACTGGTGCAAATTTACCAGCAAGCGATCGCCAATCTCCAGGGTCAAAACGATCATCCCGATCAGTTAGTAGGGCATATCTACAACGCTCAGGTGATGCTGCCCAATCATCTCGAGAGCAACTATCGCACGGCTATTTTCTACACCTACAGCCATGATTTGACCCTGAACTATTGGTTTGGCCACTATGAGACTGCCGTGGCAGCAGCCGAGCAGGGACGTGATTATCTCGATGCGGTGATTGCCCTCTTTGTCACAGGCTGGTTTTACTTTTATGAGGCCTTAGCCAGACTGGCTTTGGCGGCAACGGTCAGCGATCACCCGCGACGGCAGTGCTTGCGTTCGGTGGACAAAACCCTCAAGCGGTTACGCAGGTGGGCTCAAGCCTGTCCTGCCAACTACGATCACAAAGTCGCCTTAGTGGAAGCAGAGCGCGATCGCCTCCAGGGGCAAACCGAGGCTGCAAGCCGCGCCTATGACCAGGCGATTGAGCAAGCACTGGCCCATCGCTTTACCGCCGAGGCAGCCCTGGCTAATGAACGCGCTGCCCACTTTTATCTGGCCCAAAAGCGCCCGAAGGTAGCAGCGCTCTATTTCCAGGAAGCACGCTTCCTCTACGGCCAGTGGGGCGCGACGGCTAAGGTCAATCATCTGGAAGCACAGTTCCCCCAGTTGATGCTGGCAGAATTCCTGCGTCAGCCACTCACTACGGCCTCTGGCGACACGCTGACGCACTTTACCACCGGTCGACAAACCAGTAGTGACCTGGATTTAGTCACCGTCATGAAAGCAGCCCAAACCCTCTCCGAAGAAATTCAGTTGGATAAACTGCTCACCAACCTGATGCGATTGCTGATTGAAAATGCAGGCGCACAGCGGGGCTTGCTGTTGCTGGAAACCGCAGGGCGTTTCCGGATTGAGGCACAAGGGGAAGTCGATCAGGCCGTTGAAGTCACCGAATCAGTTGCTCTGGACGATACCGAACTGCTTTCGGTCGGTATTGTCAACTATGTGGCTCGTACTAAAACCAGCGTCGTCCTCAATGATGCCAGGGCTGCCGGAGATTTCGTCCAGGATACCTATGTGCGACTGCGGCAGGCGCGATCGTTGCTGTGTGCCCCTTTCCTGAATCAGGGCAAGCTGGTCGGCATTGTCTACTTAGAAAATAACCTCACCGCAGGTGCCTTCACGCCGCAACGGTTCGAACTCCTCAATTTGATCTCCACCCAGGCGGCGATCTCGATCCAAAATGCGCGTCTCTATACTGACTTAGCCACCTTAAACCAAGCCTACGAGCGATTTGTCCCGCGTCAGTTTTTACAGCTTCTGGGTAAAGGGAGTATCACAGAGGTCACGTTAGGGGACAGCGTGCGCCAGGAAATGTCCATCCTTTTTTCTGATATTCGCGACTTTACCAAGCTCTCGGAAGAACTCTCGCCAGAAGACAGTTTTGGGCTGATCAATGCGGTTCTTAACCGTATGGATATCGTCATTGCCGAACACAATGGCTTTATTGATAAATATATCGGTGATGCCATCATGGCCTTGTTTGGCGGCTCGGCAGACGATGCGGTGCAGGGGGGAATCGCCATGCTGGAACAGCTGCAACGCTATAACGAGCAGCGCCAAGCGGATGATTTGCCGTGCCTCCAGGTGGGCATTGGCATCAACACAGGCTCTTTGATGCTAGGCACCGTGGGGGGCCAAACCCGGATGGATGGTACGGTCATCAGCGATGCAGTCAATTTAGCCGCCCGCATTGAAGGCCTAACAAAGGTCTATAAGGTACCGCTGCTCATTGGTGAGAATACATTCTTTAATCTGAACCGCTATGAGCAATACGATTTTCGGATCATCGATCGCGCCAAGGTTAAAGGCAAATCGACCGCCGTTACCGTTTACGAAGTCTTTAATATGGACGAGCCGACAATCCGCGAGGGCAAGCTGAAAACCAAAGCCCTTTTTGAAGAGGGATTGGTCCTATACAACAACCAAAAGATTGGTGAAGCCTGGCGGTGTTTTCAAGAGTGCCTGGCCTACAATCCTGGTGATCTGGTGGCCCAGATCTATATGCAGCAATGTCAGTCGCAGCTTTGACTGCATTGCTTGATGTTAGGGTGCGATCGCACCCGTCCCTGGCCAAATCCCGCAGTGTGTTCCCGCCAAGATGTCTGCACTTGACGCCCTGTCATGTGTCAACTGTATTAACCGACACCTGATGGAGCGTTGCCTGCCCAATCAGAAAGGCGATCGCATCGAACACGTAGTCTGAACCTTATTTTGCCTTGCCCGAGAGACGTTGACTGTCTCGCAACCGGCTCGTGCGATTACAGCGCTGAAGCCGCTGCTAAGACAGGTTAGCGATCGCTGCCCTCATCACCCTTTAGCCGAATTTACCTACTACATGCCTGTATCCAGTTTTCCTAAAGCTGCTATGACGGCTAGCCGTGCCGAGCCTACCCAGCTTCCTTTGAACTGTATTGAAGGCACCGTACCCACTGACTGGTACGGTTCCGCCTTTGTGATTGCGCCGGTCGGCACCGTGGCCTCCGATGGCCTACCCAACCCCAACGGCACGCATATTTTCAATAGCGATGGCATGGTGTATCGCTTCGATTTAAACGTTGGCGAGGTAAACGCAACCAGCAAACTGATGCGGACCCCCTGCTACTACGCCGATCAAGCCACGTTTAGTGATCCGGTATTCCAGCCCTACCGCTTTCGGGATCACGGCATGCTGCGATTTTCTGCCACGCTCGGACTACGGGATGAAGTCGATATCGCCTTCTTGCCTTTCAAAGCGGATGGCGAAGTCCAGGAACGGCTTTTGGTCACCTATGAAGCTGGGCGACCCTACGAAATCGACACTGCAAGTTTGGAAGTGATGACCCCCGTCGGGCCCCAAACTGACTGGCAGGCTTTTTTACCCTTCTCGTATCCGTTTGCCCCCCTCATGACCACCTCGCACCCCGCTTTTGACGGGTATACCCATGAGGTGTTTATGGTCAACTATGGGCGATCGCTCAATAATTTTCTCGAAAGTGCTCGCTTCATGTACGAGCTAGAGCTTCTGCCCGAGGAATTGGAACAAATATTCCATGGGTTTGCCGAGATTCTCGAAACGCCCTTACTCCAGGGACCCCTCGCAATTCTGGCGCAACTGACTGAAGGCGTTTGGCAAACACTGTTGCACTGGCTTGACCATTGGCTGGGGGACGCGTTACCCAACTTCGTGTACCTCATTGGTTGGGATGGCAACAGCGATCTGCAGCGGTGGCAGCTTGTCCTGCCAGACGGGACCCCCGTACGGATCGAGCAGAGTATTCACCAGGTGGGTGTCACCGCTGACTATGTGGTGATTATGGACACCTCACTCAAAATCGGTCCCGAACAGATTCTGAACAACCCTGTGCCCGACAGTCCCGAAACGGAACGCCTCTTGAGAAAAGGACTGACACGACCACAGCAACCCAATTCGCCGACCTACATCGTGCGGCGAGCCGATTTAAACGCTACGCCCACACCCAATGCGGACGGCACCATTCCCACTGTGACGGCTCAGATGACCCTGCTGCCAATGGAAATCGTGCATTTCCTGGTGGACTATGACAATCCCCAGGGTCAAGTAACTTTGCATGCGGCCCACTTGTGTGCCACCGATATTGGGGAATGGCTGCACAGCTACGATGTCGCCAAATTTAACCCGCCCCAAAACCCGCCAGCCTGGATCCGAGGCATGATTGCCAATGGTCAAATGGATGTGGGACGCATCGGGCGCTATCGCATTGACGGCGAAACGGGACAGCTCTGTGAGGGCAAAACGGTGTATGACACTCGCCGCCATTGGGGCATTGGTTTCTATGCGTATCAAGAGCGCTTAGCGTCAGGGCTGCCTCCTCGCAAGCTGAAAAAACTTTACTGGCAGTCCTTAGGCTTTTGGCCCGATCTGCTCACGGAGTTTATTTATGACCTCTATACCGATTATCCCTATCGGGCGGTATCACTGGAAGCGTTGCTGAATCCAGCCGAAGCTGATGGCAACCGTCCATCTTCTTTATTCCAAGTCGATGCCGAAACCCTCGATATCTGCGCTGCTTACGATGCGCCGCCGGGTTATTTCCTGAGTTCACCTCAGTTTGTTCCGCGTCAGCAGGCGAATGACAGTGGGGAAGATGGCTACATTGTCTGTACCGTCTTTGGGACTGAGCCAGGGCAAGCGAGTCCGACCGATGATGACACGAGTCTACGCAACGAAATTTGGGTATTCCGCGCGGACGATCTTGCCGCTGGCCCCGTGTGCAAGCTGAGCCATCCAGATCTGGACTTCGGCTTCACGATGCATACAGAATGGCTACCCGCGATCGCCCCGCGCACCGCCACTTACGCCGTGCCTATTCGCCAGGATTACGACGCCCGACTGACGCAACCCGGCATCCAGCGTCTGTTTGCCGAAGCGGTTTATCCCCACTTTGAAAAGTAATTGCGCCTCTCAACCACATCCGCTGGGGCACCTGGAGATTGGCTGGCTGGCAGTTTTGCCTTCAGAAAAAATGGGGATTTGGATGTGGCCAGGGTCTAAAACACAGGAATGGGTAATTCTATGGTCTCTAAGCGCGATCGCATTTGTATTGTTGGAGCCGGAGCAGCGGGATTGTCGACAGGCTATTTCCTGAAGCAAAAGGGCTACCATAACGTCGTCATTCTCGAAAAACAAGGTCGGGTGGGGGGACTGTGTTGTTCCGTGACTCACGAATCACGGGCCTTTGACCTGGGGGCTAATTACCTCACACCAGCCTATAAAGAAGTGCTAGCGCTCGCCCGACAGGTCGGCGCTGAACTATACAGTGAAGGCCCTGGCCAAGTTTACAATCCCTTCCGCTCGGAACCGGGCAAACCTGCGTATCAGTCCATTTTGAGTGCCGTGATGCAAGGGACTGACCCCATTACCTACGGCACAGCCGTCGCTCGCTACACCTGGGAACGCTGGCAACTGGAGCCCATCATCTCAGTTCCGGGCTTCCAAGGCATGAGCCAACGTCCCGACCTGACACAATCCTTTGCTGACTGGCTCGCCGATAAAGACCTGAGTTGCCTCGCAACCCTATTTGAAATTCCCATTACGGCCATGGGCTACGGCTATCTGCACGAAATTCCGGCAGTCTATGCTCTCAAATATATGACCCTGGACACCTTTGGGACGCTTGTTACCTATGGGGCGGGGCTCCAACTCGGCTGGCCGAAACGCTTTGTGAAAGGCTTCCAGCGGTTCTGGGAAAAGATTTCCTGGGAGCTTGATGTGCGGCTGAATGTCACAATCCAGTCGATTCGTCGAGGGGCCGGTATTGAGGTTCGGTTTTCCGAACCAGAACAGATTATTGATGATTTTCGACCTTTTCAGCACACGCAAACCTTCGATTGGTTGATCCTCGCTTGTCCCCTAACGCTGGACGTGTTGGGCGAGGGTAAAACGGCGCTGCATTTAGATCTGTCTGCAACCGAGCGATCGCTCTTTCAGCAAATTGTGCTGAATCCCTATGCCTTGACTACCTACGCGATCCCTGATTTAACCATGCCAACCCGTGTGACCAATGTGGTGCCTCTGGATGAGATGGGTAATCCCTGGTTCGTTGCCCAGCAATTTGCCGAAAATGACCTGATTGCTTTCTACAGCCGCATTGATCGCAGCGATACACGCGATGCCAACACGATTAAGCAAGATATTCTGGCCAGAATCGAAGCAACTGTGATCAAGTTAGGTGGCCAACTTCCCGAAGGATACCAAGCATATTTTTCCTACGATGACTGGCCTTATTTTCCCCACGTCACCTCGGACGTCATGGCGTCTGGATTTTATGACCAGTTGGAAGCAATGCAAGGGCAACGTAACACTTTTTACGTGGGCGGACTCCTGAATTTTGAGCTAGTGGAAACGATTGTGGAATACACCAAAGCTTTGGTCAGCAAAAACTTTTGAAGAGTCACCCGAGATTTAGCTGCGCTGGATCCCTAACCTTACGGGTTTTCTCATAATGCGTTAGGCGGCTGTCTGACTGCTAGCCCACCCGATACTATAGATATCAATGTGCTAGTAGGGGATATACCGTGTCGCTGTCAAAAGGATTCGAAGTCGAAATCTATACTGGGACACCATCTGGTGCAATTATTGGCTTCTCTGATCGCATCGTGACTGACCTGGATGGGTTTGTCCGCGAGCCGGATACGCGTAACGTTGAATACACGACAGCACCCCTCTTTCGCTATGAGCAATTACTGTGTGAACTAGTACGACCTCGGCAGCGGTTACGTGAATATTTACGTACGCTGGGCGACTACACATTGATTCCAGGCAGCACTCTGTCGCTGGGGGACAGTCGTCGATTTCATCGATCTGATCCCCAAAATCCTTACCATGCCTACATCGAGGAAACTTACCATACGGATGTGGTCACGGCGAGTGTTCATATCAATGTGGGTATTGCCGATCCTGAAGTGTTGATGCGAGCCTGTCGTCTGATTCGTTTAGAGGCTCCGCTATATTTGGCTTTGACAGCGGCTTCGCCCTTTTTAGATGGCGCGGTAACGGGCTACCATTCCACGCGCTGGCATCTCTTTCCTCAAACCCCTCAATCCGTGCCGCTTTTCGAGAGCCACCAACATCATATTGATTGGACGGAAGCTCAATTAGCCCAAGGCACGATGCGGAATGTGCGGCATCTATGGTCATCGGTACGGCCCAATGGCGATCGCCGTCCCTATTGCCTGAATCGTCTAGAACTCCGGATTTGTGATTTGACCATCAATCCGCTGCATCTATTGGCCGTGACAGCCTTATTAGAAGCTCGCATCTTGCAACTCATGGCGGATCCCTTGCTGGATCCTCTAACGATTAGTCAGCTATCGGCACAGACACGCCCTGAGGATTTAATTGCGATCGCTCAGGCGAATGAAGTCGCGGTTGCCAAAAACAGCCTCGATGCCGAGGTCCACCACTGGTATGACGGTCGCTCATTAACAGCGCGAGGCTGGATCCAAGATCTTTATGAAACGCTCTGGCCTATCGCTCATCAACATGGCTTCAGCTGTTTTCTGACCCCCATAGGTCGCATCTTAGAATCTGGCAATGAGGCTCAACGCTGGTTATCGCTCTATGATCAGGGATATAGCGTTCCCCAAATCATGGCCTTGGCGATTCAAGAAGCTGAGCAACACGATCAAGCACTCGCCGAAGAGTTGTGTTTACCTTGCTTAGCTTAGATCCACACGTTTTTCGCTGTGTCAACCGCAATTCTGAGTAGAGATGTGAAATCCACTAGGAACGATAAAAAACTTGTATCACTGCTGTTAGGGGATCCTCAAACAATGACCGCCAGCAGTGAGGGCTTGCAGAAGATATTTCGAACCTGATGCCAAGAGTTGTCCTCGTTAATCCAGAAATCCCACCGAATACAGGCAATATTGCCCGAACTTGTGCTGCCATGGCGGCAGAGCTGCATCTCGTTAAACCTCTAGGCTTTGAGCTGAGCGATCGCTACCTTAAAAGGGCTGGACTTGATTACTGGCCGTACGTAGATCTACGGGTACATGAATCATGGCAGGCATTTGAACGCACCGCTCAAGAACAGGAGGGGCGACTCATTGGCTTTAGCACTTCAGGAACGTCTAGCTATATAGATATTACTTACCAGCATAGCGACTGGCTTCTATTTGGCAAGGAAACAGCGGGTTTATCAGCTGAGATGTTATCAGCCTGTGATATTACGGCTCGTATTCCAATGAAAGAACCTGGAGTCCGGAGCCTCAATTTATCGGTGAGTGTCGCGATTGGCTTGTTTGAGGCCCTCCGCCAGACCCAACTACTGATATAGAGAAGAATAATTCGATACTAGATTTTCTCGAACATCTGTATGACCACGAAATTTGATCCTATTAGCTTCTATTACTTCAAAGTTATTGAATGGGAGAAACGAATAATTTATGGCTCAGCGCGATCGATCTTGCCTGCTACAGATGCTTTAAAACCAACAAGCTTTAGTACAGTAAGCTACAAATTAGAGACTGTGGAATAAGAATTTTCTATCGCTTACATCCGAAATTTCATCCATACCTCACACTTGCAGCAAAACCCTGGAAAACCCTGCAAAAAGCCCTCTTAACAATTAAGAAATAATCATCAAAAGCATTGCCTGGCAGGGTTTCCACTCAAAAATTTGAGATCTTCAGCAAGAGTGTCCTGATCAAGAATCTCTTTTGTTGAGAAGTAGATTAGCGTTGGAAGACGCATGCAAGTCTGTGCAATGATTCCAGGCTTAAAGCCTTATCAAGGAAATTGCTTCTGCATCTATAAACTAGCCAATTTTCTTGATCTTTGAATCGACTCATGTAAGCTTGCTTAAATCCGATAGGCAATGTATCGTAACGTCTCAGGGCTATAAGCCCGTGGTTTGAGACTGCAGACATTGTTTGAGTTCTCTAGGTCTTGTTCTCAATCACCGAGATCCCGCTTTTTTATTAAGTGGCAAGAGACTTCGAAACTGTAGAGCTCTGGTTGTGAGGAGGATTATCCTTTGAAGCCTGTGTTTACTCAGGAGCCTGTCCCAAACACGCAAGGTCTATGGAGTAGCTTCGCATCGTTGCAAGATACTCAAGGATCCACAGAAACTAGTCGTGCTGTTTGCACTTCTATGACTGTCTTTGGTTTGGCTCTTTCACTAGGTGCATCTGGAGCACTGTTCTCCGGAGTAGAAGCGTCAGAAGCTGCAAGCTTTGCATATTTGCCTCCGGCATCAGACTTGCCCAGTACGCTGCCATCGTATGGTTCTGACCGCCCTAGTGGGGCGGCAGCCAGCTATCACACTGTGTCAGCAGGTGAAACAATTTGGGATATCGCCAAGCAGTATGGCATTGCTGTTGAAGATATCAAGGTTGCTAACGGCATCTCTGATGGACAACCGATTCAAGCAGGGCAGGTACTTAAAGTTCCTTCATCCTCCTTGGCTCCTGAACCCATTGTGGAACAGCCTTCAGGCTACGCCTCTACCGAAGTAGCCTCAGCTGAACCGGTTGCTGGAGCTGTTGAGCCAGATATTGTTGAGTCAGATACTGCAGAGGTAATCGAGAGCCCTAATGCAGCTCCGCCTTCTTTGGCTACGGCTGAATCGGGTGCTCCTTTGAGTCTTTCTGCTTTCGTTGAGTCTCGTCGCCATACTGACGGCTTGTCCAACGAACGGGTAGTTTCGAAGCTTTCTACCTTTGACGGCAGTGTTGAGGCTTTAACGTCCAGTTCTCTAGTGCCAGAACCGTTAGAGACGGTTGCGCAGGAGACGAGTGATGCGGTCGCGATTCTCCCGGATTTAGCTACGACGAGAGGTGAGCGCATACGCTCTGAGGGTTCTCAAGAACTTCTACCCACTGATGCTGGTGTTGAAAGTTCTCTAGATAAGGTTGAGTCTTCTCAAACTGTGCATCGCATCACGGCAGGCGAAACATTGTGGTCAATCGCCTATGTTCATGGTGTCGATCCTGAGGCTTTGAGGCAGGCGAATCGCCTAACGAATCCTAATGTTATTTTTCCTGGGGATACGCTAGTTGTTCCAGGTAATTCTCAGGTATTTGATGCAGCCCCTAGCCGTAATAGCGCCAGCGTCACTTCTAACCGGCAAGCTGTAGCTGCTCCCCCTGAGACGGTTCCCAGTCAAATTGCCTACGAAGAGCCTACTGGTGGTGAAGAGCTCGAGCCTAAGTCGCTCTTTGAGAATGGGATTCCTACTCTAGATATCAATACCCTTGAGGCTCAGGCAGCAGAGGATGTTTCTGTCGTTGAAGCCCCTCCTGTCGAGGTTGAGACACTCGCCTTAGTGGAGGATACCGAGGAGGCACTTCCTTCAGTAGCGGCTGAAGCCCCCTTACCGAGTTCTGTAACTAGAACGCTGGCAGTCGAATCAAATCCGGCTCCTATTGACTTCAGTTCTTCTGTAGTAGAAGGTTCGCTGGAAATCTCAGCCGCTGTTTTGGATGACGCTATTGATGTTGATTCATCAACAGTCGTTGAGCCTGGCGATAGTGAAGCTGACACTTTAAATGAAGATGAGTTGGCATCCCCTCCTGCAGAGGAACTGCTAGCGGCAGCTCCTTTAGGCTCTGAAGTCTATGCACCCATTGTTGAAAGTCCTGAGGGCCGTGTAGTTTCTCCTGATTTGCCGGCCTTGCCAGCTCAGGAAGAGTATTTACCGGATGCGCCCAACCGCTTTGAGGGTTACATGTGGCCTGCTCAAGGCATATTGACCTCTGGGTATGGTTGGCGCTGGGGGCGGATGCACCAGGGTGTTGATATTGCTGGCCCCGTAGGAACGCCTATTTTTTCAGCGGCTCCTGGGCTAGTTGTCAGGTCTGGTTGGAACTCTGGCGGATATGGCAATGTTGTGGATATCCGTCATCCTGACGGCAGCCTAACCCGTTACGCTCACAATAGCCGCCTTTTGGTTGAAGAAGGTCAGGAAGTACAGCAAGGACAGCAAATTGCTGAAATGGGCAGTACAGGCTACAGTACAGGGCCACACTTACACTTTGAGATTCACCTGCCTGATCAGGGCGCTGTTAATCCATCAGCTTACTTGCCGGGTCGGTAACTCATATTTAGCTCGTGTCTCCATCTGAATCCCCGGGATTCTGGTAGCTGCAAGGGTCTAAGGAAAGCCCCAGCAGTAGCCTACTTTAGTAGAGGTGCTTGGCTTTTGCATCTCTACTGAACTTTTAAGCATCAAACATCAGGCTTGTAACAAAGCGATTTGAGTGATGTTGCTGGGGGACGAGGAAACTGCTGAAAGTTGATTGGTTGCTTTGGGTTTTACCTCCATTTTGTGTTACCTTTATAAGGTTGACTTAAGTTCACACTCTGGCTCAGTAGCTCAGTGGTAGAGCAGGGGACTCATAAGCCCTTGGTCGCGTGTTCAAATCACGCCTGAGCCATTTTGTAGGGGTCGGCTGGAAATTGATACTTTGATTTCTGGCTGTAGGCTCGTTTCGGTAAATCCAGTACACGTTGCCCCAGGCAGCGTTTTATACTGCATCCGATTTGCCCACCCCCTAATTATGTCGCGTCTCTACAGATGGCACCTATTTCCCATAATGGGGTTATACCGATTATCCGGGTAAGAGCTACAGATATTTAGGTTGAAAGTAGTGTGATATCTACATTCTCCAATCCCAAATCGAAAATCCAAAATCGCGAATTGGTATTAGCTATTCGGATTTGGGATGAGGCTTCGGAGTGTACTGAATGCGAAGATAAAACGCTGTAGAACCAGCCCACAGCAAACTCAACTGGTTGACTGTGGACTGGCAAAAGATTGCAACTTGCGGGCCGCGATTTACTTTTATGATGCCAGTGGCGATCGCACCCGCAACGACTTCAGAACAGTCTCTTCTTGTGCTTTGAGTAAGTAAGTTTTGGCATCCAGTGCGATCGCCCGCCTGAGGTGTTCAATCGCCCAATCGTTTTTGCCTAAAGACGCATAACAGCAAGCTTGATGGAAAAAGGCCATCGGATGATTGGGAGCCAGCGTTAGCGCTTTATTCAGGGCTGAGATCGCCGCTCCAGGAGCTGAGAGCTTGCGTAGACTCATGCCCAAAGCGATCCAACTATCAGCATGGTCGGCCTGACGTTTGAGCGCCTCTCGGAAAGCCCCGTGTGCTTCTGAATAATCTCCCAAGCGTGCTAAAAGAAGCCCCAGATGGAACCACAGATTCGGATTTTGTGGATCTAAATTGATCGCCTGCCGCAGTTGTTTTAAGGCTCCTGTAGTATTTCCCTTTTGCTGCAATAAATAGGCGTAACAGTCATATAGATAAGGATCAGTCCAACCTTTCTTTAAAAGTGACTCGAGGTAATCCAGGGCTTCATCATCGCGTTCCACACTAATCAAGGCGTAAATAAGAGACAAGTAAGGAACCCGGCAATCACCATAATGTTCGATCGCAATCTTGAAACAATTAATCGCCTGATCAAGATGATCCAACTGATACGTAGCGAGTCCTTTGGCGTACCAAATACGGCCATCTGTCGGTGCTAATGCTAAGGCATGGTCATAACTTTCAATCGCGCGCGCATACTCTTCCAAGCGATAGAGAGCTTTACCACGTCGCCGCCAGACGTTCGCGTACGAGGGGTTAAGCTGGAGTGAGCGATCGTACGCACGCACCGCCTGCTTAAATTGGCCTACAGCAGCGAGAGCACTGCCATAGTTACACCACGTTTTGGCATCATTGGTAACCAAAGTCAGCGTTTTTTGATAGCTATTGATGGCCTCTTGGTAACGGCCTAAACGAACCAGACAATAGCTCCGCTGTTGCCAGAGTTCACTTGAATCGGGATTCTTCGGTAACTGCTGATCATACTGGGACAGCAAAGTTAGCAACGCTTTCTCAGGAACAATCTCGCCACTAAAAAGCCGCTGTTCGGGAGTAGTTGATTTCTGAGTCATAGGACAACACCGTTGGATCAGGTGCTCGGGTATTATGTTGCGAGTGATACCCAAGCTGAGGGCAACCTGCTAGGTATCAAGGTATCAAACATTTCACCATTGGGATAACACTGGGGTAGACAAATTATCCCAATCAGAGCAATTATCGGTATTCAGCACGCAGCCCTGTATTGATAAATCACCCTAATCCTTTATTCCACCTGCGATCTCAGAAAACCGGACTCTAAAGTCGCGACTCCCAATTCTCGGATGCCAACCCTCAGATGCCAGCCCTCAGATAATATTGAACGTAATGGACAGGGCTGCCAACTCAGTCACACTCACAGGTTGGATAGAAGCGCTCCGATCACTCTCTGGCGATGCGTTACTGAGGTCCTGCAACAAGCCATCAACCACCTCCGTTGGCTCATCAATGCCCATGGGTCCATGAGCAACGCCTGAGCGTGTTGCAACGCCTTGCAAAGCACGTAGCGCATGATCTAAAGGACGACTGCTAGCGACTATTAAGACTTCCGTACTGCCCTTAGGTTCCTGAGTCACCAAACTGAAACTATCCCGGCTCGGATCGGGTAGAGACATTGTCTGACCTGCAGGTAGGAGCGTCACTTCACTAGAAGCTGTCCATTGATTGGGGAAAATGACTGACATTTCACCGGTTGCGTCAATGACGAGTACCCCTAGATATAGATCCCGAGTTTCTCTGTTGTGGATCTGGAATTGAATCTTCGTTCCTAGCGCAAACTGTTCCCCTTCCAGCGCGGGTGGCAATGCATCAGTATGACCGCCCCGAATCGTAAAGGTGCTGGCACCGAGTTGATTGCTACCCTCCGGAATCATGGTGGCACTAATCGCAAGACGAGAGGAGCCTGGGTTCAGTGTCAGCTTAACGATACGGGCAGCGAGGAGCGATCGCAATTTGGGGCGCAAGCGCATAATAGCTTCTGGGACCGCTTCCCCAGGAGCACCATAGGAACCCGGCACCAAATCTAAGCCCTGTGAAAACAGACCAACACTGCCTTCAGGCGGAAGATTAGCTTGTCCTGCCAGTTCTTCACGATACGCTGCCGTTATGCGGCCCAAAAGATAATGGGCTTCTCCTTGACCTAAAGCCATCGGCTCAATCCGCGATATGGCCGATAAGGCTTCCAAAGCAGCACTTTGTTCGTTTCCTAAAGACTGATCCAAACCAATCCGCAATGTGACATCAGTCGGGACTCCACGCACCTGCTCTTGCAAAAGAGCCCCCGAAGGTAACGTAGTTGCCAGCAGTCGGCCTCGTCCGGTCAGTCCTTGACGCTCGGTGATTTCCACCAGCCCCTGTGCTTGCCCTGCGCCATCGACACCAGCGAGAACAGCCCCTTGCTCAAAGGCTGCCAAACTTCGTGGATCAACCCCACCTAGCCAAATTTCGGCTTCACCACCTTGAATATTGGTAACCACAGCCTCTGCTGGTGGGGTTGATTTAGGGGTGAAGTAAACAGGGCGGCCGCCATAAGCCCGACCAGGTTGAGTTTCAAACTGCGGTTCTTGCGCGCTAAAAGACACTTGGGTAGTGGTGCGTCCTACATTCCCGAGGGTACTGCTAAAGTCGGTTGTCCCCGTCTGTTGCCAGAGATATTGAGTGAGGACATAAGTAAACGCACCGGCATGAAAATCCTCAAAAGGGGCATCAGCCGCAAATTGATCGCGCTTCGCAGAGGCGATCGCGACCCCTTGAGCAATCCCTTCACGACGACGGCTAATAAAGGTTTCAGGTGACATTGCCAAACGCGCTAGCCACTGCTCCTGATACGCGAGTTCAGCATCGCTCATCGTCAGGCTACTGCCGCCTTCACGCGATCGGATAATCAGATTACCTCGCTGGGCTCCACCAGAATGACAACTATCAAGCACCATGGTGAAATTCTCAGTAGCTAGCGCACTGCCGAGCAAAAAGAGGGTGTGACCAGTAATGTCTTGAACTGGACCACCCACCCGAGGAAATCCCTCCGGTAACAGACTATCCACTGGGACCAGGGTGCCATTCAAACCATCGGGAAAATCGCGGTCAGGATCCGCAACCCGCGACCCATGCCCCGAAAAGTGGAAAACGACCACATCGCCCGGCTTGGCCTGTTTAATCAGATGTTCTTCAAAGGTATTGAGAATTTCTTGGCGCGTGGCTTGCTGGTCAGTGAGCCTCACAATGTCACTGGGCTTAAATCCAAACCGATGCACGAGGAGGTGATATTGCAATTCCACATCGTTGACACAGCCGTATAGCGGTGGAAACAGCCCATCTTCAGGATAATCATTAATACCCACAAGTAACGCCAGCTTACGGGGCGTTGATTGAGCTAAGGCTCGGCCATAGCGATCGCCATGACCCATCACATCAATCTGAGACCAGCCCAGTGCAGCGAGGGTGGATCCTGTAGCTTGTAAAAAATGACGACGTGAAACTCTGCGCGACATGTGCTCTCCCCAGCAATTCTCTAGAAAGTGCATTCCAGGTGTATCTCTACAGCCTACAGTCGCCAGATTGCAGAATCCCGAAAGGACTCAAGATATTTAAAGGCTCAGCTCAGTCAGACATAATTCACAATACGACCAAAGCTGTCTGGCTTGAGGCTCGCACCTCCCACCAAGACTCCATCAATCTCTGATTGAGCCATAATCTCATCAATGTTGCTAGGCTTGACTGAGCCACCATACTGAATGGGCACATCCTGGTGCGTCAGTTGCTTACGAATTGCACCCACAACGCGATTGGCTTCTGCTGATTCACAGGTATCGCCTGTGCCAATTGCCCAAATCGGTTCATAGGCAACAACCAAATTCGTTTGGTCAACATCCACCAGATCTTGCGCTAGCTGTTTACTAATAATATCTTCAGTCTCACCAGCATCACGCTGCTCTTTAGTTTCACCAACACATAAAATTGGAATAATGCCATTACTTTGAGCAGCCAGCAGGCGCTTGTTCACGGTTTCATCCGTTTCCCCAAAATACTGTCGCCGCTCACTGTGGCCCACAATTGCGTAGCGCACACCCACTTCTTTGAGCATGTCGCCCGAAATTTCACCTGTGAATGCACCTTCATCAGCCCAGTGAATATTTTGCGCGCCAATTTTTACACGACTCCCATGGAGATGCTTAGATAGTCCTCCCAAGGCTGTAAAAGGGACACAGAGAACAACCTCGCGGTTATCAGGTGTATCCGATAGCTGTGCCATAAAACCCTGCAGAAACGCCAACGAATCGGCCTGGGTTTTATGCATCTTCCAATTTCCAGCGATGACTATCTTACGCACGGGGCATTCAGTTTGAAGGGTTTACAAGGGTAATCTGCATCATTGAATCCTACATTTAAAGGGAATCCGAATCAAATGTAGGATCCTAATACCTCAAAGTCGGCTATGGCCAAGTCTGCTTCGGGAGCATGACAGTTACCCGCAGCCAAGGCATCCTAAACAGCAGAAGACAACATATCTTCTCAAACTTGACCTAGCCTGCTTTACATGAGCAGGGCGTTAACTGACGTTACTCGGCAGCAACCCGAAGGTTAATGGTTGATGTAACTTCAGCATGAAGCTTGATGGTTGCTGTATATTCACCCAACCGATTGATATCGGGGACAGAGATGTCACGGCGATCAACTTCCTTCTGAGTAGCTGCTTGAATCGCCTCAGCCACATCGCCAGAAGTCACCGTACCAAAGATGGCTTCATCTTCACCGACGGGCTTCTTAATCACAAACATCCCAATTGTCTCAAGCGCAGTCTTCATAGACTCCGCATCAAGCCGGATCTGCTCCAATCGCTGGCGAATTTCTTCTCGCCGCCGCTCGACTTGCTTGAGGACGCCTGGTGTCGTGCGTACCGCCATCCCTTTAGGAAACAAATAGTTGCGGGCATAGCCTGGCGCGACTTCTACCAAATCACCGGCAATACCCAACTTACGAATATCTTGCTGTAAAACGACTTGTACTCGTTTAGCCATGACCATCCCATTAACGCCCGGTCTAATAGATTAGCGAATCAGTGGCAATTGATGCAAGTATTTGACCATTGATTATTAGGACGAAATGGCAAAATAATGGGGACACAGGACTGCTAGCCGCTGAAAGAATTGCTCATCAACCTGTTTACAAAACCATGCAAAAGTTACTTCTGGTGCCAATATCAGCGATTTGGATAGTGGCGATCGCGATTCTAGCGGTGCAAAATGCCACCCCCATCTCGGTGCAGTTCCTGATGTTCCGTTCAGTCGAGTTGCCCATTGGCGTGCTACTGAGCTTTTGTGTCGCGGGAGGCATGCTAGTGACAGCGCTCATACTTGCCCTCCTAGGACGTCGCTAATCCACCACATCCCACCAGCCAAAGCCTGGCCCAATAAAGCGAACTGTAAGCCACAGCGCAACCATGGCAACAATACCTATCCAAGCACCACGAGTCGTCCAGGTGACGAACTGCTCTCCCTGCCGTTTAGTAATCGGCACCCACGGCAAAATCGTCTTCTCTTTACCGTAGTCGCTCCCTAACTTCTCTTGTCGGCGCTTGGATTCTCCCATGGCGAACTCTCTCTGGTTAATGTGTCGATTGTGGTAATTGCGAAACAAGCAGTTCTACGGACTCTGGGAAAATCATATCGTGTTCTTCTAGAAGCGTCGCCCTCGCTGAGGTAATGACGACGAGTCGGATAGCCATAAGTCATGAAATTGGGGCAAATGCACCGCAGGGCTCAGGGCATCCAGGATCTGACGACCATAGCTACGATGATTCACCCGATTATCCAAAAGCGCGACGACACCTTGGTTATGGCGCACAGGCGCGATCGCGCGCTGAAGCTCATTCAGTGCTGTCGGCAAGAGATACAGCCGAAACCAGTCTTGCCGTGAATTCTTGTAATAGGCGATGCGACCTGCGACCAACGGATCCTCCCGCGACGGAATAGGTAAGGTGGCGATCACTAATAGCGTTGGGGGCGGCAACTGAGCCTGGTGTTCGCGCCAATAACGCCAACCACTCACCAATACGCCATTGTCAGTCAAGGTTTGAGTCTCGAGTTGTACGCGCGACCCAAACTGCGCAGCTAAGACCGCAGCCACCTGTTTCTTGAGCGGCGTATCGCCCACTAGAACCACCGTCAAGCCCTGACGCTTAGCATTTTGGCAAATCAGATAAGCGACTTCTTCCAACAGCTTGGGTTGAAACTCCGGGGTATTGGGAAACGGAATTCTATCGGGCAAGTAAAGTTGTATTTCCTCTGTCTGACGATCAGGGCCAAACTTAAGACAGGTCATATCGCCGAGTCCTAGGCGCTGACGATAATACGTGGCCTCCGACGTGAGATCGAGGGCACCTCCGATCAAGACCAAAGGCTGCTGCTGCCAGAAGTCTGCCATGAGCAAGGTGAGATTAACAGGAGCACAATGCAAGGTCCATTGCCCCACTTCACGATTGAGATGGACCCACAGTAAGGATTCAGCACGAGCGATCTGAAGCCATAATTGCTGCCACCGGGTTGGCATGGCAGATTGCCCGACCGGCTCCTGCAAGAGTACCTGATGGAGTTCGAGCAGAACCTGATGTTCTGAGGCTTCGACCAAATGGCATTGGTACGGATTCGGAGGATGTTGGAAGACGCTATGGGTCAACTGGACGCGCGTATCGCGAATCAGATCTTGGCGATGGGGATAAGCCTGCATCAACATTTGCCAGGCATCAGCATCTAGCGTTACGGTCAAGCACTCGCGGATCCAATCTTCCAGATCATCAGCGCCATCAATCACAACCGGGATGCCTGCTGGAAAACGATTTTTGCCTGATAGGCGATCGCGTAACCAAACTTGAGGGGTCGTTAACAACACCCCTCGAAAGTCTTCGCCGGGCCACTCATGGCCTACATGAACCGGCTTTTGACTGGGCATCCATTCCTGGAGACGCGGAATCTCAACACGCTGCACCATCTGCTGAGCTGTCTCGGAGAGGATCAAAATCACGGGCTCGGGCCATATCAGCAATGACATCAGATAGCTAAGCCGATAGTGGCCTTGATACAAAGCCGTGCTACTAACCTGCATAAGCGAGCTCCGCCCCAGACGCAAAGCCCGAGCTGTTAGCCGCGCCATCGTTAGATGATGAGGCCAGTCAGTATATCCCTGATGTCTCAGGAAAGCCCGCAGTTGCTCGTGGACTCTTGCTTCAAGCACGTATCTGCTCCTGACAGCATAATGACCTTAATTGTGACACACGCATGAAGACAGCATATCAGCGGATTCTGTACTCCGAGTCGACCCTATTTAGCTATGCCCCAATATGGCGCGATCAACTAGCCGACAACGGAAAAAAAAGCCAGAAGTTCATCCAATTGGGGCACCGCTATATCATCGGGCTTGATAGGGAAGAGACCGTCGTCAGGCGATAGGTTACGGATCCCAAATCGAGGATTATGGTAAAGCTGCAGCCTTTGGCCACTGGTATTGGCAAGTTGCACCTGTAAGGGAGCAACAAAAAAAGGATGATCATCTAGCTCCTGGCGCAATGCCTGGATATTGGAACTTGCCAAACGCTGCATCGCGTCATAAAGATATTCATGAGCCTCATCCTGAGCCGGAAAACGATGGGGGCGCTCCAGTCCTTGGTTAATCAAATCAGATAGGGTGCCTCCCAGCGCCTGGCCATCTTGAAACGGCCAAGTTGCCAAGTAGGCGATCGCCAACAACATCGTGTCCATTTGGGCAAAGTAAGTCAGAATCGTGCGCCGATGCCTAATTTCAATTTCCGGCGGGCGGCTAAAAGCAACCACTTGGTTGCCAATATATTCATAGACTTTGGCCAAAAATCTATGGGCGGTATGGTTCAGCGCTGCATCAACAATCAGCTGGACCTGGGAAGGACGATGATTCAAGAAGGTGTAAATCGCCGCCGCCGATTCAAATTGCTGCAATTGTGAATGATCCCCCCCCGGACTGAGATCGATCCATTCACAAACCGTGTCCTTGGTTTGCAAATCATAGCAGTTTGCGCCATGCATTAAAGCCCCAGTCAATGTCGCGCCCGATAGGTCTGAGCCTACACAGTAGAGTTTTTGTAAATTGCTACGACTGAGGTCGGCATGAACTAAGGTTGTATTCTCCAATATCGCGCCCTGCAGTTGGGCACCCATTAAATTAGCACCGCTGAGTTTAGCATCCGTCAGATCAGCTTCTTGCAAGTTAGCACCGCTCAGATCAGCCCAACGCAGATTCACGCTGCGCAAATTCGCACCACTGAGATTCGCGGATCGTAGATTAGCGTGACGCAACTCGGCTTCAGTCAGGACCGCACCACTCAGATTGGCCCCCCCTAACGCCGCAGAGTAGAGCTGGGCAGAACTCAAATCTGCTCCCAGAAGGCTACTATTCCGGAGATTGCATTGGCTCAGATTCGCTCGATGGAGGCGTGCCCATCGGAGGCGTGCCTCCCGCAGATCGGCCTCTTGCAGATTAGCTTGGGTCAGCGTGGCATTGCTGAGGTCGGCTCGGAGAAGTTCAGCCCGAATTAAAGAGGCTCCGGTTAAATCAGCCCCGACTAGGACCGCTCGAATGAGGTTGGCAACATTCAGCTGAGCCGATTGCAGGCGGGCATGGCTTAAATTAGCACCACTGAGACGGCTGACATTTAAGATAGCTTGCTCCAGATCACCATGACTCAGGTTCGCTGTACTGAGATTAACCACCTTCAGGCTGGCGCGTTTAAGGTTGACATAGGGCAGTTTGGCACCCGACAACACACACTCGTTCAATATGATGTCAGCAAAGTCTCGCTCCCCCTGGGCATATTTCTCAAGCAGAATTGCTGCATTCTTGGCATGGGGTGATGAGTTCATAGTGGTAGTGCAGTATGGTCTTCAGAAAACCCTAAAGAGGTTTGGCCTACTCAAAAAAAACGACTTGAACCTGATGGAGGAGGAGTATTTCCTATCATCACTTTGCCGTATAGCGTGAGATTCAGGCAAACACAGAGACAATAGAAATCATGAAATCAGAAAGACCCTTTATGCTGGGTTAGGCAATGGAATAATGCTTGTGACAAACCCTAGAATCTTTTTCATAATTACTCAAGTTTGCCCGTGAAATGGTATGAAAATCGGCATCATTGGCCTCGGATTAATTGGCGGATCGCTCGGATTTGATTTTAGACAGTTGGGGCACACGGTATTTGGGGTGGCTCGGAAGCCCGCCACCTGTGATGCAGCTATCGCTAGGGGGGCCGTTGATCAGGCCTCAACGTCTTTAGCCAGTATGCAGACTGTAGAGGTCGTGTTTATCTGTACACCGATTGCTGTCATTGAGTCCACGGCGATCGCACTGATACCTTATTTACAACCTGAAACTGTCATCACAGATGTGGGGTCCGTTAAGGGGGCCATCGTTTATGCCATGGCACAACATTGGCCCTACTTTGTGGGCGGACACCCGATGGCTGGCAAGACTGAAGTTGGCGTAACTGCAGCCGAACCTCATTTATTTGCCGATCGCGCTTATGTCATCACACCGACCCAGCAAACACCTGATCTGGCAATCGCTACTGTCAAAGGACTGGCGCAATCTTTACAAGCTAAAGTGTTTATCTGTTCTCCCGAGGTTCACGATCGGGCCGTGTCATGGATTTCACACTTACCGGTCATGATCAGCAGCAGTCTAATTCAGTCTTGCCTCCATGAACCCGACCCCCAAGTGCGAGAATTAGCTCAGCAGTTTGCGAGTTCTGGATTTCGTGATACCAGTCGGGTAGGGGGAGGTCATCCCGAATTAGGTGTGATGATGGCACGCTATAACCAAGCCGAAGTTCTGCGATCGCTCCAGGCTTATGGCGCAGAAATTACTCGTTTGGCCCAACTAATCCAGGAAGGGGAATGGGAAACCATTGCCGCCAAACTTGCCGAAAATCACCATACGCGCCCTCGCTTCTTAGAGTGACGTATGTTGTGAGTGACATATTGCCCCGTTCCGGTAGGGGCGGCAGATTTGGGGTAAAACAGCGTTTCCGGGTTCGGTTGGACTTGACAAGCTGTACACCCCGAACCCACGTTACTCAACCATGACAGGTTCTTGATAGAGCAAAACTGTGAACGTCACAGTGGAGCCTAAGCCCTCACCCATACTGATAAATTGCACAACCCCGCCCATGGCCTCAATCAGTCTTTGGGAAATAGCCAACCCTAGCCCCGTGCCTCCATACTGGCGAGTCCGTTCACCATCCACCTGACTAAACGTTTGAAAGAGTCGATCTTGTTTCTCGAGGGAAACGCCAATGCCCGTATCTTTGACACTGACCTTCACGACACCGGGCCATTCTTGGCTCTGAAAGTCTGCCTTCTGTGACTTGATTTCAGCACTGATGGTAATGCTACCTTCGTGGGTGAATTTAATCGCATTACCGACGAGATTAAGGATGACCTGGAGGAGCCTTTGATAGTTACCGTAAACGATGATTTCGTCACGCGTGGGCGGTAGAACCAGGTCGAATGCTAATCCCTTTTGTTCGGCTTGAGGACGTGTGAAGTTTTCTACATCGAGGAATAGTTCACGCAATTTTACTTGCGTCATATCGATCTGCATCTTGCCCGCTTCAATTTTGGCAATGTCTAAGACATCGTTAATCAGATTGAGCAGGTGAATGGCCGATCGGTGGGCTTCATGCAAGAACTCTTGCTGTTCTTCAGGGTCATCAGCCATCCCGTCGAGAATTAGCTTCAAAAACCCGATCATGCCATTCAGAGGCGTTCTTAATTCGTGGGACGTATTGGCAAGGAATTCACTTTTCAGACGTGAAGCCTCTTCAGCCTGCTGGCGCGCTTCTTCCAGTTCACGATGTTTCTGACGCAGGCGTTGGTTGGCAGCTTGCAACTCATCGGTTAAACCTTGGGCATCACAAAACAGATGGGCATGCGCGATCGCCGTCCCAACTTGTTCAACCACTTCCTGAAACAACTGGCTGTCTAAGTTATCCCAACGGGTCTCGGCTGTTGACTGGAGAAAAATTAAACCATTGGGTTCTTTATGATGGCTGGTTGCCGCAATGAGCAATGTCTCGGGTGCATCTGCAGCACTACCGGGTGGCCGTGAGAGAACTGGTCGCTTCGCCCGAATGGCCTCTAAAAAGTTGGGATGATCGCGCAGCACAAAGGTTTCGCCATATCGATTTTGCCCTTGCTCGCCCGTCACCTCAGCAACGACAGTGACCTCAGTAGAGTGCAGCGTATAAGGACAAAACCCACACCACTCAAGGTTGAAAATTGTGCTTAGACCTTCAACGGTTTGCTGCCAAATTGTCTCCAGGTCAAGCGTTTGGCGAATGTCCCAGGTTAACTGGGTAAGTTGCCAACGATAGCCTTGACACCAAGGTGAAGGGCCTGAAGCATTGCGAGCAACCTGACAAACTTGAACAGCCCCAATCAGCTGATAGTTCGATTCTGTCGTTTTAACTCGGGTAAGACTGGCCGGTCCGGTGAGTCGATAGGTTTCAAATTGTAAGGTCCAAATACCTCTTACCGGAACAGTTGATGAACCATTGGCTAACAAGGCATCAAGATTTAACTCGCAAGGAGCCACAATGAGCTGCGCGAGCGAGCACCCCAAGTATTGTTCAAGATCCACCCCATACTGCTGATTGGAGGGCCACTCCAGACTGAGCAGGCATCCTTGCTGATCGAGCGAGAAAACTAGGGGGGAATCGAGACTATCGATGGGAGACACTTGAGGGTTCTGCATACCAGACTTAATACCCTTCGCAACTGTAGGGCGAGTGTCAGTAAGAACGCGATAATTTAGATCGGTGAGAGGGGTCATACTTAACAATAAGTCGTTGATAGCAGATGCCAGAGCAATAGACCTAAGTCACATCTGTATAGCGACTGATGATGACAAAACTGTGACGATCCCAAGCGCAGATGATAATGCCCTGATCCACCCCTATACTGCCCTCTCTAACTAGAAATTGCTTCAGGAATTGATATTCTAGCTGAGATTCATACACCTAAAATAAGCGAAATAAGTACAAGTTTGCTCATTTTAGGTACAAAATCTGACAAGTCGAAACGCTCGAGCACAGACAACAGCCAAGGTATTCGCAGGCAGAATCACGGGCGAGAAGGCAGAGAGGCAACCCAGACTCGGCATCGAGTTACTAGCTCAAGGGGCGTTCGTCGTTAATTCCCATTAAAATAGTTTAAGAATTGCTTGAGTGTTTCATCCAATATGACCGACGTACCTGTTTCCAGGCTCCGGAATTTCTGCATTATTGCCCATATCGATCATGGCAAATCGACGTTGGCTGATCGCTTGCTGCAAAAGACTGGCACCGTCAGTGAACGCGATATGAAAGAGCAGTTCCTCGACACCATGGACCTGGAGCGAGAGCGGGGAATCACCATCAAGCTACAGGCCGCCCGGATGAATTACACCGCTCAGGACAGCAAAGATTATGTGCTGAACCTGATTGACACACCAGGCCACGTCGATTTTGCCTACGAAGTTTCGCGTTCCTTAGTAGCCTGCGAAGGGGCGCTGCTGGTCGTTGATGCTTCCCAAGGAGTCGAGGCACAAACGCTAGCCAACGTATATTTGGCGCTAGAGCATGATCTAGAAATCATTCCAGTCCTCAACAAGATTGATTTACCGGGTGCAGACCCCGATCGCATCAAACAGGAAATTGAAGACATTATTGGCCTGGACTGTAGCAATGCCATCTTGGCTTCGGCAAAAGAAGGGATTGGCATTGATGAGATCCTGGAATCCATTGTTTATTTGGTACCGTCACCACAGGATACGGTTGAGGAGCCTCTACGGGCCCTAATTTTTGATAGCTATTACGATCCATACCGTGGTGTGATTGTCTACTTCCGCGTTATGGACGGCACGCTGCAAAAGGGCGATCGCGTGAAGCTGATGGCCTCTACCAAAGAATATGACATTGATGAACTCGGGGTGCTCTCGCCAACACAGAAGCCCGTCGATGTCTTGCATGCTGGCGAAGTTGGTTATTTTTCGGCGGCCATTAAATCAGTCGAAGATGCCCGTGTCGGTGACACCATTACGCTGGTGAAGGCTCCAGCGGCAGAGCCCCTGCCGGGCTATGTCGAGGCCAAGCCGATGGTCTTTTGTGGACTATTTCCCACTGACTCTGACCAGTTCGAAGATTTGCGGGATGCCCTGGAAAAACTGCGCCTGAGTGACGCAGCGCTACAATACGAACCGGAAACCTCTAGTGCCATGGGATTCGGGTTTCGTTGTGGCTTCCTGGGACTACTCCACATGGAAATTGTTCAAGAGCGCCTCGAACGCGAGTACAACCTCGATCTCATCACCACAGCGCCTTCGGTAATTTATCGAGTGACGCTCATTGATGGTGAGGTCGTGGAAATTGACAATCCCAGCACGCTGCCATCACCCCAAGAACGCGAAAAAATTGAGGAGCCCTACGTACGAGTTGAAATGATCGCACCGGAGGAATTTGTCGGAGCCTTGATGGATCTATGCCAGAGCCGCCGAGGTGATTTCAAAGATATGAAGTATCTAGCTCAGGGACGAACCTCTCTAGTCTATGAGTTACCTTTGGCCGAGGTAGTAACCGACTTTTTTGATCAGCTCAAGTCGCGATCGCGAGGTTACGCCAGCATGGAATACCACCTCATCGGCTATCGCGAAAATCCCCTGGTGCGTCTAGATGTCTTAATCAACGGTGACCCTGCGGATCCTCTAGCCACGATTGTGCATCGCGATAAAGCATATTATGTCGGCAAAGCTTTGGTTGAAAAGCTCAAAGAGCTGATTCCCCGACATCAGTTCAAAATTCCCCTACAAGCATCCATTGGCAGCCGTGTAATCGCCAGCGAAAGTATTCCGGCCCTCCGTAAAGATGTCCTGGCGAAGTGCTACGGCGGTGATATTTCACGGAAGAAAAAGCTGCTACAAAAACAGGCAAAGGGCAAGAAACGATTAAAGTCCATTGGCACGGTAGACGTACCTCAAGATGCTTTTATGGCGGTTCTGAAGCTGACTTAAGGGGGCAGGGGACGGCGTGAAGACCAAGTTCTAGGCGAAGCAAAGAGTAGAAGAGTAGGAGAGTAGAAGGGTAGAAGAGTAGGAGAGTAGAAGGGTAAACAGGATAAATGTGATGCCGTTTTAAGTTGAACTAATCACTCGCAACTGCAACCTCGTAACTGACTCGTGTCATTTAACGACCCTATTCCGACTCGCTACCCTCACCTCGCTACTCTCCTGGCTTTTGGAGTCTCTGGAAAACTTTCCACTAAAGCGAGAGCCCTAACTCACGCCTGCAAAAGCTAGAGTAGCCCTGCATTGGCGAGGCCCAAAATCATCCCAGCGCCAAGAATATGACCGAAACTAGTCGTCGCTAGTAATTCAGGCAAGCCAAATCCCTCGAACAGGCCCGGTAAGCTAACAGGAAGTTGAGGGCCTGCTCCCGAATTTTGAATCGCGGAGCGCCCAATAGCAATCACGAAGAGATTACACGTGATCATAATCAGTGCAACCTTAGGCGACCATTCTGGCGTAGTAGCCGACGCCTGTGCCAAAACAGAAAAAAAAGCAGCGTTCAAGGGTTTACCCTCCCAGTGCAAGACAGTATGTCATCGTTATGGTCATGATGGATCGTATAGATTTGCAGGCCTAATTTTGCGAAGTGTTTAATAGAGTTAACAAGTTAAGGATGTCAGGTATAGATTCTTCTCTGTGGGTTAAGATTTGCGGCTTAATTGTGCCAGAACAAGCCGTTGCCATTGCCCGGATTGGGGCTGACGCCATTGGTCTTATTGGAGTACAGTCATCGCCGCGTTATGTCACCCCGCTGCAAATGCGCGCCATCAGTCATGCACTGATCGAAGCATCCTTCGATAGCGTTGAACGGGTCGGGGTATTGGTCAATGCTGATGTGAAAGCACTCGCTGAAATGGTTGATGTGGGTAAACTCACCACCCTACAACTCCACGGTCAAGAATCACCCGAAACCTGTACTGCAATTCGGCAACTCTACCCCGACCTGAAACTCATCAAAGCTTTTCGGATAAAGTCGGAAGCCGATTTAGCCTCGACTCAGCTCTATGAAAATGTTGTCGACGCGATTTTGCTCGATGCCTATGATCCCCAACAGTTAGGCGGAACCGGGAAAACGCTACCATGGCGATCGCTGCAAAACTTTCAGCCTCGCCAGCCATGGATTCTTGCCGGAGGACTCAAACCAGAGAACATACAGGAAGCGCTAGCAAGCCTCACACCCCACGGCATCGACTTATCGAGTGGTGTAGAGTCTAGCCCTGGCAACAAGTCTCTCCCAAAGGTCAAGCAGCTGTTTGCAGCTTTGCAGAATCGGTCCACGAACTCAGTTTCTTGAACACACGTGAGCGACATGAGGGACCAAGTTGCTAATTGGCTGCCTCTCCGTTTAGCAACCGACATCCAACAACCCGCTCCCTCCCAACCTAGCCCCGATAGCGCTTTTAGAAAAAGGCCGGTTGGTGACGAATCAAGCTCAGGAACTCTTCGCGCGTTTTCGAATCGTCCTGGAACGATCCGAGCATCGCACTGGTGACAGTCCAAGAACCGGGTTTCTGAACCCCTCGCATCACCATGCACATGTGACTGGCTTCCACCACGACAGCCACCCCTTGAGGATCGAGAATTTCCTGAATGGCTTCCGCGACTTGACGGGTCAAACGCTCTTGGACTTGCAGGCGACGAGCATACATCTCCACAATGCGGGCTAGTTTGCTCAGACCGACAACCCGTTGCTTGGGGATATATGCCACATGGGCACGTCCCATAAATGGCAGCATGTGATGTTCACACAAGCTAAACAGCGTAATATCCCGAACCAAAACCATCTCATTATGGCCTTCATCAAAGATGGCACCATTCACCAACTCATCCAAAGACTGAGAGTAGCCGCCGGTGAGAAAGCGCATAGCTTCAGCTACCCGCTTAGGGGTTTTCAAGAGCCCCTCACGATCAGGATCTTCGCCTACCGACAGCAACATTGTCCGCACTGCATCCATCATCGCCAACTTACTTTCATCCGAAACGGGTTTAGGAGATGTACTTTGTCCGTAGGCTGTACTGCGATCAGGGCGAACTGTGGGAGCCGCCCCTGACAACAGTTCAGCCTCGGAAATATTGGACAAATTTGCACCATTTTTGGCACCGTTTTTGGCGTTTGAAGACAAAGTAGTCATAGTGAATCTCGATTAGCTCTCCTAACAGGTGAAAACTCGCAAGTGACTACGAGCAAGTAGAAACAATCACAAAGCGCCAGCACTCGGCATCAATGTGATTTCATCAATCACAGCGGACTCTGGTAGTTGGGCCGCGTGTAACAATGTTTGGGCAACGGTCGCGGGAGTGAGCATATGTGACCGGGCAAAATCAGCTTGGACTGTATCGGTATCCCATAGGGCAGTGTTCACCGCACCAGGGGACACAATCATGACACGAATGCCATGCTCGCGCTCTTCAACAGCCAGGGTTCGTGACAAACTCACAACTCCAGCCTTACTGACGCTATAGGCCCCCCAAGTGGGAAAAGCATTATGAGCGGCCACTGATGCAACATTCAGAATTGTGCCGCCACCTTGGCTACGCATACTGGGCAGCACAGCCTGAATGATCAGAAACAGACTGGTGAGATTTAAGTTCATCACCTGTTGCCAGTCAACCAAAGGCATATCAGCGAGTGTTCCGGTGTAACCCATCCCGGCATTGTTGACCAATACGTTGATAGGCCCAAAATCACTGACGAGGGACTGAAAAGAAGATGACAAAGCCTCAATATCACTCAGATCAATTGGATAAGCCTTGACCTGAACACCTAAGTGAGACAACTCTGCTTGCAGAGCCTCTAGTTTTACTTGCGAACGACTGACCAAGGCAAGATCCATCCCTGCTTTGGCAAAAGCGATCGCCGTTTCACGCCCGATTCCACTGCTTGCTCCCGTAATCAGAGCACGCTGTTGCTTATCAAAAGCCATGAACAAACCAAATATTGAAAATCTTGTGCATGTCGGCAGCAGGGCATTTATTAAAGCCGCTGGATTTCATTCAACCCTTAGACCTCAAAACAAGGATGCCAACAGAAGATGAGAAATAAATGAGCAAATACAAAATGCCTACCAGAGGCTATGTTAACAAATGTAAACGACTTTTGCCCGGTTTTTAATTTTTCCCATGAGCCATCTTATCAGGGTGAAGAGCCTGACAGACGCTTTACCCTCCCTGACCATTCTGTTGTGTTTCGGCAAAGACGCCAATCTTGCGAAATTTTTGGTAACGCAGCTCACGGCGCTCATCTGGTTGCAGCCTTAACAAAGCCTCGAGGTTTTCGCGGAGGGCTGATTTGAGAATTTCTGTGGCTTTGAGAGGGTCGGCATGAGCCCCCCCCAAAGGTTCGGGCAAAGTGACGTCTAAAATACCAAGATGCTTGAGATCGGAGGCCGTGATTTTCAGGGCTTCAGCAGCTTCAGCAGCTCGACCCGCATCTTTCCACAGGATGGCAGCGCACGCTTCGGGACTGGCCACGGTATACACAGAATGCTCAAACATCATTAGGCGATCGCCCACACCAATCCCCAAAGCACCGCCAGAGCCACCTTCGCCGATCACGGTGCAAATAATGGGGACATCGAGTGAGAACATTTCGCGCAGATTGTAGGCGATGGCCTCACCTTGCCCCATCTCTTCGGCTTCATAGCCAGGATAAGCACCGGGCGTATCGATAAAGGTGAAAATCGGCATGTTGAACTGATTGGCATGGTTCATCAGCCGCATAGCTTTGCGATAGCCTCCCGGCGAAGCCATACCAAAGTTGCGGGCCACGTTGTCTTTGGTGTCACGGCCTTTCTGGTGCCCTAACATGACCACAGGTCGCCCTTCAAACCGAGCAATACCACTGATCAAAGCCAGATCGTCTTTGCCAGAAGCGCGATCGCCATGCAGTTCTAACCATTCATCACTGATGGACTGAATATAGTCGAGGGCGTTCGGTCGGCGGGGATGACGGGCCACCTGCAAACGTTGCGACGGCGTCAAGCTGGCAAAAATTTCTTGGCGTAGCTGGTCTGCCCGAGCCTCTAACTGGCCCAGTTGCGCCGAAACATCGACATCATTTTCCGCAGCAAGTTCCTTGATTTGGCTAATCCGATCCTCTAGTTCCACAAGAGGTTTCTCAAAATCGAGCAGAATCGGTTTACGTTGAGTCGTCGGCATGATTTCAACTACATCGGGGCAGACAATCTTACTTATGAAAGTAAGCATAGCGGTTTGTGCCCACTCGTTCGAGCCAAACTAGTTTCTGTCAAGGGGACACCATAGGACGTCAGGATTTTGTGTAGTATTTTGAAGGGCTGTTTGCAAGTCTGTGTAAGCGCAGGTCGTTTCACACGCACGAGTAAAAAGACCCAAGCTAGAGTTTGGATGTTCTCTATTGCTTGAGAGCATGGAATTTTGATACTTCCTTGCCTGATAAGCTTATTTTCTTGGGAAAAGCAGACGGCAAGATATTATCTATCAAACCTTACGTGTAATCCCGGCAGGCTGTAAGAGGTGGAAATGGTCTATGTGAGTCCGAATAATGCTGGTGTAAATCGCCAACCATCGTGCTTTCAGCAGCAACGCGGACTCGAGAGTAATGACACGAATTGGACGACCACTATGAGTAAAGATGCTTCTGAGGAGTTTAAACAGGTATCAACGTTAGTTGATCTGTTGCGTTGGAGAGCAACTCGTCAGTCAGACAAGGTAGCTTATCAGTTTTTACTCGATGGGGAAGTTGAAACTGCAGCACTTACCTATGGAGAACTTGACCAAATTGCTAGGGCGATCGCAACCCTGCTACGTGGACTCGCCTGCCAGGGAAAACCTGTGCTGCTGCTGTACCCACCCGGATTGGATTACATTGCGGCTTTCTTCGGGTGTCTTTATGCAGGCGCGATCGCCGTTCCAGCCTATCCACCTCGCCCCAATCGCTCGCTAGAACGCTTACAAAGCATGATTCAGGATGCAGGAGCACACGTTGCCTTAACTGATAACACAGTTTTACGGGGACTGGAACGGCGGTTCATCGATTGCCCGACCCTCAAAGCGCTGCACTGGTTGGCGACAGATACCCTGGAGACTGCGCTGGCAGATAGTTGGTTTGATCCAGCCGTCACTGCCGATACACTCGCATTTTTACAATACACCTCTGGCTCAACGGGCACCCCCAAGGGTGTCAAAGTCAGCCATGGTAACTTAATCCACAATTCAGCCCAGATTTGTCGGTTTTTCGGTCACTCAGAGACCAGTGTTGGTGCTTCCTGGTTACCGCCTTACCACGACATGGGACTGGTCGGCAGTATTCTACAGCCTCTGTATGTTGGCATGCCTTTAGCCATGCTGCCGCCCGTTGCCTTTCTGCAAAAGCCGCTACGTTGGCTCCAAGTCATTTCACGCTATGGCGTGACGACAAGTGGTGGACCTAACTTTGCCTACGATTTGTGCGTGCAAAAAACGACCGCCGAGCAACGAGCCACCCTTGATTTGAGCCATTGGCAAGTTGCCTTCAGTGGAGCCGAACCCGTCCGTCTCGAAACGCTCGAACGTTTTGCTGAAGCGTTTGCAGTAGCAGGATTTCGGCGCGAAGCGTTTTATCCGTGTTATGGGATGGCGGAAACAACCCTGATTGTGACCGGTGGCGATTATCAGACCTATCCCCAATGGCAGGTATTGGATGAGGTGGCTTTGCAACAGCATCAGGTTGTGGAGGTTGCTGCATCAGCCATGGGGCAAGCTGTTGTTAGCTGTGGATGCCCCTCCCCTGACCAAGGGCTGCTCATTGTCGATCCTGAAACCAAGGTTCCGTGTTCCCCCAAGCAGGTCGGTGAGATTTGGGTAGCAGCATCGGGCAGCGTAACTCACGGCTACTGGAACCAAACCCAGCAAACTGAAGCAACCTTTCAGGCATATACGATTGATGGGCACGGGCCATTCCTCAGGACCGGGGATTTAGGGTTTGTGTGTGAAAATGAGCTATTTGTAACGGGGCGACGCAAGGAACTCATTATTATTCGGGGACGTAATTACTACCCCAAAGATATTGAGAGCACTGTTGAAGCCGCTCATGCAGCATTGCGTCCAGGAGCCGGAGCGGCTTTCTCAATTACGATTGAAGGGCAGGAACGTCTAGTAGTCGTGCAGGAAGTTGAACGAACCTATCTCAGAAATTTGGCTGCCGACACCATTATTAGTGCCGTACGGCAAGCCATCGCAGAGCGTCATGATCTACAACTTTATGGGCTACAGCTCATCAAAACAGGCAGTATTCCCAAAACCTCCAGTGGTAAGATTCAACGCTTTCAATGCCGCGCCGATTATCACAATAATCAACTCGCCACCGTCCATAGTTGGCA
This sequence comes from Cyanobacteria bacterium J06639_14, assembly GCA_039818605.1. Lineage (GTDB taxonomy): Bacteria > Cyanobacteriota > Cyanobacteriia > Phormidesmidales > Phormidesmidaceae > SIO1E4. Next base: position 8,738 of record JBCBTQ010000009.1, on the reverse strand, counting down.
CTTAGAACATCGCGGCGAAACCCTTGATTTGCTTGAGGACAATGGCTCGATAGCGCCTTCAGGTTCGCTGTCCGGTCCTCCCCTAGCGGCGAGTAGTCACCCACCGAGCTTACCCATGCGGCCCCCTAACCTTCAGTCTCCTGAAAATCTGAAGGAGCGGCTCACACATTTGTTAGCTCAGCAACTCCAGATGTCACCAGTTGAAATTGATGTGACTCGTCCGTTTGCCGAATATGGGTTAGATTCAGTAGCAGCAGTTGAGCTGACCGAAACTTTGCAAACTGAGATTCAGCAACCGCTATCACCGACGCTGGCTTATGAATACCCAACAATTGATGCGGTGACAGCCTACTTAGGAACTCAGCTTGGGTATCACTTGCCGGAGGCGGCAGAAGCCTCGGGTGAAACGCCTGATGAAGACGACGTTGCAGCATTATTGAACGACCTTGAAGCCCTCTCAGAGGATGAAGTTCAAGAATTGCTGGAACAGCAAAAAAGCTAAACAGTAAGGGTTGACTTGTGGATGATCTGGCACGGCGGATTGCGAAGCTGTCGCCCCAGCAGCGGGCACTGCTAGAAATTCAATTACTTCAGAAGAAAGGAATCCCAGAACCGATTGCCATTGTGGGTATTGGTTGTCGGTTTCCAGGAGCTCCCGATCGCGAAGCGTTTTGGCAGCTATTGCAGAATGGGGTTGATGCGATTACGCCGATTCCGCGCGATCGCTGGGACACAGATGCCCTATACGATGCAGATGCTACGGCCCCCGGCAAAACCTATTGCCGGGAAGGTGGTTTTCTGGAAAACGTTGATCACTTTGATCCCAACTTTTTTGGCATAGCCCCCCGCGAAGCCAGTTATATCGATCCGCAACAGCGTGTGTTTCTGGAGGTGGTTTGGGCAGCCTTAGAGGATGCTGGCATTCCACCGCACCAGCTGAGTGGATCATCAACGGGTGTATTTGTCGGCATTTCCAGCAATGATTATGGGCAGTCGCTGTTAGCGGGTCCTGAAGTTGTCGATACTTACACCACCACCGGCTTGGCTTCAACCATGGTCGCTAATCGGTTGTCATATCTATTGAATCTACGAGGACCCAGTCTGGCAATTGATACGGCTTGTTCTTCGTCGCTAGTAGCCGTTCATTTAGCCTGTCAGAGCTTGCGGAGTGGTGAGTCGGAAGTAGCGATCGCTGGCGGTGTCAACCTGATTCTGCGCCCCGAACTGACCATTGGTTTTAGTAAGCTCACAGCCCTTTCCCCCGACGGACGTTGTAAAGCCTTTGATGCTGGAGCCAATGGTTTTGTACGCTCTGAAGGGGCTGGCGCAGTAGTTTTGAAACCGTTATCAGAGGCAATTCGGGCCGGGGATCCGCTTTATGCAGTCATTCGCGGCAGTGCCGTCAATCAAGATGGTCGCTCCAACGGCCTGACAGCACCCAACCGGGCAGCCCAAGAAAGCGTCATTCGAGCCGCCTTTGAACAGGCCGGACTAGCACCGCAAACTGTAGATTACATTGAAGCCCACGGTACCGGGACACTCCTGGGTGATCCCATTGAAGCCAAAGCCTTGGGGAATATACTCGGCCCTCTCACTGACAGCACGCCAGCCGATTGCGATCGCATCCCAATCGGTTCGGTCAAAAGCAACATCGGTCATACCGAGGCAGCTGCAGGCATTGCAGGTTTGATTAAAACAGCCCTCTGTATCCATCAGGGGATGCTGGTTCCTAGTCTGCATTTCCACACACCTAACCCCCACATTCCCTTTGACCAATTACCGCTTAAGGTGCAACAGCAGCGGGAACCTTGGCAGCGTAAGAGCGCACAACGCACAGCGGCAGTGAGTGCCTTTGCCTTTGGGGGAACCAATGCCCATGCCGTGTTGCAGTCAGCTCCCATGCTGGCGGCGGCAGCAACGTCTCCTAGTCGCCCCCGTCACGTGTTGACCTTCAGTGCTCAGCTACCGACCGCCCTCCAGGCTCAAGCAACCCAACTGGCAGAATGGCTACAGCAATCAGCCCTGCCTTTATCAGAAATTTGCCACACAGCGAATACGGGCCGCACACATACGACTTATCGGGTGGCGGTTACGGGCACAACGTCGGCAGAAATGATTGCCGGGTTAGGCCAGCTCGATTGGGTTGCCAACAGCGTTCCCGCCAGGAAGCCTCCTGCCGTGGTTTTTCTCTTCACAGGGCAAGGATCCCAGGCGGTTGGCATGGGGCAAGAGCTGTACGACACTCAGCCAATTTTTAAGACCGAAGTCGATCGCTGTGCCGAATTACTCACGCCCTATTTGGATGTTCCCCTAGTCGACGTCCTGTTTGCTGAGGCAAAAACAGCTTCTCCCCTGCATCAAACGGCTTATACACAGCCAGCCCTATTTGTGCTGGAATATGCGCTTGCTGTTCTCTGGCAAAGTTGGGGCATTCAACCCGCTGCCGTTCTAGGTCATAGTGTGGGCGAATATGTGGCGGCTTGTATTGCGGGTGTGCTGACACTAGAAGAGGCTTTATGGCTCATTGCCCAGCGGGGTAAACTCATGCAGTCTTTGCCGGTAACGGGAACAATGGCTGCGGTGTTTGCTGATGAAGCGACCGTCACACAGATTTTGGCGACCGTGGATGATTCAATTGCGATCGCCACGCTCAACGGTCCCGTAAATACTGTCGTTGCGGGCACCGATCGGGCCATTGACATGGCCGTACAGCGGTGCAAAGACCAAGGCATTCGCACCCAGGTGTTGCAGGTCTCCCATGCCTTCCACTCACCGTTGATGGATCCTGTCTTGCCGGTGTTTGCACACATGGCACGTCAGGTAAACCCGCAACCAGCCCGCATTCCTTTAGCGTTGAATGTTACCGGTACGCTGCTCCAACCTGGGGAAACCTTGGATGCTGACTACTGGCGCAAACACGTGCGGCAACCCGTGCGTTTCGCGGCGGGGATACAAGCGCTTTACCAAGCCGAGTTTCGCTATTTCTTAGAACTAGGTCCACATCCGGTATTGTGTGGTCTAGGACGCCACTGTATTGCTGATGCCGAGGTGCAATGGTTGCCGACCCTAAGGCGAGGCCAAACCGATTGGCTCGGGATTTTAGCCAGCTTAGGCAAACTCTACGAAGCTGGCTCCACTGTGGATTGGCAAGCGTTTGATCAGCCCTACGGCTATCAACGACATCAGGGCCTGCCGACCTATCCGTTCCAGCGTCAGCGCTACTGGGTGGACTTGCCAGAGCAGCTAACGGTGACGAAACCGCCGCTCGTTTCCCAGAATGCGTCACTAGATTGCGGGTATGAAATCATCTGGGAGCGACAGCCCCTCATTGCCACCCCGCTATCGCCAATCGCCAATCGCTGGCTGATTTTCAAGGATGAACACGGGACCGGGCAAGCTTTAAGTGACCATCTGCGATCGCAGGGAGCCACTGTCTTTGAGGTTAAGCAAGGTGAAGCTTTCCAAGCTAACGACCCTCATCATTTTGTGGTTAATCCCAAGCAGCCTTTAGATTTCTTGTCTCTATTCCAGGCGATCGCGCCTACCACATCGGCCCCCAAACAGCAGGTGGTCTATTTATGGGGACTCGATCAGTCTTCTGAGGATCCTCAGGATGTTCGGACATCCGTAGCGGGCCTCTTACACCTTGTGCAGGCAGCGGTGTCCCATTGCCAAGCCATCGCCTCACAGTTATGGGTCATCACACAAAACACGCAACCGATTCCAGCCACTCATTCATTGACAAATCCGCTGATGTCGCCCATGCAAGCCCCGCTCTGGGGGATGGGTAGTGTGCTGGCCCTTGAGCATGCTGAACTTTGGGGAGGCTTGATTGATCTGGAGAGTGCGATCGCGCCCTCCCAGAATGTCATCGCAGCCTTGCTCAGTCACATGACCCACCCCAGTGCGGAAGACCGCGTTGCGTTCCGCCAGGGACAACGCTGGGGAGCACGTCTGCGTCCATTGTCAGTGCCTAGCTTGCACCCGGCACCTGTGCCTATCCGCAACGAGGGGACTTATCTCATTACAGGGGGATTGGGGGCGCTCGGACGTCAAGTTGCGCAATGGCTCACACAGCAGGGAGCCAAGACCCTAGTGTTACTCAGTCGTCGGGGTGAGCGACCAGAGCATCTTCCAGCCTTGACGGAGCTGCGTCAGGCAGGCGTCACCGTGCAAGTAGAGGCAGTCGATGTCACCAACGCTGAAGAAATTACTGAACTGATTCAAGATATCCAGGCAACGCTCCCTCCGTTACGAGGGATTATCCATGCAGCGGGGACCTTGGCGGATGGCTTGTTCGTGAGCCAAACCTGGGAGCATTATCAAACCGTGCTGTGGCCTAAGGTTGAGGGGGCTTGGAATCTGCATCAAGCGACTCAGGATACGGCGCTAGATTTCTTCGTCCTTTTCTCCTCAGCCGCATCGCTACTCGGGGCTCCAGGGCAAAGTAATTATGCGGCTGCGAATGCTTTTTTGGATGCTCTTGCTCATACCCGCCGCCAGCAGGGCTTACCCGCTCAGACCATTAACTGGGGGCCTTGGGAAGGGGGTGGCTTGGTGGCCCAGCAAAAACATACCGGCCAACGACTGAGCAGCCGAGGCGTACAGAGTTTTGTCCCGGAGCAGGGAATGCGTCTGTTGGCTGCGGTTTTAAATAATCCCAACCTGCCACCTCAAGTCGGTATCGTACAGGTTGATTGGGCCATCCTGCTACCGCAATTGCCCTTTGAGCAATTGCCAGCCTTCTTCACCCAACTCGCCACGGGAAGCATCGCGGAAAACCATGATCAGCTACTGGCAAAGTTATTAGCGCTAGAACTGAGCGATCGCACTCAACACCTAGAGCGCTATCTCCAACGCGAAGTGGCTCAAGTCTTGGGACGTGCGGACGCAATTCCCACCCACATTAATCTGCTGGACATGGGCTTAGACTCCCTCATGGTGATGGATTTACTGGGCCTCTGTAAACGTGACTTGGGGCTCACGCTATACCCACGTGAGGTGTTTGAACATCCCACCCTGGAAGCACTGGGTCATTATCTAGCACAAGAACTGCAGCGAACAGTCCAGCAGGCAGATGCATCGCCTGCGCCAGCGGTGGCAACCCTGACCGCCCCCACTAACACAAGAGAATTTGCAGTCCCGATTTGGGGCCGCGATCGCACGTTTGCTCCGGTAGCGCGCAAAAATGACGCTGCGGTCTTGTTACTCAGTAGTCCCCGCTCCGGCTCCACCTTACTCAGGGCCATGTTGGCTGGGCATCCGGGTCTATTCTGTCCACCCGAATTGCACCTCCTGCCGTTTGCCACCCTGGCTGAACGGCAAACCGCCTTGGCAGGCACCTATCTTGATCAAGGACTACAACGGGCACTGATGGCACTCAAGGATCTGGATGCAGACGCCAGCAGTCGCCTGTTACAGGCTTGGATAGAGCAGGGCATGACTGTTCCCGATCTATACGCCCAACTGCAAGCACTCGCGGACGATCGCACCCTGATCGATAAGTCACCGACCTATGGCTTTAGCCCATCCACGCTACAGCAAGCCGAGCAGATATTTGAAAGTCCCAAATACATTCATCTCGTTCGCCATCCATACGCTGTTATCGATTCTTTTGTGCGCAACCGCATGGACAAGATCTTTAACCTGCCAGAACAGAATCCATACCAACTAGCTCATGAGGTGTGGGAAGTCAGCAACCAAAATATCTTGAACTTTCTCACCAAAGTCGATCCACATCGTCATCATTTTCTGCGTTATGAGGATCTGGTGACGCATCCTGAAGCCGCCATGGCCGAGCTGTGCGTCTTTTTAGGCATCCCCTTTGACGTCAGACTTTTAAATCCCTACACACAACCCCAGCAGCGTATGACAGACGGGGTGACAGCCCAGTCGTTAGCGATCGACGATCCTAATTTCCACCGTCGCCGTGCCATTGATCCGGCATTGGCATCGGCTTGGAAGTCAATCAAGCTACCGATGGCCTTGCCGTCATCGAGTCGCATCTTGGCCCAGCAGTTACAGTATGAGCTGCCCGAAGCCCTGCCCGAGGATACCGCAGCCGCACATGCGCCGCAGCCACCGGATAGTGATCCGCTCGCAACCCTGCAAGAACAGCCTCTGACCGTTCGTGGTTTGGACTTCTGTGTCTGCACGTGGGGACAAGAAACCGGCACACCGATTCTGTGTCTCCATGGCGTATTGAACCAAGGGGCAATCTGGGATGCTGTTGCACCGGCCCTGGTCCAACAGGGGTATCGCATTATTGCCCCCGATCTCCGGGGTCATGGGAAATCAGCCCATGTAGGCCCCGAGGGTAACTATCAGCTCCTGGACCATTTGGGTGATATGGATGCGTTGATGCAGCAGTTGGGACTAGCCTCCTGCCATGTCGTGGGTCACTCGATGGGGGCCGTGATTGCAGCGTCGCTGGCTAGTGCACGGCCGCGCCGCACGCAGTCGCTGACACTAGTAGAACCGGTTGTACCCGGCGAGGATACGGAACCGACAGTCGAGCAACTGGCAACCCATCTTAATTATCTAGCATCGCCTCCTACCCATCCTGTCTATGCCAAGCTCTCGGAAGCGGTGGATCGTTTCCAGAAATCCCTGCCAATGCTTTTGCCGACTTGGGCTGAGAAGTTGGCGGCCCGGATTTTAGAACAGGTAGATGGTGGGGTACGCTGGCGCTGGGATCCACGGCTACAGGTACGCACCCGCTTTGGCCTCAGCGGTGGTACGTTTACGCGCGATCGCTATGCTCAGCTACTGCAACATATCCAAGCACCGACCACGCTAATTTTTGGCAAGCAGAGTGATTTCAACCGGCCAGAAGACCTGGCTTTCCAACGTCAACATTTACCCAAAGCGGCTGTCGTCACCATTCCGGGAGGTCATCATCTGCCGCTGGAATCACCCGTTGAAGTTGCGCGAGAACTTCTCCGGAAACTCAGTCACTTGAAAGAGTAATATCCAATCGAATTTCAGAGGATCCGTCAGGTCAGATATCACTCATCTCCGCACCCAGAATCCTTGCCATTGCTATGCCGCAACCAGCGATTCGGAAAGTCCTCCCAAGGACTACGATTAGGGGGCAGATGCAAAGTTACATCAAGGCAGTATCTTCATTACAAAAACTCTCCTTTAAATGCGTAGGCATATTGATACAGTCAATTCTTTAACATTTTTCCAGACAGTTCATCAATTTATTTCAGAATCACTTTTACAAATTCAAATATCATAATTGTCTTTCAACCTATCCACTAAAATCATACCAGAATAGCGACTTTTCACCATCAAAACAAAGCTAAAATGAGATTCAGATCCTACTATTTTGTTTGGTCAGCCATTTTATTTCTCATCGAGGTATGGATTGCAATTTTCGTTAAAGATGACTTTATTCGACCTTATGTTGGTGATGTTTTAGTCGTAATTTTGATTTACACAACGGTGAGGACATTCTTTAAGGTTGCCATTTTGCCGACGGCGATCGCCGTGCTTTTATTTGCCTTCGGTGTTGAGATACTTCAGTATTTCAAGATTGTCGAAATTCTAGGATTAGAGTCATCCACGATCGCCCGCACCGTCATCGGCACCACCTTTGTTTGGGAAGACCTGCTGGCCTACACGGTCGGTGTTTTGATCTTACTCGGTTTAGAGAAGGCGATCGGGCCCTATCCACGCGAGTGGTCTACCATCCAGCGATCGCACTAAACCTTTCAACCTCACAACATATACTGCCCCTCTGCCCCTAGAGCTGATTCTCTACTGAGAGGACATTGTTTTGGTGTGACAGAGGAAAGTTGATGAAAATTCCGGTGAAGGTGTAAGGCGAAGATTCTGGTGCGCTATCAGAGTTTTACCTGAGGACATTTCGCTGCCCTTCTACGAAATATTCCAGTTATGGTAACAATCATTTCGCTAGGGCCGCGAAATTTCGCGGCCCTAGCCTTCCGCCGCCCTGGATCTCGCGAAAGGAAGGGTTGAAGAGGCATAATTCAGGGTTGGTTCAGGCACAAGTCGGTTTAGCTTTTCAGGCTTCTGCATCAGTTGAATTACACGCTTGAAAACACAAGCACATGGTAACTACTCAGCCTGCGGCAGCGGTGAACGAGGATTTCCCGCGAACAAGTCCACGAGTGCCTCGAAAACATTGTGACCTTGCTTCTTCATCGTCGCTAAGTAGCCCCGAATGCGACAGAACATCTGGGCTCCGTCTTCTGACCGGAAGCCACCCGATATTTTCTGTTTGAGTTTCATCATCCGGACATCTCGTTCGGCCTGATTGTTATCGAACGGAATGGTGAAATCAAGCATAAAGCCGAGGACAGAGGCTTTATGCTTGTGCAAACGCTCCAGCAGATTGCGCGGCGGTGAGCGTTTCGGTCGGCCTCGTTTTTTCGGGGCATCGGGGGTGGGGGTCGCCAGCGGATTAGCCTTCAACCCTTGCTCTAAAATCGCCTCATAGCGCGTCTCATAAGCAGCTAACTGGGCTGCCGCTAAGACATCAGTTCCGGCGGCTCTAAGGCGCTCAACGTGACTGTGAATACTCACCAGTAGCAGGCTTAACTGAAAGGCCCAAGTCTGCTGATAATGCTCCCAGATAAATTGCAATTCTCTGAGGTGATGAGCATTGCACAGGAAGTGCTCACAGCCCTCGTACTGGGCACAACGCACATCACCAATGCAGCTTACCGTATGCATCCAATGGAATGGGCCATTGGGGAGGCTAGCGGTTG
>JBCBTQ010000008.1:0-59065 GCA_039818605.1 Cyanobacteria bacterium J06639_14 | reverse complement strand
CTGGCCGTTGTGCAGCAATCCCTGAAAAGAAATAAAGCCGTCTAATATTACTTAACCTGAGACCCCAATTAAAAATACTCGTAAAATCAGGTAAACGTGGATTTGGCAAGGCTACTTTCCGCAATCTTGAGCGACTATTGGCACTTAAGGGGACAGCCAGAATAAGCACAAGCAATAATGCGATTGCGATCGTTGCGACACGTTTCATCTTAAATCCCTCTTCACACTCACAGTAAAAAATCAAGTGAAATCATTCTTATGCCGATCTAGGGCCGAACAAAATGTCGATCGACATAAGATACATCAGTATTGTCGGATCACTTTTAACTGTAGATTAACAGAATATAAGAAATTTCTAAATACAATCATCTGCCCCAGGGTAAGCAAGCTTAACGAGCTTAAAAAAACAAGGTCTGGAGCTAGAAATCAGTTCACCATCACCTTTCACCGCTTAGCTTCCAGTTAAATAGATTTTTTCACGCAAGGGATACATCTAGATGTATAGATGACTGCAAATGGAAGTTATGTCCCGAATTAGAATGGTGATTCTAATTCAATTTTGTAAAATCTATAGTAATTGGAATACTCAAGATGTAGGTAACTTCTAAGCTTCAAGAATACATATTTGAATGGTAAGCTTACGTAGATTTTGTCTGCGGCCTTTTCTTTTAGAGATTCTTGGCAATAAGGCGTGAATTTCAATCGATCATTGAGCGTATCAAATGAAACACTGGCAAGGTTCTTTCTTGGGTAATCTTGAAGGTATCCTTAATGGTCAATTGCTTTCTTGCTCAATCATGCATTCCCTTTGCAGATTTCCTGGATTATTTTCTGCAGTTATACATCTAGTAGGCTGTACAAAAACTGGGCTGGGATGTAGCTTCGCTAGGGGTGCTGGGAATTGCTAGCCTAGGATTCTCCGTTTTTCTCGAAGCCGGTAATCCTGACGTTGATGCAGCGGCACTCTGCTGCTGAGTCGAGGTGTGACTGCCTTAAGGTAGCTGATAATTTGGCAGGCTTTGGCTAGTACTTTGTAAATCAAATTTATTTCCGCATCTCAGCCGTGGCAGCTTGTTCCCTCGCTGTCGCTGACCCCTTAAAAAAGCTATCCATTCGGCAGAACTCCGGCAATGCTTTGCTCCACAGGGTTTTTGGGTTTTGGTTACGAGTTTTCAGCGAGGGCGAAATCACGTCAACCTTATCGCACGCCCTATAGTCCCCCTTGCCACAGGGGACTATAGGGCGTGCGATCGCGAGCGTAGCGGCTGGAACTCCTCCGCCTACGGCACCTCCCCTTGGGAAGGGGAGGACGGGAAACGTGACTGTACTTGAGATTCAGCAACTTGTGCCTAATGGACAGCCTAAAAAAAGGGCATGCAAAACTTGGATTGGCATGTCCCTTTGCTCAAGGGGGTTGGGGGGATCAAGCCTCTATCGCCAATGGTGAAAACTTAATTTCCGGCGCACTAGTGTTCTTGCGCATGGATAATCACATCAGCAGTTACGGATATGCCAGTGTTTGCAACTTGCTCAATTGGAACTAATCCGCACATCAGCTTTGCCCCCTAGTTTTGACTACCATTTTGACGACCTTGTTGATATACCGAAATCGCTAATTCCTATGGTTTCCTCTAACGATATTGCCGCTCAATCCTCTGAATCACAGACCCTTATTCCCGCCGTCAGTCTCGATTGGTCTACTAAAGAGACAATACTAGCTCGGGCCAGCATTGTGGGCGAACGCCTGGTCCTCAAAACGCTAGAGCGAATCGAGCCGCTAGCCACAAACCCTCTAACCATTCGGGCCGGAGCGACTGGCTGTGCAGTCCTGCTACGCTATGGCGTCATTGTGACGTTTGACCTTACGCCTGAAGAAGAAAACGCCTTACTGGAAACGCTCCGTCCCCATATTCGTGAACCGCTCCAGTCGGGAATCTCGGAAGAATTACAAATGGCTTTTCGGCCACAGGTCAAGGAGCGTTTGGAAAACGATATTCTAGGGCTCCAGGAATGCAGCGCTGAACGCTTGCAGATTGTCGCTGAAGCTTTAGGTAAAAGCATTGTATTGGAATATTACGAAACTGAAATCGCGAGTATTTTTGAGCGTATCAAGCCCTTCACGATCGCAATTCAAGGTAAAAACTTGCGTCCTCCAACCGAGCAAGAACTTCTCAGCTACATCGGGGGTACTTTGCTCATCCAGCAAAAAATGTTCGGCATGGTTGAAGTAGGCGAGAAGCCGGATCCGGTTTGGGATCATCCTGAGTTGGATCGCCTGTATTTGCGCTTGGAGGATGAATATGAACTGCGTGAGCGGCTCGTTATTCTAGAGCAAAAATTGACGCTGATTTCTAAAACTGTAGAGACCTCGTTGGGCATCCTGCAGCGGAACAGCAGTCATCGGGTTGAGTGGTATATCGTCATCTTGATCGTCGTGGAAATCGTGCTGGCAATTTATGAGTTGTGGACGCGGTAGTACTCATTTCGTGAGATGGCGCTATAGCTGGCAGGGAAGGCGTGTAGAAGCGATCGCGGCCTCTCGCCCCGTTGGCGTGAGGCCGTTTGTCGTCGAGTCATTAGCGCGAGTACCGCTACAATTGCCCTTTGGCTTTAACCTGCTGGTAAAGGGTTTCCATGGCTGCGATGAAAGAATTATCCCGATGCCAGAAGCCAGGAAAATCCCCTTGTTTTCTAACTAAAATGCCTGGTATGGGCATCTGCGGCAAGGGTTCCATCGTTTGAGGTAAGCGCTTGCTGCCCTGCCAAAAGTCGCGCAGATTGGTGCAGGTATCCGGGCTGACTGTCTGGAGCGGGGCATGGTAAGAATCGACCGGTTGCGGCGGTTGCTGTCCAAGCTGTAGTTCGGCGGAGAGCGCTTGCCCCAGAGGCGACTTCGCCAATTCTTGCATCAGTTTGTCTTTTGATAGTCCCCGGAGTTCAAACAGCAGGAAAGGATCGTTATCCAGCTCAGCCGCAACGAGGTAATAGACGCCTGCAATATGCTTGCACGGATTGCTCCAGTCTGGGCAGGAGCAGGAAGACTTAAAGTCTTTAGGACTGCCCGGTAACAGGTTAAGGTCGAGCTGCTTGAAGCTGTCTTCAATATTGTCCGGAATTTCGTTCAGCAAGAGGCGGGAAATTAAGCTGGCTTTAGAGGCAATTAGCGCGATCGCAGCCGACCACTTGGCCGCACTAATGGGCTGGAATTCGATCGTCGTCGTGTAGAGAGGTTCTTCGTGGACGCCAAAATAGTGATTGATCGATCCCCTTACCTTCGCCGATACAGTCCCCTCTTTGATGCTGAAGCTCTTCACCTTATTGCCTTTAGCATAGGAGCGTCCGCGACTGAGACGACCTGAATCTGTGAGCTTTTCGATCGCTTCAATGAATTTTTTCCCCCACCAGGTCCGGCTAAATTGACTCATTGATTAAACCTCCATAATGGCGCGTCTATTTAAGGAAATGAGTTCTCGGAAGGCATCGTCATCGAGTTCTGTGAGCCAGGATTCATCCGCACCGACAATCGACCCAGCCAGTTTTTTCTTATCTTCAATCATCTGGTCAATACGTTCTTCCAGCGTCCCGATCGCCACAAATTTATGGACAAAGACATTCTTCTTTTGGCCGATACGAAAGGCGCGATCGGTTGCCTGGTCTTCCACCGAAGGATTCCACCAGCGGTCAAAGTGAAAAACGTGATTGGCTTTGGTGAGCGTAATGCCCACGCCACCAGCTTTGAGAGAGAGTACGAAGGCTGAAGGTTCCGTCTCGGGGTCCTGGAACTGTGTGATCATAGCTTCCCGCTTGGGGCGAGAGGTGCCCCCGTGCAGATAGTAGGTGTTGTAATGGCAGGTGTGGCGCAGATATTTTGCCAGCGCCGCTCCCAGTTCAGTGAATTGAGTAAAAATGAGCAGGCTTTCGCCCTCAGCCATGGCCTCTTCTACCATTTCAGTCAGGCGCGTGAGTTTATGCGATCGCACTGCCGTAAAGTCACTGCCATCCTGTAAAAACTGCATGGGATGATTGCAAACTTGCTTGAGCTTGGTCAGAGTCGCAAGAATTAAGCCCTTACGCTGCATACCCTCAGCTCCTCGTAGCTGTTCTTCCACGTCGCTAACAACGGCTTCGTAGAGGGATGCCTGCTCTTTGGTGAGGTTGCAGAATAGCTTTTGTTCGACCTTATCGGGCAGGTCTTTGATAATGGCTTGGTCGGTCTTCACCCGGCGCAGAATGAAGGGTTCCACTAGCTTTTTGAGCGTGGTGGATTGACGAAGGCTATTGCTCTTTTGAATCGGTAGCTCGAAACTGCGACGAAACTGGGTTTGAGTGCCGAGATAGCCTGGATTGAGAAAATTGAAGATCGACCACAAATCCATCAGCCGGTTTTCAATGGGAGTGCCCGTTAATGCCAGGCGATGAGGGGCCGAAAACTTGAGGATGGCTTTGGTCAGCGCTGCTTTGGGGTTTTTAATGTTCTGGGCTTCATCCAGTACGATGCGATGCCACTCAATCCCATTGAAAAGCTTGGCATCTTTCCGGGCTAGGGCAAAGGAGGTAATGACGATATCGTGCTCGCGGCAGGCTTGTTTGAAGGTTTTAGCCTCCTTGGCGCGATCGCTACCATGGTGCACCGTCGCCTGAATATGAGGCGCGAACTTATGAATTTCATGAAACCAGTTGCCAATCACAGAAGTGGGCGCAATCAGTAACGTGGGCGCTAGTTTTGCCTCTGCCTGAGTTTGTGCCAGGTCGCGTTCTTGCACCAGCCGGGCAATCACCTGCACCGTTTTGCCCAAGCCCATATCGTCTGCCAAACACCCATTCAGACCCAGTTGTTCCAGGTATTGCAACCAGGAAACCCCTCGCTTTTGATATTCGCGCAGGTTGCCTTGAAAGTTCGCCGGATCATCAACGGGTTGTAGCTGGCCTTTGTCACTTAATTTCGCGAGCATGTCCGTCAGGGCATCTTCGCGATCGCACTCGATCTCTAGCTCATCCTCTTCGCCGCGGGCGGTCAGTTTTAGAAAATCCATCAAGCTCATCTCGGGATTTTCGGCTTGCTGAGTTTTCCAGAACTCCAGCATTTGCTGCATTTTGTCCTGATCCAACTCCATCCACTGCCCCCGAAACTTGACCAGGGGGGTCTTGGCATTGACCAGTTGGTTCCACTCTTGTTCAGTGATGGTAGCGTCACCGATGGCCAATTCATACTGATATTCCACCAGGGTCTCAAGGGAAAAGTAGCTTTTGGATTTATTGTTGCCGCCGAGAGATTTGCCCTGGGCTTTGAGGCGCACCTTCGCCCGCTGCCGTCCTTTGGGGGTCCACCAGGCCGGAACAATGACTTTGTACCCCGCATTTTCGAGTACCCAGGCCGATTCTTTGAGGAAAGCAAAGGCCGCCTCCAACTTCAGATAAATGCCAACGGGCTGGTCTGTTTCCAATCCCCGCCACAGGTCCGGATAGATCCGAGCCGCATAGCCCAGGTTCATCAGCAGATTTTGCTCGAACTTCCCGCCCAAGGCCGCTTTCACTTGTACTTGCTGCTTAGGACGCATGCGCCAGTAGTCATCCAAGGAGACTTTGAGGGAGGGGTCGTCCTTAGGCGCAACCTGAAACAGCAGTTGCCAGGGATCCTCGGGCTGGAACGGGTCCTGCAGGTGAAAGTAGAGGTAAAAGGGCTGGTCGGTCTGGGTGCGGACAATGCGATCGCGCCATGCCTGCCATTGTTTGTATTGTTCTAAGCGATCGTCAAATGTCCAATAGGTGCCACCACTGGCCTGTTTGAGACAAGCATAAATCAGTGAATCAGCGATCGTCTTCTCGTAGCCTTGGGTGGTGTATGTGTGGGTGACAATATCCGTCAACAGGCAGTCGGCAAAATGACGGAGCAGGGAGCTGCGATCGTAAAATTCCAGGGTTTCCTGAGGTTCAGCAAAACCCGCTGCACACATCAGCGGCATGTAATCGACATATTGTTGTAGGGCCGTTTCGTACGCTTCACCCACGAACTCCCAGCCAGGATAAATCTCAAATGCACCCGCTTCTTTGTTTTTTGATTTGCGTTTGGAACGTGATGCTTTGGGCACCTCTAACGGACGATATTTGAGCGCTGGAATGTACTGGTCTTTGAAGATAATGCGCTTCAGGGTTTGGGTGAAATGAAACCAAAACAGCAGGTCAGCCCCTAACTGAACCTCGCTGAGATTATGCATCGCAATGAAGTGCAAATCATTTAGCAATGGCACGACAGTATTCACATTAGACGTGCCGTAGGAGCCAGTTTTAGCCGACGCCAGGGTTGGATAACAATCCACCTGCCAGTAGGCAAACTCAAAGTCATCGGGCAGTTCTTCCTCTAAATAGCGCGATAATTCCAGGGACGGTAACGGTTGCCCCTCAACGGTTGGTAACAGGAAAAAGCGTGGCTCAATTAAAGCCTCTATTGGGGGGTGGTTGGGTGGCTTCACCCCCAACTCACTGGTAAGTAAGGCCGCCAGATCATCGCCTTCTAACTGGCGGGGATGGCGCTGACTCGGTTTGCGAAAGCGCTTCTTTGCGGTTGTCTCTACCCACAGATAAAAGGCTCCTGCCTGGATAAAGTCATTTCCAGCTTCAGGTATCCAGGTGCCGTGGAGAATTTGCATAGCATGCCTCCAAATCCTGTGCGACCAGAGTTTCCTAATGGGCTGATGTGGCTTTTAGGGTATCAGAGAGATGACGGATCGATTGAGTGGGGCAAACACTCCAGCTAGAAGTTCTACAAAAGTTAATACTAGGGCATCGATATTAAGGCATCGAAGAGATCCCGCACTAATGCATCCCGCTTTGTTTTGAGGTTAGGGAGAGACTCGTCTCTATTAATAGCTGCTTGGGTGTAGACAGATAGAATCGCTTTGGCGGTATCTAAATAAGTACTCAGGTGACTGTTGTAGCGATTCTGGCGGGCCAATAAGGCTTTGGCTGTACGATTTAATCGACTGGTGCTGTGTAACGTTCCTAATAAATCCGTAATCTCTGTCAACAGTTGACTTTGCTCGGGTTCCGAGACTAATTGAAGACATAGAACCATGGATGCAGCGGAAAAAACCTTGCTTAAATCTACAATCTCGCTCACTCTACGAGGATATAAGTCACGTACAGAGTCTACGTCACGTGTCGAGTAGGAGGTAGAACCAGATTGGACTTCATCACTTTTCCAAGAACGTTGAATACTGAGTTCGCGCTCTGATTTCGAGGTGTTTTTGGTAATGTTGCCGCCATCCTCAGCGATCGCCCAAGCCATATTCAGTAACCTCGTGGCATTTCTAAGCTTCGGTTCCCATTGAATAGGTTGAGCCGTTAAATCACTCGGTTCAAATTCTTGCGAAGCATTGCTACAAAGCAAGTACATCCCTCTAGCAAAAAACAGATAGCAAGCGTTGGACCCAAATAGGTAAATGTTGCGGTCAGGGTGATTGGGGCCGAGCTTAGGCAGAACATCGGCACTGACTCCCAGTAATGACATATCCAACACCAGAATTTCGTCGTCTGTGTCCACAGCCCACTGAGCATATTGCTCACCTTTTGCCTCATAAATGGCAGGTAATTTTTGGATACTGTACGGACCAAACTCGTCTGTTTGTCCAGGTAATCCGCTCTTTTCCTTAATCTGGTTGTAGCAATATTGTCCAGTTTCGGAGTAGCTAATTAGCGCATGGTCACGGAGCTTCTTAGCCCACTCCATACATTGATCGGGCGATAAAGTTTGCCCCTGTCGGTTACGCTCCATGCTGGAAGAGAGTGTCAGGTTTTCGGTGGGTGCATATGCGGCAATCAGATGCAGCCAGCATTGGAAAGCCGCATAGCAAGCATAGATCTCACTATCACCATCGGCAGCTGCATAGAGGCGAGATTTTTCTGCCATGAATAACCTGCCCCAGTGGATGGAAGCTTCTGTGCGTTGTTGCCCTGAGAATCTTTCTGTAGGGAGGTAACGATCGCTCCTAGGTACAAATCTAGGAAAGAAAAGCAACAGCTTGACGCGTAAGAAAGCAATCCGACCCATGAGTGCATAGTGAGGATGGAAAGTCCCTTGAGAAACTTCGTTGATCACAACGTACTTACGTAACCTGAGCCCAACGTGTTGCTGTGCTTCATCCAGCTTTATCCATGCCCGCTGAATTAACCCTTCACGATTGATATCGGGGCTACATCCTGTTGGTAGGTAGCGCGGGTCTTGTTCTTGTATGTCATAGATGTAAAGATAATCAGCCTGACAGAGCAGATAGCGAATGATTAAGGCTCCCGAAAACACCTCAAAGTTTGCGCCATTTTCTGTCGACCGATGCTCAGACATCGTCAAACCTTGATGTGCGAATTCATGGAGTATTTCTAATCGTTCTAAATAGCGCTGAGCCGAGCGATACACCCCTTCATCGAGGAGGGCTTCAACAATTGATAAACAGGCATCGAAATAAATATAAGGATCTTCTTTGGTCAAGGGGCGATTGCCCACGTTGGGTTGCAGAATCTCGCGGTTGATAGTCCCAATCATGGCAAATGATGAGAATGGATAACCTCTCAAATAAGACCAAGCATTTTGCAAAGCAATTGATTGCTCGGTACGATGGCAAACATGCTGAATGTACTGTTGGGGAGAAATTCCAGCATTGCGGATGGCCTGAAGTCTGGCCTGTAGGGCCGCTTGTGTCTGGGACATCAGAAAGTCAAAGCCACAATAGTCCCCATGCCCAATTGGATCGGCAAAGGCAAATTCCTCGTAAAAGTGCAGATGTTCTTGACTGCAAGATTGCACCGTCTGAGCAACTGTCCGCTTGCTACATAGATTCACAAGACTATGTGCCCAAACTGGAGAAGCCACATTTTCACGAATGATGGTTTGGGTAGATGTGACATCATGGGCGATCGAAAAATAGTCTTTAAGGCAAGGAATGTCCATTAAAAGTGCTTGATTGATGACTTTGATGACATGCGACAAAGTTCCGCCAATCCCCGTGCTACTCAGAGAAAAGTCGATGCGTCGCTGATTTTCACTTGCGATGTGTTGGAAAACTCGAGGTACAACAGCCTGATAATCCTCTGGAACTTTTATATAAAACTCTGCAGTTACTTTAGTAGACTCTTGAGAAGCCAATTCATAGTCACCAGGGCCTGGTAATTCGTCAATGTAGTTTATTTCCTGAGTTGACTTAAGACGCCTTAAAGCTGGATGAAGTAAAGCTGGATAGGGACCATCTGGCTGCAAAACGCCTAATTCTCGATCTGCGAAAGGCAACGGTCCAGAGGCCTCAATTAGAATACGCTTCAGGTATACCGGAAACTGATCGGTTAAGCGTTCATTCGCTACGACGGTTTGAGCCAGCTTCGTCACAAAGGTAGGTTGAAGGTAGTGGCTGATATAGGAATCGACTACAGTGTTGCCTACCACTGGACTTTGCTGATTACCACTACGAGCTAAAATGCGGCGAATTTCTCGCTGGGCTTTTTGGGTCAACTCCAGCACAATATCAGCTCGACCACGTGAGAGAGCCGTTCCCCGCCCTTGACGTTCTGGAAGATATGCCAACACCTGATTGACCGTTCTACTAATGAGCGCATCTACCTCTATGAGATTTTCTAGAGGGGGTTCAGCATTGGTAAAGTCCAGACCCACCGCTGCTTTATAAATTCGGAACACCATTTCATAGTTTTCTAACCCACCGACAACCTGTAGACTCGACAGAGTTCGCTGCAGTAGTGTCAGGCCGTCACCGGCAGGTAGTTTAAGGCTTCTACGTTCCTGTGGCGTGAGTTCTATCAGTTGATACAGCGCCGTCAACATATCGCTGAGTGTCAGCACCCGAGTATAGGGTGCTTGCTGCGTTTTGTACTCTTGCTTAAGCGCAGCATCCAGATTGGCTAGCATCTTTACGACTTCGCCAGTGGTGATACCGGGAGCCTTTCTGGCGGTAGTGGTCGCTTCCAGCCAGCTATCCTCTCCATGAAATAGATGGCCAACTGTTCTACGAAAATCTTTGGCTTCACTGAGGCGGCTACCAATTTTGGTAAAGTTGGGGCTACCGTCATTACGACGTGCAATAGCTAGACAGGCACAAAGATAGTGGTACAGCCGGTAGACGCGTTGACTATCAGCACTGGTAGGACGAGTCATGGCAAACCAAGGAAAAAAAGATGAGGAATTTGGGATTCTCTCAGCCAGAAAAGTGAAGAACTCATGAAGGAACATTCTCACATCGATTTTTCTTATTTGGTTGTTTAAATCACATATCTAGACGATCACCATCTATTCTGTAGCTCTCGCTACCATAAACCTGGTAAAAAAGACACCAATTTTCTCTGAACACCTTCGCCCAATTGGCCCAGGTAGTGTCTTTTCAGATAGATCAGCTTACTCAAAAATCAAATTGGGGAAGCCCGAAATTAGCACTCTCCGGCTTCCCCAATTTTGCTCATTGAGAGGTTACTCCCATGGTTAAGCAAAGTCTATCGCGGATAGCTGTGACTATCTTCCAGCGACGTCAATGTTTTGTGACGCGAAGAGTTACTATTCTTTATCTTTCAGATAAAGTGCCAACCCTCTTTACATTCAGCAGGTGTTGTTTCTGGGAGGTGAGCCATGACTTATCAACTTGAAACAATTCATCCCAACCATCCTCATCACCTAGAATGCCCCCGATGCAAGCACCATACTGTTGTTTTACAAGGGGAGTCTCGCTATGTATGTCTCAACTGCGGATGGTGGCGCGATATCGATGGTTGGAATATCCCGATTTTCCCTATCCTTATGGTCCTTGTGATCTTCTTGGTTATTCTGCTTGGATAAGAGTCACCTTTGAGCCTCTGAAGCGAATACTTCAGGGGCTTTTCTAATGTAATTTCTTGAGTATTTCCTGCAATTTCCCGCAAAAAAAAAATGAAGATTTCGACTTTAAAGTACATGCCGGCATGAGGAATTTTAGCAACTAAAAATGCTGAGAAATACCCTCAATACCGGCACTATAACGCCTCTATTTCTGTGGGATTAACGCTAATCAGTTGTCACCACGACCCCGTGTTCTAATCACAGCAGTTCCCAGAGGAACTTCACTGTTATTGAGACTGGCATAAGTCCCGTAGACACGATAAGGCACATCAATACCCGCATTGATTGAGCCACGCACGCGGGAATTCTCCATGACAATGCGAATCACATCACTTGCAGCAATCTCTTCAGCAAAAGTGAGCGTGAATTCTTCAAAGCCATAGTGGACTTCGGGGGAGACGGCTTCTCCATTTACCAAAATTTCCAGGCCATCCAATTCATGGAAGGTAATACACTCAACCCGAACACGCTGCAGTGGATCACCCTCAACTGTGATTTCGAAATAGTGATCGCGTCCTCCTTGAAGTAGGCCAGAATCAGAAACCACAGCCGTGGTAAAGGCAGCTTCAACTGTAGGGACGATCGCAGTCATAGTTGTCGTTGCCAGTGCGATCGCAGCCAAGCCATTAAACAACAGTTTTTTCATCGGGGACTCCTTGTCAATCAAATAATGAAACTGGATTCATAAAAGTGATTAATACTTTTATGAATCGCTTCAGCTATCAACAAATTAAATGAATACCTGAAACTTGTCTGTATGTAAAAGTCGTATCTTATGCGTCATTTCTGACACTTTTACTCATGAAAGTTTAATCATCTATTCATGGTGCATTAGTGTCGATTACTTATGAGAAAATGTTGCCATCTTATGTAATGAGATACCCAGAGAAGAGTTCTTCACTCAAAGCAGCAACGCATTCTTCGAACAGTTTCAACCTGAGTCTTGACGTCAATCCTCAAGCCAATGACGGCAAGCAAACTTATCCAGCATCCAGTTCTGATTCACACCTGGATGCTGAATTTATTTCTTCACTGGGTGAAAAACTCTGGGCCTTTCAATCAGATTTATTCTGCAAAAATCATGTTCGAACTATTGCTTATACTCAATCCGATTTACCCACCCCAATTGAGCTACCGTGTACAGCCTCCCTCTAACTCCCGAATCTATCCATTAGGCAGAACTCCAGCAACACTTGGCTCTGCAGGGGTTGTAGGGTCTGGTTGTGAGTCTTCAGTTAGGACAAAATCACGTCAACTCTCTCATGACACCCGGTCAATTACTCCTGTCCCCCTTGGCAAAGGGGAATATCGGGGGTGCGATCGCGAGCGTAGCGGCTGGAACCCCTCCGCCTACGGCACCTCCCCTTGGTAAGGGGAGCGCTACTGTACTTGAGATTCAGTAACTTGTGCCTAATGGACAGCTTTGCTCAAGGGGGTTGGGGGGGATCAAGCCTCCATCGCCAACGGTCAGCGCCTTAATTTACGCTGTACTCAATGGGTATCTTTAAAGGCTGCTAAGGAGCGTTGGCGCGTGCAAATCAAACGACAAAACATTGGACTAACCGTTGATGACAGCCTCATGCGGGTCTACGTAACAAGTCCCGAACCGGAAGGGCAGTACCCCGGCATTCTGTTCTACTCCGACATCTATCAGCTAGGACGCCCCATTACGCTGCTAGCCGATCGCTTAGCAGGCTACGGCTACGTAGTTGCCGCCCCCGAAATTTTTCATCGCCTGGAAACGATTGGCACCGTAATAGAACCCAGCGATCTCGGGCGACTACGGGGCAATGATAATGCGCGACGAACCGCAATTGCCGCATACGATGCAGATATCCGAGCCGGACTAGACTGGCTCCAGGGCCACCCGCAAGTAGCCCCTGACCAAATTGGCACCATGGGCTTCTGCATTGGCGGACATCTGGCCTTTCGGGGAGCCCTCCAGCCCGAAGTCAAAGGCGCGGCCTGCTGTTATCCCACCGGCATTCACAGCGGCAAACTAGGACGCGGCACCGCCGATACGATCGCTCGAGTCAGCGAAATCCAAGGACAAATTCTAACCATCTTTGGCACCCTTGATCCCCACGTACCGCCCGCCGGACGAGACACCATTTTGCAGGCCCTGAATCAAGCCGGAACCCAGCATCAAACCTTGCTTTATGAAGCAAACCATACCTTTATGCGGGATGACGGCTACCGCTTCGATCCCGTCGCCACCGACACCGCCTGGACCAAAATCATTGACTTCTGGAAGCACGTATTTGCCTGACTGGATATCAAATCTGCAAAACAGCACGACATATAGCCGTCGAGGAGTAATGAGGTAATGGCTTGATGGGCGAAACAACATATCGCTCCTTCCCAAAACATATCGTCCCGCCACCGGGCCAGGCCTTTGAGCCTGAACCTTCATGATTAGGACAAAAGACTATCGATCAAATGCCTCGCCCCTTTTACCCTCTACTCTCCACCCTCTACCCTCTACCTCCGCTCCCTTCCACCCTTCACCCCCTAGTTACGGGCGAGGCATTGGAGCCTGAATTTTCATGATTAGGACAAAAGATTATTAATCAAATGCCTCGCCCGCCACCTTCTACTGCGCCGTCACGATCGCCTGCCCCGCCGCCCACTGCCTAATATCAGTCCGGCTAATCGCTGCCGCCATCAGGTCGGGAAACTGGTCCGGGGTACAGGCAAAGGCAGGAACCCCCAAACTAGCAAAGGCAGACGCATTGTGGTGGTCAAAACAGGGAGCCCCTTCATCGCTGAGTGCTAGGAGGGTTACCATCTGAACTCCAGAAGCAACAAGCGACGCGACGCGCTTCAACATCGCCTCATTGTTACCGCCTTCATAGAGATCACTGATGAGGACAAGAATAGTCTCTTGGGGTTGACGGACGTGGGCTTGACAGTAAGACAAGGCTTGGTTGATGTCGGTACCGCCGCCGAGCTGAGTGCCAAACAAAACCTCTACCGGATCTTCGAGTAAAGCCGTCAGATCAACCACAGCCGTGTCAAACAAAACTAGCTGTGTCCTCACCGCAGGAATGGAAGCCAGGACCGCCGCGAAGATGCTGGCATAAACCACCGATGCCGCCATCGAACCACTTTGATCGACACAGAGCATAATGTCACGCAGCGCAGAGCGTTTGCGACCGTAGCCGATGAGTCGCTCGGGAATGACCGTGCGATACTCGGGCTGATAGTGCTTTAAATTGGCCCGGATGGTCCGATTCCAGTCAATTTCGGTATGGCGGGGGCGGTTATTGCGCTGGCTGCGGTTAAGACTGCCCAAAACAGCCTGCTGCATCGGGTTTTGTAATTTGCGCAGGAGTACATCGACAACCTGCCGAACAACCAGACGAGCCGTTTCCTTCGTCTTTTCGGGAATGACCCGATTGAGAGACATGAGGTTGGCCACCAGGTGAACATCGGCTTCCACCGCTGCCAACATCTCGGGCTCTAAGAGCATTTGATGGAGATTGAGACGTTCGAGTGCATCTTGCTGCATAACGCGCACAACGGAACTGGGAAAATAGCTGCGAATATCCCCCAGCCAGCGGGCTACATTCGGGGCCGATCGCCCTAAGCCACCCCCCCGCTGATCACTGTCACCGTAGAGCGCAGCCAGCGCTTGGTCGATCGCGCGATCGACCGTCCCTAGCGCGAGCCTTCCGGTTTGACCGCTGTCGCGACCACAAATGCCATCCGCATCGCCCCCTCCCAGGACCAATCGCCAGCGTCGTAGACGTTCTGTATTGTTCGTGGCGTGCGGCTGCATTTCAGTTTCCAGACCTTTTCACTGATTGTATAAGGCCAGAGACGAGGGGGTGTTATTTAAGCCGCGAAGTGTCGAGGCGGGAAGCCTTCCGGAACCCGGAACCCGCATCCACTAGGGAACTCACTCCTGATGCTGACCCTGGGTAATCCATCATTGCAGTTGTCGCTCACAGCCCCAACTGCTTTTGCACCTCAGATAGTGGTTCATGCCAAAAGTCTTCGGGTCGCCAAGTATCGGGATCAACCTGAGCGGTCTGACCTCGTCGGTAAGCGGCATTCAGACGCGATCGCACCGCTGCAGAGTTGATTGCTAACGACCGATATCGGCGTTGACGATGGATACTCCGTAACAGCCCTGCCATCAAGATGACATTCACAAGACGAAACTTGGCCCCCAGTAAGAAAGCTTGGACCTCCACCTCCCCAATCGGATCCGTGCCGTAGCCAGTTAAAACATGAATGCCATCATGGAGCTGCTGCCGTCGCGACCCTTCAGCAAATGGTTGAAGACCATGAATCTCCAGGTGATCCGCCCAAGCTTTCCCAAAGGTTCCCGAGGGCAGCGATCGCAGATAATCCATCGTCACAATCGGTGGGACATTCAATTTGAAGCGCTGGTTCATCCATGTCAGAGCACTCAAAAATCGATCAACGTGAGGCGGTGTAAAGTGTGAGGCGGAATTAGCAGATTGCATCGAAACTTGCTTGAAATTCAACGGGACAGAAATCGCACCGCAAGGCGATCGTCAGCGATCGAAAATATCGCCTTGCGATTACATCAGAGCTCAAAAACGGAGTGGTGTTATGGGCGGTTTTGACGACGCTCTTCAATCAACGCCTGCAGTTCTGCCTGTTGCTCTTCAGTCAAGATTTCGTTGAAATCTTCGCGCGCTTCTTGGAATACAACCTGCAAATCCGCTTTTTGTTCTTCCGTAAGGTCATCAACCGCAGCCAATGCCGCACGGAAGTTTTGTTCTTCACGAAAGGCTTCCCGAGCTTGTTC
Source organism: Cyanobacteria bacterium J06639_14 (assembly GCA_039818605.1). Taxonomy (GTDB): domain Bacteria; phylum Cyanobacteriota; class Cyanobacteriia; order Phormidesmidales; family Phormidesmidaceae; genus SIO1E4. The sequence goes on along the minus strand of JBCBTQ010000008.1, from coordinate 43,418 downwards.
TTGCTGTTCCTCAGTTAGAATTTCGCCAACCGCAGCCCGACGTTCTTCAAAGTTGGCCTGGACCTGAGCGCGTTGCTCCTCAGTTAAATCCAGCTCTTCCATCAGGGGAAAGTCTTGGGCGATCGCCGACGGGACGGCCAAAGGAGCCACGAATACGGTTGCTGCAGTCAAGAGGCCAGCCAGCCCTAGTAAAGTGCGTTGCATGACGATATCTCCAATTAAATTGACCTTGACCATATTCAGATGCCTGGTTTTTGCTTTTTGGAAAAAGGCCAGTTGCCAAACTGAATGTGGTTTAACTGTGCTGAAACAACTCCACTATAGGGAGCCCAACCACCTGAAATCTGAGCAAAAGGTCATCACTGGCCCCATGACTTTGGTCATGGTTCGGAAAGTGCAAGTTGCGGTTATATGGATGAAGAGGTCGAAATTCGGAACCCAATGCCTTCTCCCCAAGCGATTCGTCCTGATAACCATCCCTTTCCATTTTTGCTGTATATGGAGTGGGCTTTATTGGGGTTGGCAGTGGTCAGTGAGCTAACACCAGCTTTACTGCCTAGAACGAATGCGGCTCCGATCGCGGCGACTGCATGCATTTTGGGGTTTGGGGCTTTGGGTCTCTGGCTACCCAGAGGCCCTCTTGTACTGCGCATCGCTCATGTCCTGGGACAGTTTAGTCTGATTTTGCTAGCATCACGGGCTGGATTTCTTGGGCTACGGTTGTTTCCGCTGCTGTACATTTTCTGGGTAATTCGCAGTTGTTTATTGTTTGGCAAGCGAGGACGGTTGTTGGTGTCAGGGACCGCCTTTGCGCTCTTTTTTGGCATGATCCACCTCCGATTGCGATCGCTAGACACGCAGCTTCCGGCTCCTATCATGCAGCGCGTAGCCCCTTACCTGATTGGCATTCGGCTGAATCTACTCATCCTATTTGCCATTCTGCTCGTATTTGTCTTGCTGCTCGTCAATGCCCTGCTTTCGGAACGGGAACGACGGGAAGAACTGCGGCAGGCCAATGAGAAACTACGCGATTCTGCCGCTCAAATTGAGCGATTGGCCATGGCTCAAGAACGCAGCCGCATCGCGCGCGAAATTCATGATGCGTTGGGCCATTCACTGACCGCTTTAAATATTCAGCTAGAAGGCGCAATGCGTCTGTGGCAAGGAAATCCAGAAAAATCGCGACAGCTTTTGACCCAGGCCAAGCAAATGGGGTCGACGGCGCTCCAAGATGTGCGGCAGGCAGTCGCAACTCTACGCGAGACACCTTTACAAGGACAGGATTTAGAAGCTGCGATCGCGACCCTCAGCCAACATTTCTATCAGATGAGTGGCATTACCCCCCAGGTTATCTACAATTGTCCCCCGCTTCCGCCTCACCGTCAGGTCACGATCTACCGCATTCTGCAGGAGGCACTGACCAATATTTGCAAGTATGCCAATGCCAGTTCTGTAAACATCATGATTCAGCCATCATTTGAGCCTCGCACCCAAATCCACATCACCGTTCAAGATGATGGCCAAGGGTTTGATCCCACCCACAACACGACCGGATTTGGAATCACCAGTATGCAAGAACGAGCCCAGGCAGAAGGTGGCCAGTTTCAGTTGACTAGCAAGCCGGGAGCAGGCTGTCGTATCCAAGTCTGGCTACCCCTTACCTCGGAGGCAACATGATTCGGGTGCTGTTGGTGGATGATCAGGCAATTTTGCGCCAGGGGCTCCACGCGCTTCTGAGCTTAGAGGAAGATCTGCACATCGTCGGTGAAGCGGGCCACGGACGCGAAGCTCTGGATGTGGTGCAAAAGCTGTTGACGACGCCTGATGCCATTGATGTGGTTTTAATGGATATTCGCATGCCCGTCATGGATGGGGTTGCAGCCAGTCGCGAAATTCATCAACGGTTTCCCGATGTGAAAGTATTGGTACTCACGACCTTTGATGAGGATGAACTGGTGCAACAAGCTGTGCAGGCTGGCGCGGTCGGGTATTTGCTAAAAGATACTCCAGCGGCAGAGTTGGCCCAGGCCATTCGATCAGTACACCGAGGCTATGCGCAATTTGGCCCGGGCATTTTTCAAAAGATGATGCCGACCGTGACGCCGTCACCTAAGCCAGAGTTACCACCAGGCCTGCAGGAGCTAACACCGCGTGAACGCGAAGTCCTGCATCTGATTGGTCAAGGAAGCAGCAATCGCGAAATTGCTCAAGCCCTTTACCTCTCAGAGGGGACCGTCAAAAATCATGTCTCGAATATTTTGCACCGCTTGGGGTTACGCGATCGCACCCAGGCTGCCCTTTTAGCTGCATCCTTAAAAGATGAAGGAACCTGATTGCTGCTAGACACAAAAAAGCCGATGCGCTGACACGCATCGGCTTTGCAACTAATAAAGATGAGCTAGATCGGGAAGTGACTATTGAGCAACCGCTTGGGGAACCTGCGCGGTTAACTGTTCATAAGTAGAGCGCATCTTCAGCCCTACTAACACCTGGAACAACCCACTACCATTTTTGGAACCTGGGTACTCACGGTGCTTCAGCAGTAGCTCAGTCATTTCACCGTAGTACTTAGTAGAGGTATTGCTGAGGTGGCTCTCGATGTAAATCAATTCCTCAAGGCGCTCAAACTGTCCGTCAATTTCCAACACAGATACTTCGTTGCCAAAGTAACTATCGGGACCGTAGTGCATACGAATACCCGGATAAGAGCAGGTTAGCTTACGGCCACAAGGAATCCAGTCAATCGTGGAGCCTTCATCGAACAAGTAGACCGGATCAAACCCTTCAACACCTTCCTTCTGGAGCAGACGTACGCGCAAAATCTTCTTCTCCTCATCATCTGGAATCAGCTGAGTGGGGAGAATCTGGATAACAACATCAGCGTATTGCTTCTGCACATCAATGTAGGCTTCGAAGTCAGGGCGACGAGCGTTGATAGAAGCCAAAACGTCTTCATAGGTATGACCGCGCTCAGCCATATCACGCTGGATCTTCCAAGCAATCTTCACATCATCGTGAATATCCAGGTATACGCTGAAATCTAAGAGGTCACGAACCCGCTCGTCGTACATGGGGTGCAACCCCTCGATCACGATGATACGATTCGGATCAATCCGCTCGGGCGGATCAATCTCACCTGTCTCATGGTTATAAATGGGCTTATCAATGGATTGCCCCTCTTTCAGGGCCTTGATCTGCTCAGCCATCAGATCAAAGTTATTGGCATTGGGATTAAGGGCCGTCACCCCAGCTGCCTTACGCTGCTTACGATCCAGACTATGATAGTCATCCAAGCAGATGACGGTCATAAATTCTTCACCAAAAAGGTCGGCCAAGCGTCTTAGAAAAGTAGACTTGCCACACCCAGAGTCTCCAGCAACCCCAATTAAAATCACGCGATCCGGCTTATCTGTCATAGTTTCCCCAAACGAAAATAGATAAAAACTGCAATAAACAAGAAAGGTCGCAACCTGTAGCTAGAGGCTCATGAGCTGACATTCAACCCAGTGCCCTAAGATAACGCCATCCTCTATGAGCCATGAACTCTGCTCACTGCGTGAGGCGTAGAGGAGAGATATCCCTTGCGATACAAGGTCATTTAACCTCAGACAAGCAGTCCGAAGTCGCTTCTCTTAACTATGGTGAATCCTACCAAATTGGTATCACTGCTTACAAGCGCGAATGTCATGACTTTTTTCCTTCGCTTACAGAGAAGTTAAATGGACCAGTATGTGATTTAAGCCAGGAAGTAGCATCAGTGGATGCATCGAGGCCTCCTATCGGCCCCGCCGAAGGTAGTGAGAAACCAGAGTGTAGTAAGGATTTGGCTCTTCATCCCTGGCTTCCTATCCTAAGGCGAACTTCGGACCTTTAACCTCCTCAATGCTGGCAGATAATTCATGGGCTTATGAATACTCCATCCTTGCCCCATATGCAGCGACTGGCCCAAACTGTAAAGATATTGAGCCGGGATCCACAAGTAGTAAGACTTAATCCTTGTTTCGAAAAGGCTTCATACGATATCAGACTATCAATTTAAGGTAAGAAATTCCGGTAACGCAAAAATCTCAAAGTCAGGAGCCAGAATCCAATGTTCTCCTGGCTCTTGGCTCCTGGCTCCCTAACCAGCCAGAGTTTCCCAGCTTAAACGGCACATCCAATATTCAGTAATTGGAAGCAGGAAAAATTTTCCTTGTAGCTGGCTAGCAATTGAGCCCGATACTCAGGAGATGGTGAGATATTTTAGCCAGGATAGAACTCAAAAATTGGCTTGCAAATTATTGGCTTCTCGACTGTGTATAAGCCATAACAGTATTGATAAGACATAACATTGACTACCAATGGATAGCCATCTCACACAGTTGGGGTCAATTGCCGTACGCTAACGGCGGTTTCATCCTTGAAATCTTGGGGTGGATTTCTGCCGCTGGTAGTCGCAGAAACTTTCAACAGCCGGGTAAATATCCTGAGCTGTTTGGCTTTTACAGCTATTTATGAGCGTTCGACAAGCTTTAACCGTGAAACTTCGATGTGAGTTTAGCTGAACCAAGTGCTCTTGTCACACCCTATCCTCTAATTTCTGTATACGTTGCAACTTCTGCTTTCTGTATACCTTGCAACTTCTGCCTGGGTTCAAAAGCAGCATCTAAAGACACTCTATAAAACACGTTCCATCTTCGAACAAACCGACTAAGTTAGGGGAGAAGCAGGAGCGTGCGATCGCCATTGGTTCATTTCTAAGAAGAAGCCCACGTCTCTGTGGGTTTTCAATTAGGGAAGCTTTCCGTTACAGTGATACGCTAAAAGAAAAAGCTAGCGATTCTTGAGAGAAAGCTACCCATGGATACCTTTGGGGTAACTTTTAGTTCGGTGAGCTTGCTAGTTTAGATGGGTTCCACGAGTCATAAAGTCAGCACATGTACAATCCAAGCGTAAGTGGTGGTAGCACCAGTTCTGTAGCGGGAAGTCGCTTATACGTTTACGAAGTTCAGGGTCTAAAAGCCAACGGTGCAAGCAGCCCTATCCGTAAGAGTGGAAGCGTGTTTATCACAGTTCCATACAGTCGAATGAATCAGGAAATGCAGCGCATTACTCGAATGGGCGGCAAAATAATCAGCATTCGTTCGGTTAGCGATACCAATGGACAAACCGTTCCTGCAGCGACCGCACAGCAAGACACTGGTAAGTCTATGACTCAAGCGACGCCCAAACCTAAGAAAGATATACCTGTAAACACCTATCGTCCGAAAGCTCCCTTTGTGGGTAAAGTCATCTCCAACGAACCCCTGGTTCGTGAGGGAGGTTCTGGGATTGTGCAGCACATCAAGATGGATTTATCTGCTGGTGATTTGCACTATGTCGAAGGCCAGAGTATCGGCATTATCCCTGAAGGAACGGACGATAAAGGTAAGCCACACAAACTACGCTTATACTCCATCGCATCGACTCGCCATGGCGATGACATGAACGATACAACCGTTTCCCTTTGTGTGCGCCAACTTGAATATAAGCATCCTGAAACGGGTGAAACCGTTTACGGAGTTTGCTCTACCTATCTTTGTCACATTGAGCCGGGTGCTGACATAAAGATAACGGGGCCTGTGGGCAAGGAAATGTTACTGCCTGATGACGAAGATTCGACTGTCATCATGCTGGCCACTGGGACCGGAATCGCCCCCTTCCGCGCCTATCTATGGCGGATGTTCTTGGATGCCGAGCGCCAAGCTAACCCTGAATATCAGTTCAAAGGTAAAGCCTGGTTGATCTTTGGCGTCCCCTACTCCGCCAACATCCTCTATAAAGAGGAGTTGGAGAAAATGCAGGCAGAATATCCTGATAATTTCACCTTGACTTACGCTATCAGCCGCGAACAGCAGAATGCTGAGGGTGGCAAGATGTACATTCAGCACCGTGTTGCTGAACATGCAGCGGAACTCTGGGAATTGATGCAGAAGCCCAACACCCACACTTACATGTGTGGTCTGAAAGGGATGGAAGATGGCATTGATGAAGCCCTCTCAGGCGAAGCTGCTAAAAATGGCGTTGATTGGACTGAGTTCCGGAAGCAAATGAAGAAAGATCATCGTTGGCACGTAGAGACCTACTAAGCTAGCGGCGAGTCTTAAGCACTGGCGTTTGTTCTAAGCTTGAACTTCGAAGCTGACAATATATAAACGCAAAAGCATGGAGAGGTTATTGGACCTCTCCATTTTTTGTATTCAGCATGTGCGTAAGTCAGAACCAGTATTAGGATGGGGGGGCTGAAGCTAGAGGCGCAACGTGACGGTTAAAGTAGGGCTGTTGGGATTAGGCACAGTAGGTACAGGGACAGCAAAAATTCTGCTTGACCCAACAGAACGACATCCCTTGTTGGGTGATATCGAGATTTATCGTGTAGGGGTACGAACGCTTGATAAACCGAGAGATGTAGAGATTTCAGCGGATCGCCTGACTACGGATTTAGACGCCATTGTGGCCGATCCTCATATCGATGTGATCGTGGAATTAATCGGGGGACTCGAACCCGCACGATCGCTAATCCTCAAGGCACTTCACTGCGGCAAACATGTTGTAACCGCTAACAAAGCCGTTATTGCCCGCTATGGCGACGAGATTTTCACCGTGGCGAACGAGGCTGGGGTTTATGTGCTGTTGGAAGCAGCCGTCGGTGGTGGGATCCCCGTTATTCAGCCGTTGAAACAGGCGCTCTGTGTGAACCGGATCCATGCCGTCACAGGTATCGTTAATGGCACAACAAACTATATCCTGACGCGCATGCAGTCAGAGGGCGGCGATTTTGGCCCCATCTTGGAAGATGCTCAAACGCTAGGTTATGCCGAAGCTGATCCAACAGCTGATGTCGATGGACTGGACGCTGCCGATAAAATCGCAATTTTGGCATCGCTGGCTTTTGGCGGGCGCATCAAACTGTCTGAAGTTTACTGCGAGGGAATTCGCCACGTCAGTGCCGCCGATATTGCGTATGCTGAGCGTTTGGGATTTGTGATTAAGTTGCTGGCGATCGCCCGTCGTGACACTTGCCCAGTTTCTGACGAAGTCCTCGATCAGCTACAGCTACGCGTCCACCCGACGCTGGTTCCCAAGCATCATCCCCTCGCGAGTGTGAATGATGTCTATAATGCCATCTTGGTCGAGGGCGACCCGATTGGCCAGGTGATGTTTTTTGGTCCTGGGGCTGGAGCTGGCCCCACTGCCAGTGCGGTCGTCTCGGACATCTTAAACATTACAGCCACCTTGAAATCGCAGGGATCAACAGCTCAGCCAGAAACTCCCAACCCATTACTAGCCTGCACTCACCAGCACTACTGCAAGGTGAGTCCCATGGCGGACATTATCAGCCGCTTTTATGTGCGTCTAGTCATGCAGGATCAGCCAGGGGTCATTGGCAATTTGGGACTCTGTTTTGGCAATCACAATGTCAGTATTGAATCGGTTGTCCAAATTGACACGCGGGGCGATATTGCCGAAATCGTGGTGGTGACCCATGAAGTCAAGGAAAGCAACTTCCAAACCGCTCTTGATGAAGTCCGTGAGTTTGTCGAAACGCAAGCGGTACCGAGTGTGTTGCGAGTGATTTAGGCAGTGTAAGCGTTACCGAATCCGAATGGCTAACTCCCATTAGGGTTATTACGCTCTTCCCTTTAATCTTTAGGCTCTAACCTCTATTCTCTACCCTCTAGATGGTCCAATTCCCTCATACAATCACGGGTCAGGAGCTATGGCGTTGGCGTCAGCAGGCAGTTAGACAGGCAAAGACGACCCACATCAACACCACTGAAGTTGATTGGCTTTTACAGGGAGTTTGCCAAGTCAAGGGGCTAGCCTTGCGCCTAGGGACGTTGGTTGACCAAGATCGGGTCGCTGCTCAGGTATCGCTAGCCGAGTTGGAACAGTTGTGGGCACAACGGGTGCGCGATCGCGTCCCCGTTCAACATCTTGTGGGGCAAACACCTTGGCGAAACTTCACCCTTCAAGTCTCGCCATCGGTACTCATTCCACGCCCTGAGACGGAGTTGATCATTGATCAAGTTGTCTTGGCCGTGGAACAAAGTCCAGCGGCGGACCAATTGCGACGCGGAACGTGGGTAGATTTAGGGACTGGAAGTGGGGCGATCGCGCTAGGGTTAGCAGATGTCTTACCAGAAGCTGAAATTCTCGCTGTCGATATTAGCGCCGAGGCTTTGGAAATCGCAAAGCAGAATGCCAGAGAGAATGGGTTGAGCGATCGCATTCAATTCTTCCAGGGGCCTTGGTTTAAACCCATAACTGCCTGGCAAGGCCAGTTGGCGGGCGTTGTTTCCAACCCTCCATATATCCCTAGTGCGATCGTGCCGACACTGCAACCCGAAGTCACCAACCACGAACCTCACATCGCTTTGGACGGCGGCCAAGACGGTTTAATGTGTGTGCAACACCTCATTCACACAGCACCGTTCTTTCTACACCGTAATGGTATTTGGTTAGTTGAGTTGATGATGGGTCAGGCCTCAGGGGTTATCGAACTGCTAACGCAAACAAATGACTATCGCAATATTCAGCCCTGTCTCGATCTCGCAGGGATTGAGCGGTTTGTCTTAGCACAAAGACAATAGGGGTAATGGCTATCAACTTGCAGGTGAAAAATTCCGGTAACGCAAGAATTTCGAAGTCAGGAGTCATACCGAATCCGAATGGCTAACCGCCATTACCTGTACAGCGATACGCTTACTATATTTATGACCTCTTTGTTGACCGTCATCAAGGCTTTGTGGTGTGGCTAATCAAAACTATCGATTGATATGGTTCCAGCATTTTCATAAGGCAGGCGGAACATCTGTCATCAATCTTGCTCAGAAAAATGGCGAAACCTTTTACCCCAAACACAGAAACGGTAATCCAGTCAATAAAAGAGACAAGCTCATGAAATTTGGCGAGTATTCCGAAGAACGATTACGAGCCTTCATTGATAAATGTGAGCAGCAAGGAATCACCCTGATCTCAACAGAATGGCAACTTCCTAAAATAGATGTTTTGGCCTCAGACTCTAGAGTGATACTGGTAACCTGTTTACGACATCCCTTAAAACGATTTGTCTCAAACTTCTACTACGACCTTTATTTAGGAACGACCAAGGCTAGAAAACTAGAGGATTACGCTGGTTCTAAAAAAGGCGAGTATGCAATGTTTAATTACTACTCTAGAATTTTGTCAAGACACAACAGAGATCCTCAAGATCTAACCGATAAACAATTCAATCAGGCTATACAAGCCTTACAAAAATTCGACTGCTGTCTAATTCTGGAAAACGGATTTGAGGCACTGCGCCAATGTCTCGGCTGGCAGTTTACTCATATGCACGCCAATCCTTCACCCGCCTGGTTTTCGCCTCGCCATATTGCTCATCTCATACAGCGTAAACGATACCAAGCAATCTTTTTAGGCATGCTCCACCCCAAGCACCAACCCAGTCAAGAATTCGTTGAGGAATTCAACACCAAGAATCACTGGGATCTCCGGTTGTATGCAGAAACTCTGAAGCAATATTCAGGATTAAGTTAACCACTTTCTTCGCCAAGCTCCCGTTGGTTGCAGCGGCGAGATGGCTTGCTCTTGCGTGCGACGCTGGCGAATGATGGCAGCGGTATCTTGGAGTGCGGGATCGCGATAAGGGACCGCCGCACGGGTTTCGAGATGCTCTTGTTCTTGCGCTGAGAGAGGAGGAAGCACACGCTGGGTGCGGGTAGCAATGGTTCCTGGCCATCGACGTCCCACAGCCTGAATAGAACCGATATGCAGGCCCGCTAATTTCAGAGCAGTGCGGACAGCAGCAGCGCAGGAATAGGTCGCCAGAATGCCTTGAGGATGCAAACACTGGGCAGTCAGACCGAGAAACTCAACGGTCCAAAGCTGTGGGCAGCGAGGAGGGGAAAAGGGATCGAGAAAAATGACGTCAGCCTGAAAGTCTGCTTTGACCAGTTGCTGAACATGCTCTCGGGCATCACCGATCAACAGATCAGCGTGCAGCGATCCCCGAATTTTCCTTGTCTGGGCTAACTGTTTTAAGGCTGCTTGGACTGTCACAGGCCAGTCATCCAGAAGTCCTTGCGTGATCGCAGCTTGAGGCACCGATGCATCCAATTCCAACCCCACAACCTGAATCGTGGCGTTTTCTCTGACGGACCAGATGCCCTCTAAGGCGGCAGCCGTGTTATAGCCCAGCCCGTAACAAATATCGAGCACGGTGATGGTGTCCTGTTGACGAGCCCGTTCGATCAGTTGGGTGGCTTGCACGTAGGTCGTACGAGCTTCTTCATAGGCTCCACCACGACTATGAAACCACTCACCAAAGGTTTCGGAATAAAAGGTGTAGCTACCATCGGCAGTCGGTTCTAAAGGAAAATGATCGGGGTCCATAGAGAGCGCTATAACAAAACTGAAAAGACCGATAAGCGATCGTAACTTTTCTCTCGCGCCTGAATAAGGCACAATGGGAAGAGTTAAGAAACATTGCAGTTGCTAAAGTCTCTCAGACATTAAGGAGGGCTCGATGGTCGTAGCCGCACCCAACGTTCAAAAGCGTCTCACTATCCAGGTAGAGCAAATAGCCGCCGATACCACTACCATTCGTTCCCTCGATTGGGATCGCGATCGCTTTGATATTGAGTTTGGTTTGCAGAATGGCACTACCTACAACTCTTTCATCATCAGGGGCGAAAAGACGGCACTGGTCGATACCTCCCACGCCAAGTTTCGACAGCTCTATTTAGATACACTCAAAGGCCAGATTGACCCCACTGAGATTGACTACATCGTCATTAGCCATACAGAACCCGATCACAGTGGCTTAGTGCGAGATGTCCTGGAATTGGCCCCACAGGCAATCGTCGTCGGTGCAAAGGTAGCCCTGGCGTTTCTGGATGACTTGGTACATCAGCCCTTTGAGCGACTACAAGTAAAAAATGGCGACACCCTGGATTTGGGCAATGGTCATGTCCTGGAGTTTGTAAATGCTCCTAACTTGCACTGGCCGGATACGATCTTCACTTACGACCATCAGAGCCAGGTGCTATTCACCTGTGATGCCTTTGGTATGCATTACTGTAGTGCCGCCGTTTACGACGAAGATTTGAACGCCATCGCTCCTGACTTCCGTTTCTACTATGAATGCCTGATGGCTCCCAATGCCCGCTCAGTGCTTTCGGCCATGAAGCGGATGGACGCTCTGCCAGAAATCACCACAATCGCGACGGGCCATGGTCCTTTGCTCTTTCACAATCTGAACGAGCTTACCGAACGCTATCGCCGCTGGAGCCAGGAAAAGAGTCGGGCTGAAACACTGGTCGCAGTATTCTACATGTCTGACTATGGCTACAGCGATCGCATTTCACAAGCACTGGCCCGCGGCATCACCAAAACGGGGGTAGCGGTCGAAATGATGGATCTGCGATTGGCCGATCCCCAAGAGGTGAATGAATTGGTGGGTCGAGCCAAAGGACTCATTATTGGTATGCCTCCAGCTTCTGGCGCGAAGGTCGCTCAGGCAGCCTTGGGCACTATCTTGGCGGCAGTGAAAGATAAACAAACGGTCGGCCTGTTTGAATCCTACGGCGGGGACGATGAACCGATCGACACGCTCCTAACCCGCTTCCAAGACCTTGAATTGCAGACTGCCTTTGCCCCAATTCGGATCAAGGATACTCCCAGCGAAACTACCTATCAGTTGTGTGAAGAAACTGGCACCGACCTCGGCCAACTCCTAGGGCAGGCGAAAAAACTCAAGAAGCTGAAATCCTTGAGTGCTGAGATGGAGAAGGCCTTGGGACGCATCAGCAGCGGTCTTTACATCATTACAGCGAAGAAAAGTGAGGTAACCAGCGCCATGCTAGCGTCCTGGGTATCTCAGGCCAGCTTCCAACCCTTGGGCTTCACGGTCGCTGTGGCCAAAGACCGTGCTATTGAGTCCCTGATGCAGGTCGGGGACAAGTTTGTGCTGAATATTCTGGAAGAGGGGAACTACGCGACTCTCATGAAGCACTTCCTGAAGCGGTTTCCACCGGGGGGCGATCGCTTTGCAGGCATTCGCACCCGTCCGGCTGAAAATGGCTCCCCTATTCTGGCAGATGCCTTAGCCTATCTCGAATGCACCGTAGTCAGTCGGATGGAAGTCAGCGACCACTGGATTGTCTACTCTAGGGTTCAAGGAGGCAAAGTCTCCAATCCTGATGGCATGACAGCAGTACATCATCGTAAGGTGGGAACATACTACTAGGATTGGAAGGGGGAAATGGAATTCGGAATTCGGAATTCGGAATTCGGAGTTCGGAATACCCTGCGGGAAGGACATAGCCCTACGGAATTCGGCAAGCAAGCCATCGCTTTACACCTAATTCCTGGCTCTTGATTCTTTCCCCCCCTATTTCCCGCCTTAATGTTGATACCGCATTCAGGATGAGTTGTGATGAGTACTGCCCTGGGGCGTTATGCGCTGATTATTGGCAATGGCCGTTCTGGCACCAATTGGTTGTTAACCATGTTAGATGCCAGTCGCTTAACCCACTGTCGTAATGAGCCCCAGGAAATCAAAACATCACCTTACCACCAACTACCGATGCCGCCGTTAGAAGGCAGTACGACTAAGGTGATGGCAGCAAAGTGGGATGAGTTTGTTACCTGGACGGCAATGCGGATGGGTGAACGGGATTTGCAAATTACTCATCCCAAGGATCACATTCACGTCTGGGCACAAAAGACAGGAATTGCGTACTTACCAGTTCGCCCCAAGGTGCAACAAAAACTTCGACCTTTCGTCCCTGCATTGCAAAGGGGAGAGTGGCTAATGCCTCCTTGGATGGGCCATCAAGCGCGTCTGCAAGAGGCCCTCGCTGTTCTCAAAGTCAATGACCTGAGGGCATGGGCTGCGGAATGGCTTTTTCAACATCGTCCCCACGTACCTATCATCCACATTACGCGCCATCCAGGGGGGCAACTCAATTCTGGAATTAAGCGATTTTTCTCCCACTTATCACCAGCGGAGCAAGCAGGTGAGTTGCATCTCCATCAACGGATTTTGCAAATAGCGGCACAGCTATCTCCTGAATGGGGAGAAAAGTTTGGCGATATCGAAGCAATGGCGCTAATCGAAGCGGTTGCTTGGGTTTGGCGATATAACAATGAGATGATCTATCTAGCCGGACAACAGGCTCCGAACTATTTACCCATTGTCTATGAAGACTTAACCCAAGCACCGCTTCACTACGCGCGTAAAATGTACGACTTGTGCCAACTCTCGTGGACCTCTGATGTGGAAAATATTATTAGTCAGAGTTTGGGCACTTCTGTATGGGGAAAATTAGAAACATCTTCAAGCTCTATCGCCGATGCCTGGAAGCACAAACTTGCACCTGAGTATCAAATGTTAGCAAACAAGGTTTTAGAGGGCAGCCTGATGAAGACTTGGTGGACGGGTGCTAATTAGGTCTGAGTACAATTAGGGAGTATGGCTAGCTGACAATGCTAGCGGGCCTAATTTCTCAAAATACGGGCCAATAGTTTGGTGTCTCGATGGACTATCTCGAAATCATCAGTCAAGGCATAGATCAGTGGAATGACTGGCGGGAGGAGCACCCCAAGGCTAAACCTGACCTCAGTCACGCAGCCTTGCATAACGCTTATCTCTTTCAAGGCAATTTTTGCAAAGCAACCTTAACTGGGGCCGATTTACGGGGAGCTTGTCTGATTGGGGCCGATTTGCGAGGTGCCCAATTACAAGGGGCAAATCTCAAAGGCGCTTATTTGGGTGAGGCTAAACTTCAAGGGGCGGATTTAACCGGCGCAATCTTGAGTGAAGCGAACCTAAGCAGTTCAAATTTACAAGACGCTGTGCTGGTTGATGTCCAAGCATTTAAGACTGACTTTTCCAAAGCCTGGCTGACAGGAGCTTGTTTGGAAGGTTGGCAGCTTAATCCCATGACTCAACTCATCGGCATTCAGTGTCAGTACGTATATCTCAGGTACGGTGACAAGAGGCGCTGTCCTCCGATGCGTGAATTTCAACCCGGCGAGTTTACGCGTTTATTTCAGGTCGCTAATATTGCCGAGCGTCCCCAAAAAATAGATCGAGATGCGACTTTGCCGCCGCTACGCTTGACCGGCCGATCGCCCATTGCCCAACTCCCCCAATCGGGAGCATCCGCGTCAGAACCTTCACCGGATACCCCACAGGAACGAGAGAAGCCCACCCCAGCCCCAACTCATATTTCCCGGCGGGAAACGCTATGGCTCTGGTTGGGACTCGGGATTCCAGCCGTGCTGTTAGTGCTGACAGGTGTGTATGGATGGCGCGCTATTTCTGAGCAAACCGCGCAAGATTCTGTGACTGAGCCACCGCCCCAAGCAAGCAGCAATATTCCCGAAACAACGCCAGTCGCGATCGCTTCCCTGGCGTTGGTCGATTCCATCCCTGCCGAATCATTGGAATTGTGGACAGCGACTCTCAGTTCTAATGAACCATTACTGGTAAGTAGCAGCAATGATGAGATTTACTTGTGGAATCTTGATACCAAGCAAATTACCCAGGTCCTTTTCGAGCACACAGATATTGTCAGAGACTTAGCGCTATCGCCTTCTGAGACACTCCTCGTCAGTGCCAGCGGTGATGCCACCGTCAAAATTTGGGAGTTCTCCACGGGCGAATTGTTGCAGACCTTATCGGAACCTGAAGAGCCTATCTGGACCGTTGCCATCAGCCCGGATGAAAGAACCCTGGTCAGCGGTAGTTATGATGGCCAGATTCACATTTGGGATGTAAAAACAGGGCGCTTACAAAATTCCCTTGAGGCCCATGAGGGGCCAGTTTGGTCAATCATTATCAGTCCCGATGGTCGAACGCTCTATAGCGCCGGTGGGGATGAAGTTATCAAAGTCTGGAATTTACAAACAGCCGAGCAGCTACAAACGCTAAATGGCCATGAAGGAGCGGTTCGTGCGATCGCCCTGAGTCCCGATGGTCGCACCCTGGCCAGCGGTGGCTGGGACAACACCATCAAGCTCTGGGATTTACCCTCCGGAGAACTCCGAACCACCCTGACAGGACATACTGACCGCATAGCCTCAATTGCCATTGACGCTGGTGGTCAAACCCTGGCCAGCGGCAGCCTTGACCAAACCATCAAACTGTGGGACTTGAGCACGGGTGAACTCCGGCAAACGCTCACCGACCACTCTGATTGGATACTATCGGTAGAGTTCTCTGAAACGGGATACACACTTGTCAGCAGTAGTAGAGATGGAACGCTAAAGATTTGGCAGTAGTCCGAACAATTTGCAATTTGCGATTTACGGTTTTGCATGCCACAATCTGCAGCTTTACCGCCTGCCTCCTGCTCCTCCTAACTCCTGGCTCCTAACTTCTACTTCCTGCCTCCTAACTCCTGCCGCCCCCTTGGCCCGAGCTTTCTAGCTTAAACAGAGGCTTTATCCTATCGTCGTCCCGTCAAAGAAGTGATCGAGTACAGCAGCAGTGCTGCCCAGATGCAGCCAAACGTAACTGCATGGGTGAGGGTAAACGGCTCATGGTACAAAAACAAACCCAGCATCAGCTGTATCGAGGGAGCTAGGTACTGAAAAAATCCTAAAGTTGAAAGCCGCAGTCGTTTAGCTGCGTTGTTAAAGCACAGTAACGGCATAGACGTGACCACACCAGCCCCAATAAAAAGGAGGGTGAGTAACGGGGATGTCCCAAACGTTCCACGACCCGTCAGGCCCCAATGTATGGTTAGCAGTAAAGCTACTGGCGTAATCAGCAGGGTTTCCACAACGAGTCCGACCATGGGAGCGATCGCCACCACTTTGCGGACCAAGCCATAAAATGCAAACGTGAATGCCAAGCCCAACGCTATCCACGGCATTGTCCCCAGTTGCCAAACGAAATAACCCACCCCAATACTGGCCAAAACTACGGCTATCTGCTGTCCTCGCTGTAGCCGTTCTTTAAGAAACAGAAAACCCAGCAGCACACTTACCAGGGGATTGATAAAGTAGCCCAAACTCGTTTCAACCACCCGGTCCGTATTCACGCCGTAAATGTAGAGGCCCCAATTAACCGTGAGCAAAGTTGCTGAGATCAACAGCATTCCTACCTCCTGCCGTGATTTAAGCAGTGCCCGGAACTCCGTCTGTCGCTGCTGCAAAAGCAGCAACCCACTCAAAAACACCAGGGACCAGATCATGCGATGACAGAGCACTTCAATGGGCGAACTCAACTCGAAAAACTTCCAGTAAATCGGGAATAGTCCCCAAGAACCGTAAGCCAAGAGGGCATATACGCTGCCTGCACTGAGAATACTCTGGCTGTGGGAACTGGCTTTATTAGGTAGGCTCAAAAAACTTCCACAATTCTGTCAGGTCTCATCGTAACGCCACCCACACTCTCCGGAATAGCAAGTAATTTTGATGAAGTTTCAAAACGGATGTTCTAAGTAAAAGTATGAGACGGCTTCGGGTTAGATTTCAGTATCTTGGACTCGCTTTGTTGGCAACCCTGCTGGTATCGATCGGACAGGGATTCGTTGGGACAGTGACTGTTAATGCTAACAGCGACGTCTATTCAGAACTGCGTGGGGTATGGCTCACCAATGTCGATAGTCAGGTACTCTTTTCTACCGAAGCTGTAGAAAGCACTCTACACCAGTTGGCCGACAGCCATTTCAATACCCTTTATCCAGCCGTTTGGAGTTGGGGTTACACGCTCTATCCCAGCCTGATATGCCAACAGGCAACCGGCTACAAACAGGGCCTTTATCCTGACCTGGAAGATGAGGGGCGGAACGATCGCTTGGAAGAGGCTCAGGGCGATCGCGATATGTTGCTGGAAATAGTGGACTTAGCCCATGAGCTTGATCTCAGTGTTATTCCCTGGTTTGAGTTTGGCTTCATGGCCCCAGCCAACTCACCTTTGGCCCAACGCCATCCCGAATGGCTGACGCAAAAACAAGGCGCGCTCCCCGAAGCAAGTCTCTATCAAGAAGGGCGACACACCCGCGTTTGGCTCAATCCCTTTCATCCCGAAGTCCAGCAATTTACCCTCGATCTCATTGCTGAGCTGATGGATAACTATCCAGTCGATGGCCTGCAGTTGGATGACCACTTTAGCTTACCGGTAGCTTTGGGCTACGATGCCTACACCATTAGCCTTTACCAACAAGAGCACGCAGGCCAATCGCCCCCCAGCAATCCCTACGACCCAGAATGGATGCGCTGGCGCGCTGACAAAATCACCCAGTTTTTGGATCGCGTCTTTCGGGTTGTCAAGGCCCGACGCCCCGATGCGGTAATATCGGTATCGCCTAACCCCGCCAACTTTGCCTACAACAACTTTTTGCAGGATTGGCCCCGCTGGCGACAGATTGGCTATGTCGAGGAGCTAATTGTCCAGGTTTATCGCGATAGTATTACGAGCTTTCGTAACACCCTGCAATCCCCAGCGATTCAACGGGCTCGTCATCACATCCCCACCGCTGTTGGCATCCTCACGGGCCTCAAAGACGATCCCGTGCCCATGTCCCTGATTCAACAACAAGCCCAAGTTGCTCGTGATATGGGATTTGCCGGGATGTCCTTTTTCTTTTACGACACCGTGTGGACAGCCGAGGGAGAGGACAGTCGCGATCGCATCACGGCAATCCAGCAATTATTTGCCATTCCACGCGAACGACCTACCGTCGATGGGGTTTGAATTCGGCTCACTCACTCGTCCACTCTTGATACAAGCCTGATATAACCGGGCAACCTATGAGACTAGAATAGAGGATGCATTTCAGAACGATCGCGGTTAGCTGCCTGGAATCAACGGCTACTGAGGGTTGGGTTGAACGATAGTTGGCTGCAAGGAGGATAGCTCGTGGTGTCTGGTAAATGGATCGCAGGCTTACTGGTCAGTGGTTTGATATGTAGTAACGCGCCTCAAGTACAGGCATTCCAGCCGAGGTCTGTTACCCAGTCATATGCTTCTCAGACTAACGTTTTCGAACCCTCCAGCACTTTCCGACTCCTAGCCCAAAGCAGTGACAACCCAACACTTTCTGATGCCGAGCAAGAAGCCCTGGATGATCTGCTCAGCGAAGGGCAAGACAAGGTCGATGCCGGTGATTATAGCGGCGCGATCGCGCTTTACCAGCAAGCAACAAATATCGATCCGGCCAATGCCCGTCTCTACTCAGGGATCGGGTATCTCTACGTGCAACAGGCGCTCTATGCCGAGGCAATCGCTCCTTACCAGCAGGCAATTACTCTCGAGCCTGATAATCTGCCCTTTCGCTACGGCCTTGCCTATGCCTATGTGCAAATGGAGTCCTATACAGAGGCGATCGCTGCTTACCAAGCAATTACTGAATTCGCGCCTCGGGAAGCCGATGCCTATTTAGGTTTAGGGAATATCTACATTACGCTCGAAGACTATGATGCCGCGTTACTCACCTATGAGACCCTAACGCGCATTGCGCCTGGAAATGCCCAAGCCTATGAAGCATTGGGAACCCTTTATCTTTTACAGGAAGATTACGAAGCTGCTCGTGATGAGTTTCAGCGGGCCCTAAACAATGATCGAAGCCGCAGTCAACCTTACATTGGCTTAGCCGAAACACAGCTGGCCCTGGGCGATAAAGATGGTGCCTTCTTTAACCTCCAGCAGGCCGTCGAGCTGAATCCTAATGCGGCAGAAGCTCAATTTCTTCTAGGTGAACTGGCAAAGGAACAAGGCGATGAAGATGCGGCTTATGGATACTATAGTCGGGCAGTAGCCGCAGATCCCAGCCTGATTGCCGCCCAAGCTGCTGTAGGAGCCATGCACCTAGAACGGGGAGCCCATTTGCAAGCTGTAACAGCCTATCGGGAAATCATCAGTGTTTTTCCAGATAATGCCGGTGCCCGCTACAACCTGGGTTTAGCTTTGTGGGGATCGGGGCTGGAAAGACGAGCTATCAATGCAATGCAGGTTGCTCGTAGCCTCTATCTTCAGCAAGATGACCTCTCAGGGGTAGACCGCGTGGATGCTTTGTTGGAATTTTGGGACGTCGAGCTTTAATCTGCACCCCAACCATTACTCATCTTTCGCTTCAAATTCCCACGCTGCCTTGAAGAAATCACGCTCACAAAGCATGGCATAGCGGAAAGTATTGCGCACTAAGGGAGTATCGGAACTGTACTGATCCACGATCGTCTCCAACTGCTTGGCTAATGGCTCAAAGTCGTTGCTGCTGTAGTTACGAACCCAATCGCCATAACGGTGGGTGGGAATCCCCTGACCGGCCAGTGCCTGACCGATATAGGCATACAACCTCATACAAGGAGACATTGCCGCCGCTGTAACCCCAACGTCTTGACTCCAAGCAGTTGCCAGCAAAAAGTCTGTATAGCGTTGAGTCGCGCTTCCAGGCTGGACCTCCTGCAGGGCAACTCCCCAGGTTTTGGCATATCCTTCATGCAGCTTCAGTTCCTCGAGAACACCACCTGCCAGAGCGTGAAACGTATTGAATCCTGACCAATCAGGAGCTTTGGCAGCAGCAATGCTATAAGCCCGGGCAAAGGCTTCCAAGAAAAAGGCATCTTGCCCGACGTAATAAGCAAACTTCTCAGAGGGTAAGGTACCGTCATAAATGCCTTGCACAAAGGGATGGTTGAGGGATGCCTGGGCCAGATCTTCGCTAGTTTGCCAAAGGTGCTGCGACAGCTTCATAGGAACTTACTCAAAAGCGTGAACGATGCCTTTCTCTTGTAGCGCCTCAGTCACCCCCATTACAAGCAATTCCTGCAGGCCAGATGAAATAACGAGATGCGATCGCGGATCGACACCTCAACGCCCTACCGCTCCTGTCACGATGCCAGCTTGCCGCAGGGTTAACACTAGCGATGCCACGAGACCTCTATCGCCACACTTTGAAATGCTTGGGGTTTGGAGCGATCGCCTGTTTATGGCGAAAGGCAACACTCAGGCAAGGATGGACTGAAGTTTTACCCCAAACTCATTGAGTGACTCCAGCATCATGAGTTGTCGCAGATGCGTCTATAGCAATTCCAGGGAAATTCTTTCAAGGAATGTTAAGAATATTTTATAGAAGCCTACAGATCGTAATATCACATCGTCTGTTAATGTAGCTTTATTAACATTTGCTGATTTGCATGGAATGTATAGAGCCTCTGCAGACCTTGAGTCGGCTCTTTCCTGTCCATAGATGATTTATACGATACGAGGATTAGTTCGATGACGGTTGTCGACCATGATGAACCTTTCACCCATAAAAGGGAGGCACAAAACTGGTTGGCAGCTCTGAGTCACCGGCTAACCGTGCGAATTGCCCTCTTAATAGGTGTCATCGTTTTTGTGGCTACCGTCGGTATTGATTCTTCTCAGCACCAAGCTTCAGCTGCCGATATGGGAATTACCGGAGTGTCAGCATCACCGGCCCTGAGTACACCAAAGGCTTCGCCGCCAAAATCTGCTCCGCATCAAGCGGTTTCTGGAGAAACGAATGCTGCCGCGACCTACTTGGAATTCAACGCTGAAACTGCTGCCCGGCTGAGCCGTAGTGATCTGACAAGTGCCAGCTTGACCCGTAGTCGCCTCACTAGCTCGCATTTGTTCACGCACAGAATCCGCTAGAAATAAAAAGCCCCTAGTAGAGTACTACTAGAGGCAAAAAGTGCTGTCTGTTTGCTTGAGGAGAAAACTTGAGGGACTCAAGAACCCAGTATTAGCGCAATGCCGGTTTGGCTGGCTTGGTGGTGTTCAATTGCTCAGTTTTTTCTATGGTCTTAGATTTCCCAGATGTCATCAGTGACTAACGCCGGGCAAGGTATGTGATGTTGCTTTCCCAGTTGCGTGATGTTGACCGCAAAACTTGGTGAGATAATTCCGCGATCGCCGTGACGACAGTCACCTTGGGCTTTTCCCCGTGCAAAACGCCCGCGCATCCAATCCCCTTCGCCTTCCGAAAGCTATAGATTTGCGGCTGCCCCCAGTACGATGCAGGCCATCTCAATCCAAAATCCAAATCCAAAATTGGGATGCCTCACCAAGGTATGGGGCTACCATCCCAGGAGAAAAACTTGCCATTGTCGTCCTCTGACAAGCCATTGATAATTGCTAAAAGCTGGCTTACGGTTCGATCAACCGCGAATAACTTTTCTGGTGGGACATTACGCTGAAAGGGCTGCGATAAACGTGTATCAGTTGTTCCTGGATGTAAGGCGACGACGATCGTGTGAGGGTTTTTGCGGCTATATTCAATCGCGATCGTCTTCAGAAACATATTGAGAGCTGCTTTAGAAGCTCGATAGCCGTACCACCCTCCTAAGCGGTTATCTTCAATGCTGCCAATTTTGGCTGAGATAGTCGTGAAAACACTCTGTGGACTCTTTTTCAGCAGGGGTTGCAGGTGTTTAGCCAATAGGGCGGTTGGGATACTGTTGATCTGGAAATATTGGAGAAGCTTCACGGCATCAATTTGGCGCAAGCTTTTCTCGGGCTGCAGATCGCCTTGGTGAAGCACTCCCACACAATTAACGACCAAATCCAGGTGGCCACTCTGAGAGTGAATGTGAGCGACTTGTTGGGCAATCTCAGCTTCTTCTGTTGCGTCCATCTGTAAGCAGACCAGGTGAGGCTGATCTTGCAGGGCTAACAAACCTGTTGCCGTTTCGGCATTACGGTAAGTGGCATAGATTTGATTCATGCGATCGTCAGCCAATAGATGTGTGACAAACCCTAAACCAATTCCCTGGCTTGCCCCCACAATGAGCACAGCGCCATCCTGCAACCCCTCGCTAAATTTCATTCACCTAATACCCACTTGCTGTAAATTCTATGGTGACGAAAAAAGGAACTTGTTGCACGCGTTAAGCCACGGTAGTGGTGGTTGCGTTTGCCGCCTGCAAAATTGTTTCTAGTAAACCTGGGAAGCGATCGCTCAAATCTTCCTGGCGCAGAGAGTTCATATGCTGAGTCCCTTGCTTGCGACAATAAATCACACCTGATTCACGCAAAATCTTGAAGTGATGCGAGAGTGTCGACTTAGCAACGGATACATTGATCGCCGCACAGGGCAACTCCTTCTCTGCTGCCAAGCGCTTGACAATTTCCAGCCGCACAGGATCACCAAGCGCATACAAGACGCATTCCAAGGAGATGTCAGCCTTATCTGGATGTTGAATTGGTCTCATAGTTGCATTATCGCATGGAGAACGCTATAGTTTAATTGTTCGAGAAAATTGAACATTCGTAGTTCACGCTTCAATTCCATTCCTTAAATAGGCGGAGGTATTCATCATGTCCGCTGTTGCAGAAATTACCACAGCAAATTTCGAGACCGATGTGCTTCAGAGTGATTTACCCGTGTTGGTTGACTTCTGGGCACCGTGGTGTGGCCCTTGTCGGTTAGTATCCGGTGTCGTTGATGAGCTCGCTCAAGACTATGCCGGGCGCATTAAGGTTGTCAAAATCAACACAGATGAACAAGCTGCGATCGCTTCTCAATATGGCATTCGTAGCATCCCGACCCTGATCGTGTTCAAAGGGGGGCAGGTCGTCGACCAAGTCGTCGGTGCAGTTCCCAAAACAACCCTGGCTCGTACCCTGGATAAATATCTGGAGTAGATCTAGGTCAGCAGGGGCAGGTGGAGAAAACACAGGGTAACGGAGTAATGGGGGGATGATGAGTGTTCGGAAAATCCTGTCCCATCCGCTTAAAACCGATACTTTTCGCCCAATATGGGTGCTTAGACAAAAACTCGGAACACGCCCGAAAGTTCCGACTTCCTGTGACACGGCTAGAAAAAATAGTTCCCTGGTTCATCTGCCAGAATCCTCTTGAGAGGATTCCGCCTCAAATGTCATGCGTCAGGACGCAAGGCCACAGGACGCAAGGCCAGTGAAACAATTTTGAATTCTCCTGCTACCGCTATCGCCTCCCTTACGCCTCACTTCATGACTCCGTTACCCACGACCTTTCTACACGTCCAACGCAACATTGACGGTCTCTTGATCAATCTTGGAGAACAGCAAAATGGCTGAACCAAAGGATTTGTTTGCGCCGATTCAGATCGGACGCTATGAGTTGCCGAATCGTATTGTAATGGCTCCCTTGACGCGTAATCGGGCTGGGGAAGGCAATGTGCCATTCGACATTCATGCTACTTACTATGCTCAGCGAGCATCGGCTGGGCTGCTGATTACGGAAGCCACTCAAGTATCGCCTCTGGGCATTGGCTATCCCCGAACTCCCGGCATTCATTCGCAGGCTCAGATAGAAGGCTGGCGTCGTGTTACAGAGAGCGTCCACCAGGCCGGAGGAAGGATCTTTTTACAGCTCTGGCACGTTGGGCGGGTTTCACATCCATCATTTCACGGGGGGAATTTACCGATCGCGCCCAGTGCGATCGCGCCCAAGGGAGACGCCATGACCTATGAGGGCATGCAACCCTTTGTCACGCCTCGTGCTCTAGAACTGGATGAGATTCCCGGCATTATTGAACAGTTTCGGCAGGGAGCGAAGAATGCTCTAGAGGCCGGATTTGATGGCGTCGAAGTTCATGGGGCGAATGGTTACCTGCTAGATCAGTTCTTGCGGGATGGCAGTAACCAGCGGACCGATGCCTATGGGGGCTCTGTGGAAAATCGTGCTCGGCTACTGCTGGAGGTTACTCAAGCCGTAGTGGATGTTTGGGGAGGCGATCGCGTGGGTGTACGTCTCTCTCCGAGCAGCACTTTCAACGACATGAGCGATTCAGATCCTCGGGCAACCTTTGGCTATGCGATTCAGGCTTTGAATTCGTTCAACTTAGCCTATCTACATTTGTTGGAACCCAGCGAGGCAGATCTTCGCCATGGCGGGGTACCGGTGCCTACGCAAGAATTTCGCCCACTCTACCAGGGCAACCTGATGGTGAACTGGGACTATGATCAAACGAAGGGGAACGCCGCGATCGCGTCCGGCAATGCCGATTTAGTCTCCTATGGCAAACTGTTCATTGCAAATCCCGATCTCCCTCAACGCTTTCAGCTCAATGCACCACTCAACGAACCAGATCCCAGTACGTTTTATGGGGGAGATGAGCGTGGTTATCTCGACTATCCAACCCTTGAAGAGCAAGCAGTAGCTTAATACCAACTCACAATTTGGGGTTTGGTATGTAGAACTAAGGATATCCATTTAAGGCGAGAAATTTCGGTCGGTAAAGGAGTCAGACTGCAGGAGAGCACTGAATTCTGAGCATCCTTGGCTAAGCGTTCGGCCAAGCCTATGCCGAACGCTTAGCCAAGGACTCACATCGCAGCCTGACTCCTCACCCAGTCAGAGTTTCCCGGCTTAAACGGATGCCCGAGAAGCTGATTCGGCAACACTCGCGACGGGACATCCTCTATGGCAAAGCTTTCGTTAAGTCTTAGCTGATTATGCGGACAATCTGGGTAGTTTAAGAAATGTACCCTACGTAGGGGTACAGAGATATCGATGAACGTTCAGATAGTGTCAGAGAGTCCGTTAGGAATGACTAGTTCTCAAAAGTTTGTTGTCTGCAAAGGCACCTCAGGAATGGGCAACCGCATTCTGGCTGCCTGCACAGCACTTTTATATGGTGAGATTGCCAACCGAAACGTCATTATTGACTGGCGAGACAGTAGCTATTCCGAGAACGAAGCGGAAAATTCCTTTCCTAGCTACTTTGATTGCCCTTCTGCTTATCCCGTGACTACGATACCCGAAACTCAATCTGTTTTTCCTACGCTCTGGGTTGGGAACTTAGATAAGTCCCTCGGAAAGCTCCGGGATGAGCTGAGCTCAAAAGGGTATTCTGAAATGTCTTTCGATGTTTCAAGCACCGATTACCTAGAGGAGATGCTTGTCTTTTGTGCCTATACTCATAAGATAAAAAGCCTAAGACCTCTCTTTAAGGACGAATTTGAATATCTTAAGAACATGACAATCCCAGAAATATTAAAGTCAGTCCTGGGATCAAAGCTTCATCTTGTTCAAGCGATTCATGATTCTATCTATAGCTATAAAGCAAGTAATTTTTCAGCGAACACTATTGGTGTACATGTACGTTATACAGACATTAGGGTTCCTCTAGAAAAACTGATTAGTAAGTTAAAACCGCTAGTTAATCGCAAAAAAGATACGACTATTTTCTTGGCAACGGACTCTCAAGAAGTCATCGGACAATTAAGACAACAGTTCCCCAAGGTCGTGACAGCTGACAAATGGTTTCCTCCACAGGGGGAGCGCATGCACCAAAATTGGGATAATTGCCCTAATCGCTATCAAAACGGTGTGGAAGCCTTAACAGACCTGTATCTACTTTCAGAATGTGACAGTCTTGTTTTCTCTTCGCAATCTTCTTTTGGCTACGTTGCTTCATTACTCAGCAAAGCCGATCCTCAAAGGATTTATGACGTCGAAATTAATGATTCTCCGCTTGCCCGTATCCAACGCCGTTCTAAGGATTTGATCAAGCTATTTGCAGCTAAAAGCTAGACTATTTGTTGATCTTGGGGATAAGGCCAGAGCTTTGTCATCAACGTAGCAGTTAACAAGCTCTGGTACCCAATGCTTTGCCTTATTCGTTGCGGCCACTGGCGCGATCGCGCCCCGGTAAGGACTCCATAACAGACAACACGGCTTGCTGAGCCGCCAAAATATCCCGTTCTTCACCACCTAGATACAGACGACCAAAACTGCCTACAGCCGTAATTTGCAAGATATTAATCAGTGCAGCTTTCTCAGCTTCGTTAGCGGCTAAAGCGGCATAGGCTGCAGGCTCTACCTCAAACACGTAGAGCGTTTGGCCAGCCACAATCATGTTGCCGCGCCGACTGCGATTAATCAGCTGGACATGGTGCGAATCCAGGTTGCGAATGACCTGACTAGAGATAACCCGAGGACGTAAGCAGTCGCGGCGATCAACCCCAATAGCATCCAACATGGCTTGTCCCGCAGCCCGAACTTCAGCCTGGTTACTGGAATGGATTTCTAAGTTGCCATATAGCCGCTCAACCATCAAAACGGCTGGGCGAACCACAGCAGCCTTCAGGCCAATATCCATCAGGCGATTAATTTCGATGCCAGGAGAAATCTCAATCCACAGGGAAGTATCGCCGGGCAGCGGCAAAAAACCAACCGAGACGGTTCCCATGTAAGCGGCATGTTGAGGCTGCAAACTGTCAACGTATACGTAGCTGCGTAAGTCTACGCCCAAGGTCTTCTTTACTCCTAATCTCCCTGGTCAGTATACCGGGATGCGGCTCTCAGGATTGTTCGATTTCTCTGGCGATAGCAATTTCTAGTTTGATGAATTGCGAATTGACTAGGCCAAGTCTTTTGCTGACATGAGACTTGGCCCCATCGTGCCTCGATTCAGAAATACCCACAACGGCGCATTTCATCGCGCTTTAAAGTGCCCTAGCACTATCCAGGGTCAGATCTACGGACTTAGCTGACGGCGGCGGGGCCAGTACCAGGCTAAGGCCAAAGTGAGATGCTTAAATAGCCAGTAGAGAACAGTAAGTACCACAAAGGTGATCGCCATGATTAGCAACGGTCGATCCTGCCAAAGGTGATGCAGTGTCGTGCTCATCAGTAAGTCAGGTTGTGTCACGATATCCCAACTATTGAAGCGACGGAACCGCCCTAGATAGATGCCCACAGCGGTAAGCGCATGAATTAATACCTCTACGAAACCGTGATAACGGACCGCTTGTCGCTGTAGATATCGACTTAAGGCCAACACAGACACTACATAAGCTTCAAAGCCAATCAGCATAAACAGCAAATACTGAGGGACGAGCACCAGCGTAATCAGCCAAATGGAATAGCCATAACGAATATCATTTACCAGGTGGATGATATCTGTGAGTACGTAGGGAGCATTGGGTAAAAAAGCGACAAAGACAGCCAATCCCAGCCACCACAGCAGTGTACGACGAGGGTTCCCCCGAAATAAACAGCCAGCTAATGCCAGGGGGATTAGCGCTAGCCAGGTATTCCAGGCCATCCAGCGCCAGTTGAAGGTCGCAGCTTCAAGCGTTGCGGACATCACATGTAGTAGATCACTCATGGGCAACATTTACAGATAAGGTTTGGGCAATTGCGATCGCGCTCTTTCTGTTACAACATAGCGCGACTGCCAGATACAAGAGGTATACAGAAGCCACCGACAAAATCACCCACGATTTCCGACTATTTGGGATCGTGATGGAGTTGAAGGGGGGATGGAGTTGAGCTGATTTTCTACCCAAAGAATTTCAGCTTTCCCACACTAACGCCAGAGAGTATAACTCCCTGGCTCCTCAGCCCAAGCCATCTCAAGAGGACGCCCAGCAAGTGAGCGCTATTCACTACCCCTGTCATCGTCTCACTCACTAGTAGACGCAACTTTCCGGTCAAGCTGAGTGGCCGCCGCGATCGCGGCTTTTTCGCGGGCTCGTTGAGCATAAAGCTGCAAATCCGCAACGTCACATCCGGTTAGGATACTCAGATTTTCGAGACTGATGCCGCGCATCAGCATCTCTACACACCAAGTTTGCCTGGCCTGAATAGGCAGAAGCTGCATTCCTCCAACATCCAGACCTTGCCACCACAAATTCCAGCGTTGTTGGATATCCGATACAGTCATAGGGAGGTTTGTTTCGGTGATAAACAGAGCCGCCACATCATCTTTCCGGCTTTTGATCCATTTAGTGAGCGGATTGTTGGTGTAAGAACCATAGCGCTTCCCTAAAATCCATTGATTGACAGGAACTTGGCGGGAACCCGTCGGGATTGTTACACGCAAAACATGCTGAGTTTTATCGCAAGTTTGGTGCGATCGCTCTAATCGGGCAACTTCTTCTGGTAGTAATCCAGCTCCAAACATAACGAGAGCCATCGCGTAATCCTGCATTCCCAGCGTTCGAGCATTCTGGAGCATTGAGTGTACCCAGTCTAATGGCAGATCAACAATGAAATCATTGGCGACCTGGGAAGGTTCGATATCACTAGGAACAAAAATAGATTTAGCGGGCGAGCAATCGTCGTTGGGGGATTTCCCTTCTAATAAAAGTACTTGAACCACAGTATCTAAGAAATCTTCACGGTTGGGCCACAAGACAGCCCCACTCGTATCTTCGACCACAACATACCCGACTAGCACGGCCCCTAAGAAACTCGTCAATTCCTCTGTCGGCAAGCGGGTTGCCTCTTCTCCCAGCAACTGCTCTAAATGACCAGCCATATCCTGCTTGACTTCCCCTAAACGCTGTCGCAGTGCCTGGCGATGCTCTAGCGGGTACTGATCGGCTTCACCAATAATGGACCGAATAAAGCTAGCAACTTGCTCAAGGGCATGCAAGCAATCACTTGCATATGTGCGCAAAGCTTCGGAAGCCTGACTCGGGAGCAATGGAGCTGGCTCAGCTAAAACAGTAGGGGTATCTTGCAGCATCGCCAGTAGCAACCCATATTTGTTGCCAAAGTTACGAAATAGAGTCACTTCATTAACGCCTGCCCGATCTGCAATTTGGCGTGTGGTCGTATGCCCCACACCTTGAGAGAGAAACAGTTCAAGGGCTGCTTGAGTCAGTCGCTGACGGGTAGAAAGAGTTGCCATAGAAAATGCAAGTTTTGGTTGCAATAAAAACAGAAAGTTGCTAGCCTGAGTTCAATTGCAAGTGACGCTTGCAAGAAGAGTAGTCACAGTCTAACAGGTTCCATCGCCTCTTAGGGGCTGACTATTGCCACTCTGTACTTGTGAGGAATTTATGACTGCAAACCTGAGCGGGGCCCCAAAGCAGCGCCCAAATTTCAAAGTAAGGCCGACACCCCCACCATTGGACTGGGTGACTATAGGCTTCTTTACGCTATTTCATGGGCTAGCATTGCTAGCTCCTTGGTTCTTCTCGTGGTCAGCTTTAGGTATAGCGATTCTTTTGCATTGGTTATTTGGTGGCGTGGGTATCTGCTTGGGGTACCACCGTTTATTGAGTCACCGCAGCTTTCAAGTCCCGCAGTGGTTGGAATATAGTGTCGCCACACTTGGGGCACTGGCAATTGAAGGAGGCCCGATTTTTTGGGTGGGTGGCCATCGACGACATCATGCTTTTACTGAAGATGTCGAGCAAGATCCATATTCTGCCAAGCGGGGATTTTGGTGGAGTCATATGCTGTGGATTCTGCATCTAAAGGCGATCGCCTTCGACAATACAGAGTATGGCAAACATGCACCTGACCTCGTGCGTCAGCCCTTCTACCGCTGGCTTGATCGCAACTTTCTGCTTTTGCAAGTACCACTGGCAATATTGCTATATTGGTTAGGTGGTTGGTCTTTTGTCGTCTACGGTATTTTTGTGCGCGCAGTGCTGTTGTGGCACTCAACCTGGTTGGTCAACTCCGCCACTCATCGTTGGGGCTATCGCTCATTTGACGCCGATGACAATGCCCGCAATTTGTGGTGGGTCTCACTCTTAACCTACGGCGAAGGCTGGCACAACAATCACCATACTTATCCTCGCTCAGCCCAAACGGGCTGGCGCTGGTGGGAAATTGATGTCACCTGGCAGACAATTAAGCTGTTGCAGCGATTAGGATTGGCAACTAAGGTGAACCGAATCCCCCTATCGCGAAGGTAGAGCAAAAGCATAGGAGCCGCGACCTTAGGCTGCCTTAGGCTGCCCCTATGCCATCAAGCCGACAGCTAAATCCGTCTCATCGGTGTTCTTATTCCGCAAAACCTTTACCCCAAAGCTTGGCGAGCCGCTGATCACGCCCACAGCCAAAGCGATATACCTTGTAACGAACCGGGTGGGTTTGGTAGTAGTTCTGATGGTAATCCTCGGCAGGATAGAACGTCGAAGCAGGTTGAATCGCGGTTGCGATCGCACCCTTGAGTTTGCCAGATACCGCCAATAATTCTTTTGATGCCTGTGCAGCTTGCTGCTGGGCATCATCCGCATAAAAAATTGCCGCGCGGTACTGGCTACCCTGATCGCAAAACTGTCCCTTCCCATCTAACGGATCGATATTGTGCCAAAACACGTCTAGCAACATTTCATAACTGACTTGGCTCGGGTCGTATGTCACCTGTACCGCCTCTACGTGCCCCGTACCACCGGCTGAAACTTCGTAATAGCTGGGATTTTCTACTGTTCCGCCAGCATATCCCGAGGTTGTGTCAATCACCCCTGGCAACTCATCAAATGGTTTTTCCATACACCAAAAACATCCCCCAGCAAAGGTGGCTTGAGCCAGCGAACTTTCGGCAGCAGCATAGGCTGGGTCGCTAATACCTGCAAGGAAACTGACAAGGCACAGCAGGATAATCATCCAGCGTCGGAGCATAGTCATGAATTGCATCCATCACAAAATAATCTCTTAACAGAATGACACAATTCACGATGGGTTGATTCTGCAATTGAGAAGGCGTTTTATCGCAATTCTCAGCACCGTTGGTAATCCAGCATGCCGCTTCCGTAAACGTGCCATGATAAGGCTTACTGTTATGCAACTGGCTGGCAAAGGTGTTTCACAGCGAATTATGACAACCCCCATAAGAGTCATCGTGATTGGCGGTGGAGCCGCAGGCTTCTTTGGTGCGATCGCTTGCGCCGAAGAAGCCCCAACTGCCCAGGTGACTTTGCTAGAAGCGGCTGCAGAGCCATTGACCAAGGTGCGGATTTCAGGTGGGGGACGCTGCAATGTCACCCACCATTGTTTTGACCCAGCCTTACTAGTGCAGCATTATCCTCGCGGGGAGAAAGTCTTGAGAGGCGCTTTTTCCCGATTCCAGCCCCAAGATACAGTTGCCTGGTACAAACGACGAGGAGTGCGCCTGAAAACAGAAGCAGATGGTCGCATGTTTCCCATCACGGATGACTCTAGTACCGTGGTGAATTGTTTGATGAGAGAAACCCGACGGACGGGGGTGACATTACGCTTAAAGGCTGCGGTTAAAACTGTCAATCGCCAAGAGAACGGCTTTGCCGTAGTGCTGCGTTCACAAGAAGTATTGCACTGTGAACGTCTTTTAATTGCCACTGGCAGTAGTCCCCAAGGCCATCGGCTAGCCGCTAACTTAGGGCATACTATCGAGCCTCCAGTACCTTCTCTTTTCACATTCAATATCCCAGACAAGGCCCTGCAAGCATTGGCCGGTATTGCTGCTGATCCTGTCGAGGTGAAACTTATCGTCCCTAACGCTAAACCTTTGACTCAAAAAGGTCCCTTGCTTATTACTCATTGGGGATTTAGCGGGCCAGCGGTGCTCAAGCTATCGGCCTGGGGAGCCCGCATCTTGCACGATGCTCACTACCAAGGCAAGCTGCAGGTAAACTGGCTACCTTCAGTCAATCCTGAACAGTTGCGCCAAACATTGCAAGATGCCAGACAACGGATACCCAAACGTGCGATCGCCAACCACTGTCCTGTAGACTTCCCGAAACGACTCTGGCGCTACTGGATTCAGCAAGTCAACTTAGACGAAACACTCACCTGGGCAAATTTGCCCAAGAAAGCTCTGAACAAACTGGTTGAATACATCAATCGAGGAACCTATTCTGTCCAAGGCAAAGGAATATTTAAAGAAGAGTTCGTCACCTGTGGTGGCGTTAAACTTGCAGAGGTGGATTTTAAGACAATGGAGAGTCGATGCTGTCCAAACCTCTTTTTTGCCGGTGAAGTACTGAATATTGATGGCGTCACAGGCGGATTTAATTTTCAAAGCGCCTGGACAACAGGTTGGCTGGCTGGTCAAAGTTTGGGAAAACGTTCGTTTGGCTAGTTGGATATTGATTAAACATCCATCACCATCAATTGGCACGAGCAAGGCATTGGGGTAAAAAATTCATGATTGACACAATAGTTATCCACCCAATGTCTCGCCCCGACGAACCACAAACCACCACCAACAAACAACCAATCAGGCATACTCATGGCGAAAAAGGACCCCTATCGCGAATTTCTCAAGCAGGATTTTGGTAAGCTCTTCGAACAGCTAGAGCTCAAAGATACACAAAGACATTTCCTTCGGTCTCGCTGGCTCGATCAAGTGCTTTGGATGGAGAAGAAAGCAACTGTCTGCCGCGATCGCCACTACCAACTGAGACTTACCGCCATCATCTTGGGGGTAATCGTGCCGGTGCTAGTGGGTCTGGATGTTGGTGAAAAGGAATACGCTGAGAGAACTCGGCAGTGGCTCACTATTAGCTTGAGTGCAATTGTTGCTGCGAGTGCAGCTGTTGAAGAATTCTTTCACTACGGAGAACGGTGGAATCACTATCGCCGCACGGTGGAGTCACTCAAGACTCAAGGTTGGCAGTTTTCTCAACTGAGTGGCCCCTATGCCAAGTTCTCAACGCACAAAGCTGCCTTTGGGAACTTTGCCGACCAAGTTGAAGAGGTGATTCAGCGCGATGTCGAGATTTATGTCACTCAATTAGCCAAACCGGATGAGGAGAAAGCCCAGCAGTCGGATGCCATACTTGTCCCCGATGAGGATGAGGAAGCTATCGCTTGAGAGGGATAACGCTCACTGCAACCCAGTGGGCGAAGGGGATCTCGGCAAAAGAAATTTCCCGAAAAGGTCGCTTTGTAGGCGGTTGAACGAAGCAAAATACACGAGACCTAAGCGGGTTATTCATTTCGAGAACACCTCTAAGGCCAGAGGAGGATAGCAGACAAGCGATCGCGACATATCGCATCAGTTCCTGAGGCTAAGCTTGTGTATGCTTTGCAGGAATTGTGATGATAAATGTAGTGCCCTTGCCAACTTCAGACTCACACATCAAATGACCCTGATGCTTCTCTGTCACGATTTGGTGGCTAATAGACAACCCCATGCCAGTGCCCTTTCCCAGAGGCTTGGTCGTAAAGAAAGGAGCAAATAGTTTGGTTCGCGCTGCTTCAGGAACACCAGGACCATTATCGCGAATATAAATATCTATTTGGCGATTACAAATGACTTTAGTCTGAATTGTGATGCAAGGAGACTCATCTTGAGGAGTCCGTCTATTACGAGCTTCTTCGAGGGCATCAATCGCATTACTCAGAATATTCATGAAGACCTGATTCAGCTGACCGGTGTAGCATTCCACTAAGGGCAAATCACCGTATTGCCGGATGACCTCAATCTCAACACTTTCAGGCTTTGCTTTGAGGCGATTTCGTAAAATCATCAACGTGCTTTCGAGCCCGTCATGAATATTAACCAATTTCATCTCAGCTTCGTCCATACGGCAGAAATTCCGTAACGAAGACACAATGCCCTGAATCCGCTCTGCCCCTACTTTCATAGAATCAAGAAGCTTTGGCAGGTCTTCCACGACAAAGTCCAGATCCATTTCTTCCATTTCTTCCTGAATTAATGGATGGGGTGTGGGGTAGCAGCTTTGATAAAGCCCGATCAGATTTATTAAGTCATGCAAATAGTTACGCGCAGGTTTTAAGTTGCCATAGACAAAGTTGACAGGGTTATTGATTTCGTGAGCAATACCTGCAACCAACTGCCCAAGACTAGACATTTTTTCCGTTTGCACAAGCTGAGTCTGGACATGCTGCAAGTCGTAAAAGGCTTGCTGCAACTGCTGTGCTTGTTCCCTTGAGTGAGTTTCTGACTCGCGCAAGGCAAGTTCGACTCGCTTGCGATGAGTGATGTTATGGAACACTGCAATGCCCCCTTGAACCACATCTTCCTGATTACGTAGCGGTTGTGCTGTAACGCTAAACCAGTTTCCTTCCGCACATTGAGAAGAACAAACATAAACCTCCATGGCATCAATATCTTCTCCCTGAATTGCTCGCAATACAGGAAATGTCTCGAGGGAATGAAGGGTTGTTTGATCGGGAAGATAAACATCCCAACCTTGGGCCCAATTCTGTAAAGAGGAATTGGCGTTACTAATCCCTAGCAAACTCTCTGCGGAGGGATTCAGAAATAGAAATTTTCCCGCTTGGTCTACGACCATAACAGCATCGCCAATACTGTTTAGCATTGAACGTAAAGTTGCTAAGGTTGACTCTGCATGGCTGAGTTTTTGAGTATGGCTGTGGAGATCAGCAAGCGTTTGCTCCAACCTACTTGATTTTTCGACTGTTTCTTGCTCGTATACTTCAAGTAATTGTTCAAGTGCTGAAACCTTTGCTCTAAGTTGCACAACTTCGGTGTAATTTTCTAGCGGCCTGTCACCCTTTTTCAACTCGGACATATCCACTGTTCAAAAGCCTCTTGCGTCTGATTTCTAAATACGTACTAAGTTGAAAGAAGCCAGTTGACTCAGCTTCGATAGATGCCTAGCTAGTGATTGGATACAAAAAGCACTCAAAAACTCATGGAGGCAAAAATATTTCCTGGATCGAATGACAACACTGTCATCTTGGCGTTAAGGGACAAGGGACGAAACAGCTCTGCTGTTTCACGTCGGACAGGTGATTTAGAGAACAAAATAATCGCCATGAGATTACCCGATGGCAAAATGCCGCCGAAGCCAAGTACCGACCGAATCCCGTAAGGATGCACAAATTCGTCTTGAGCTGGAATATAAGGGCTACCTAAGGCTTCTGGAACATGAAAAACGTTGTAGGTACGTTCATGCAAATCGACCAATAGATCAGCATCAGGTGCGAGCACATCACGAATGTTCAAACCCAGCTGTTTGATAAGCTGCGAAATCATAGGAGCCTGAGCTACCATTTGCTCACTAAGCAACGGAATTGCCTGATGCCCTTGGGAACTAGCTCGCGAGTTCCATTCTGGACGATCACCGGCTGTAGCAAGCAAAGTTAAGCATTTAAGTTCAGGGTGAACTGGAAAATCGCCTAGCGACTGATCGGCAACTTGCTGTAATTCAACCGGGAGATTGCCATAAGAATGCGTCTTGAAATAACGAACGAGCGCTAACGTACTTTGACCAGTATCTGGATCGAGAAACTGTGCGTGAAAGTAATCAACAATCTTATTAGCAACTTCTTCCATGCTAGTTGAGCCAACTCCAAGCTTCCTCAAAGTTGCCCCACATTCGGTCATTTCACTTAATGTGAGATCGCTTAAGTTATACATGCTGACAACAAATCCATGAGGTTTCTACTTGGTAGTTATGTTTCTAGGCGAAAGAAGAACCTTTTGGGGTAGCCATAACAGAAACAAGTTACTTATTGGAGTTGAGTTGCCTTAAAGATGCCCTGGCAAAGCCTGGAACCAAACACGTTACAGACAGTGATCTTTATCACTGGCAAAAACATTTATTTAGTGATGCAGATCACACCAAATCAAGCTCGACATCACGTTCAGACTCGAGTTTGCGGCAATAACAGGCTTTTTTCCAGAAAATCAAGTCTAGGGAGATTGCCAGGGAAAAAGTTATCGGTTGTAGGATGTTTGAGCTACACCGATATGAGGTATAGAGGGTATCGAGCCACGTTAATGCTCGTACGATCATTAATGAATACCAAGATTACAATTCCTGCTCCCTACTTTAAGAATGGGAAAGGAGAAAAGGATGATATATGCGGCAATCTTCATCCCTAGCATTACTAATTAGAGGTTATCGAAAAGTATGAGCCTCTAGTCAGTACCACGGAGACATCAAGCTTTCCAGGTTCTCGACAGCTATTTTTCTGTGCAATTACTGTTATTGACTTCAGGTTTACTCGCAGATTTATCAATTGTTAGAAGTTATGGCGAGGCGGGAAAAATCAGAGAGTCAAAAATCCTAGGAATCCGCATGCGCTGGCTTCAAAAGCTAAAAGGTTTTCCACAATTCTTTTATGTCATCTCTCATGAGCGATCAGGCACTCACTTTCTGATTAACTGTATTCAGCTGAATACAGTTACAGATCTCAAATACCAATCAGTTGGCGAATGGTTTGGTCCTTTTGAAGAAACTGAAAACCAGTTTAATCATATCCACAAAAAATTTAAATCTCTAAATCCCAAGAATCACTATATTTTGAAAAGCCACTGCGATCGCAGTCTCTTTGAGCGGAAATATCCTCCAGGAAAGATAGTATACATTTTCCGTGATCATCGTGATGTTCTAACCTCTTACTTTCACTTTTTAAAGGATGGCTATTTAACCTGGGCTCAAAAGCACAATCCAGAAATTTCCTGTGGATTTCCTTCTAGCTTTTCTGAGTTTATCCGTAGTCCTTTACCTGACTTCCTTCGCTTCAACTACTCCACAAATGGAGATTTCTCCACCCCTCTTGAGCGTTGGGAAAATCATGTACTGAACTGGATTCAATATCCCTCAAACAACATCCGGATTATCACTTACAACCAGCTCTCCCTCGAACCTAAAAAAACGACACAACAACTATTAGATTTCCTAAATCTTCCCCAAAAGGAAACATTTACTCAACCCAACTTTAAGAATGCCTATTCAGTTATGCCTCGCAAAGGAATTGTTGGCGACTGGAAAAACCAGTGTTCTCCAGAGGATTTAGCTTTCCTGGAAACGCATCTCTCAGCTCAGCATGCCTTGACAGATCAGTTTCTAGGGAACTTAAAACCTGAAATGGCACAACTCCATCGCTAGCATCTGCATAAAAAACTGGGATACAAATTGATGCATCCCAGTCAGCATTTAAAGTATTTGCAATGGCAATAACTGTTGGCGCTAAGCGTCATCCAAGGCAGCAATCCCAGGCAGTTCTTTACCTTCCAGAAGCTCCAGACTCGCTCCTCCACCAGTGGAAATATGGCTCATCTTGTCGGCAACGCCAACCTTCTCAACCGCTGCGACAGAATCACCACCCCCAATGATAGTAGTTACACCTTGAGGGGTTAGATCTGCTAAGGTGTGGGCGATCGCTTCCGTCCCAACCGCAAACTTGTCAAATTCAAATACGCCCATGGGTCCATTCCAGATAGCAGACTTGCACTGTGTCAGAGCGTCTTGGAACACCTTCACAGCATCTGGCCCAATATCTAATCCCATCCAACCGTCAGGAATCGCTTCAACACTGACTGTTTGGGCATTGGCATCGGCGGCAAAGTTATCGGCAACGACAACATCGGTTGGTAGCAGCAGCTCAACACCTTTCTCCTTAGCTTTAGCTTCCAGAGTTTTTGCTAATTCCAGCTTGTCTTCTTCAACCAAGGACTTCCCAACACTCAGACCTCGAGCCTTATAAAAGGTAAAGATCATCCCGCCACCAATGAGCAGCTTGTCGACTTTGTCCAACAGGGTTTCGATGACGCCAATTTTGCTGGAGACTTTGGAACCCCCGATAATAGCCGCTAGAGGCCGCTGAGGACTTTCAATCGCAGCTTGCAAGTACTGCAGCTCTTTCTCGATTAAGTACCCACCCACTGAAGGTGTCAGAAACTCCGTAACGCCTGCGGTAGAAGCATGGGCCCGGTGAGCCGTACCAAAGGCATCATTCACGTACAAATCAGCATTCGCGGCAAGTTGCTTGGCAAACTCAGGGTCGTTACCCTCTTCCCCAGGATAAAAACGGACGTTCTCTAGCAAAGCTACCTGGCCATTTTGAAGACCATTTACCGCCGCTGTAACGGCTTCGCCAATACAATCATCACATTTGACAACTTCCTGGCCCAACAGTTCGGACAACCGAGTTGCAACTGGAGTCAAGCGCATACTATCGACCACCTTTCCTTTCGGACGGCCAAAATGACTCGACAGAACGACCTTTGCCCCTTTACCTGTCAGATCTTGAATCGTTGGCAGGGCAGCTCGAATGCGCGTGTCATCGGTAATGTTGCCTTGATCGTCTAAAGGAACATTGAAATCCGCGCGAATCAGTACGCGCTTGCCGGACACATCGGCTGCTGTTAAAGCCGCTACCGTTTTCTTCGCCACAGGCTTGAGCCTCCCAAGTTGCGTTTATTACGTTTATGCACGGCCTCCACAAGTAGGACACCAACCTTGATCTAACCTTAAGATTGGGAGCACACTACCAAGTGCTAGAGAAATGAGGACCATTTCTGTTGCCAGTGCTACCAGCCGTACCCGAGAATCATTCTACCGGAGTCTGTGTATTCGTCTGAGGAGCTATGTTCAAGACGATTCTGTTTCCTATCGATATGAGTCCAGAAGCTCATCAAGCTGCAAGCCTGGTCGCAGAGTTGGTAAAGCAGCACCAAAGTCAGCTGGTGTTAGTATCTGTTGTTGAAAGCAAACAAAATCCTGACCATCCAGAACAGTCTTCTGAAACCGCAGTTGCTAAGTTGCTGACTCAAGCCAAAGATATGTTTGCTCAACAGGGCATAGAGAGCCAAACAATTGAGCGGGAAGGGCAGCCTGCTTTTGTCATTTGCGATGTTGCCGATGAAATGCAGGTTGAGTTGATTGTGATGGGCTGTCGCGGCATTGGGCTGATTGAGGAAAGTGCCACAGAAAGTGTCACCAATCGTGTGATCAATCTTTCTCCCTGTCCTGTTCTGGTTGTTCCCTGATCTAACTTCCTGGGTCCAAACATATGACACCTGCAATTCAATGGTATCCCGGTCACATTGCCAAAGCCGAGAAAGCGCTGCTTGAGCAGATAAAGCGGGTTGATGTCATTCTCGAGGTGAGAGATGCCCGTATTCCCTTAGCTACCCGTCATCCTCGTCTAGATACCTGGGTAGGCTCGAAGCAACGGGTACTTGTTCTGAATCGGGTTGATATGGTTGCGGAAGCTGCTCGTTCAGCTTGGGAAACCTGGTTGAGAGCCCAAGGAGAAAAGCCTTATTTTGCCAATGCACAGCAGGGTAAAGGGGTTGCGGGTATTGCCAAAGCGACCCAAGCCGCGGGGACTGCCATGAATCAGCGTCGTCGCGATCGCGGCATGCGACCTCGTGCTGTACGAGCCGTCGTTATTGGATTTCCCAACGTCGGTAAATCGGCCCTAATTAATCGCCTCTTAAAGCGCAAAGTAGTTGCAAGTGCCCGTAAACCTGGGGTAACGCGACAATTACGTTGGATCCGCATTGCCGATGATTTGGAACTACTCGATGCTCCTGGCATTTTGCCAGCTCAGCTTAGGGATCAAGAAGCAGCCCTCAAATTGGCCATTTGCGATGACATTGGCCAAGCAGCCTATGACAACCAGCGCATTGCTGCGAGCCTAGTTGATCTCTTTAAAGCGGCTGACGCGATCAATTCTGCTGTCCCTTATGTGACGATGCTGGCGGCTCGTTATGGGTTAACGGTAGATAATGAATCGGGCGAGTTTTATCTCCAGCGAGTAGCAGAGGCAAAATATAACGGTGACCAAGAACGAGCAGCCCGGAGTCTTCTCCGCGATTATCGTATAGGAAATTTGGGAACCCTCCCCTTGGAATGGCCACCAACGGTGGTCAAATCTTTAAGTGGATAAACATCGTACAGGTATCGCTTTTTCGCAAAAGGCTGGGTATTCTCGAAAGTAACGAAAATTTAATTTAGGAGTTGCCATTCACAACATCTACATCGGTAATCAGTTCACTACATCGGTAATCAGTTCACACGAATCGACCTCCCTGCCAAGCCCATGCGTTCCAGGAGAGAGGTTGCTCTCAGGGTTGCTCTTGGTTTCTGGAATCTTTCTAGTTCTGTCCCTCAAGAAGCTCTATGGCCAAATCCACATTGGCAATGACAACAGCTGCTGCGCAAGTTAACCACAATACATCGGACAAGTTGCCCTCCCGCATTTCAATTCTCGTCAGTGATTTATCAAGTAGTGGGGCAGGACGGTGGGCTGGAGCTGTTCGTCCTTTTCTATTGGCTCAGGCACTTCGTAAAGCTGGATATACCGTTGAAATCATTGGCTTCAGCCACGAACCAGACACTCACATTACATTTGAAGACATTCCTGTGCGGGTAATTCACCTGGGAACAGGTCCTAAGCTCTGGCAGTCAGCCTGGACAATGCTTAATTCGCTGACTGGCGATTTGATTTATGCCTACAAACTAAAGCCAGGTAGCTTTGGCTTAGCCTTACTTCATCGTTTACGTCATCACAAACCCGTGTTTTTAGATATTGATGACTGGGAATTGAGTTGGCATGGAGGTGACGATTGGCAATATCGTCCAACCCCCAAACAATTATTGCGTGACCTCCTGAAACCGCAAGGAGCGCTCCGTAACCCAGAGCACCCTTTGTACTTGAAATGGATGCAGTCAACCGTTGTTTGGGCTAATCACGTTACAACGCATAACGTATTTTTGCAGCAGCGTTTTGGCGGTACATATTTACCCAACGGTAAGGACACACAGCTTTTCAATCCGGAAGAGCATGATCCCCAAGCGTGTCGTAAGGCATTGGGGCTTTCAGACTATCGGGTTTTGATGTTTCCTGGAGCACCGCGGCCTTATAAAGGAGTGGAAGATGTTCTCAAGGCCTTAGATATACTGGACGAGCCAGACTTGAGAGTCGTGATTGTCGGGGGTAGTCCCTATGATGATTACGACGCCTACTTGCACCAACATTGGGGACGTTGGCTCATTCAGCTACCCAAAACGAACTATCAGCATATGCCTAGCCATATCGCTGCAGCTCATATCTTAGTGGTACCACAGAGGGAAGATCCAGCAACCAAAGCTCAATTCCCACTCAAGATTACAGACGGGATGTCGATGGCAAAACCAGTCTTGGCAACACGCGTGGGTGATATTCCTAAAATCCTGGGAGATACAGGTTATCTAGTAGACTCTGATTCTCCTGAAGCTTTGGCCAGAGCCATCGGCCAAATTTTTGAGTTCTATGATCAGGCCCTAGAACAAGGGGAGCGAGCTCGGAAACGGTGTAAGGAGCATTACAGCATTGAATGTATGGGAAAAATTCTGAGTCATATTTTCCAGTCCTACTCTCCTTGTTGAGGAGGTTAGCTTTCCTCCTGTTTCAGGAGAACCATTTTTTCAGGATTGCCAGTTTGGAGTTGCAAGGCGCTCAGGAGATTTATGAAGTTCGATAGTCTACTTATTAAGCTGGTTAAGCAATATCCCCATTGGGTG
Organism: Cyanobacteria bacterium J06639_14; assembly: GCA_039818605.1. Classification (GTDB taxonomy): domain Bacteria; phylum Cyanobacteriota; class Cyanobacteriia; order Phormidesmidales; family Phormidesmidaceae; genus SIO1E4. The sequence goes on along the minus strand of JBCBTQ010000008.1, from coordinate 2,467 downwards.
GTTCTGTCTATCATCCTCGGATTCTCAGGGAACGTTTTCAACGGTATCGGAATCACCTTGCTCCTGCCATTACTCCAAACGTCTTTGGGCTCAGAAAGCGTTGATTTCAGTAAGTTCCCTTCAGCTTTAAGTTCCCTATTCCAGGTTTTTGACTCTATCCCTGAGCAGTTCAAGCTGTTTGCAATGGTGGCTTGTGTGTTCATGGCCATTGTGCTCAAAAACATCGCCACCTATGCCGGTGCAATCACTTCAGGGATCTTGAATCGACGATTTTCATCTAATCTTCGCAAACAAAGCTTTAAGCTACTGCTTGATGTTGATCTTGACTACTTCGCGGAGATGAGATTGGGAGATCTCATGAACTATGTCAATAATGAGGTGAATCGTACTGCAGGGGCTGTTAGTTCAATTGTCAAACTCATCATTGCGACGATTTCGATATGTGGATATCTGGTAGTTCTGGTACTGATTTCTTGGCGGTTGACATTACTAGCAAGCGTATTGCTGGGGGCTGTTGCTCTCGTCAATCAGTCTTCAATGAAAAGATCAAAATCGGCTGGACGAGAAATCTCGAAGGCCGCAGCAGAACTCTCTAGACATGCCATCGAAATCCTTTCAGGGATGCGTCTAGTTAAGTCGGTTGGTAATGAATCGGCAGAATATGACACGCTTAAAACGTTAGTTGAACGACGTGAAAGTGCCGCTTATCGATCGCAGTTAATTTTTGCTAGTGTCAGTCCCTTAAACGAAGTAGCCAGCTTTTTTGCCATCATTCTCTTGCTTGTTACAGGGAGATTCCTCTTTGCTAATCAGATCACTAATTTCGCGGGTACGGTAGTGTCGTACTTATTTATCCTGTCACGTTTGTTGCCCCTCGTTGGCCAGGTCAGCAGTGCCCGGAACAAACTCGCCAATACAGCTCCCAGCGTTGAGATTATGGAAGGCTTTTTACGACGAGAAAATAAGCCTATTATGCAGTCTGGCAATCAGACTTTGGAAGACTTAAAGCGAGGAGTTCACTTCAAAAATGTCTGGTTCCGGTATCCCAGTAGTGACGGATGGAATCTTCAGAATATCGATTTAATTATCCCCAGAGGGAAGACACTTGCGTTAGTAGGGGCTTCAGGAGCAGGAAAATCGACACTCGCTGACCTCCTAGCTCGATTCTATGATCCAACTGAAGGCTCAATCGAGCTTGATGGTGTTGATTTGCGTAACTGTAGTCTCGCAGAGTATCGTCGCAAGATTGGTATCGTTAGCCAAGAAACTTTCCTGTTTAATACGTCAGTACGTGACAATATTCGCTACGGTCGGCCCACAGCGACCGATGAAGAAGTCTTCCAAGCGGCCAAGCGGGCAAATGCTGCTGAATTTATTCAAAAACTCCCTGAGGGTTTTGAGACTCTGATTGGCGATCGCGGAGTCCTCCTTTCCGGTGGACAACGTCAGCGCATCGCAATTGCTCGAGCGCTATTACAAGGACCTGAGATTTTGATCTTGGATGAGGCCACGAGTGCTTTGGATACCGTTTCGGAACGGTTAGTACAGCAAGCGTTAGAAGATCTCAGTAAGGAAAGAACCACCCTAGTCATTGCCCACCGGCTCTCAACCGTACAAAATGCGGATCAAATTGCAGCCCTTGATAAAGGGAAGGTCGTTGAAGTGGGAACCCATCAAGCGCTGCTTGGGAAAGGTGGATATTACGCGAATCTACACTCGATACAATTTCAGGAAAATGGGAATTCGAGTGAACTTTCGGCGAGCTCAAATGAAGCTTTCAAAAGTGATTTTGGCAAAGTTTCATACGAAATTCGTTCTCAACTCAATGGCATGTTAGGACTACTCAGCTTTCTGGATGAAGAGATGTTTGAAGGTCCTGATGAATACGACGAGTTAATGGAGCGAGCATATCAATCTACCTTAAATGTGATGCAATCACTTGAGAATCTAGAAAAGAAAGTTTTACCCGCAGGGTAAGACATGTCTTCATGTTCGTTTAACCAAAATGATGAAATCGAAAAGTCATCAAAACTAATATGGAAAGTACAACTAAAAAGCGTGTCGCAGTGTGGCAACCCTATTTCTTGGGTGGGGGAGCAGAAGCGGTAGCTTTGTGGATTTTAGAAGCTTTATATTCCGACTATGAAGTGACACTCTACACACTCTCTAGTATCGATTTATCTTGGCTTGATGCCATGTATTCTACGCAGTTGGCTGATAAGCCTATAACTGTCAAAACTCAGTTACCTAAATGGCTAAATCAGCCAGCTGATTTTCTGATATCGAACAATAAAATGCTGCGAATGTCACTAATTTATTGGACCATTCGTTACTTTAAGTCGGTAGCTTCCCAGTATGATGTTGTCTTTTCAGCCTTCAATAGTTTAGACATGGGCCAATCAGGGATTCAATATCTCCATTGGATTCATGTTATAGAAAGATTAGAGCGGAGACTTTCGTAGGAGAA
>JBCBTQ010000007.1:0-60025 GCA_039818605.1 Cyanobacteria bacterium J06639_14 | reverse complement strand
AGAGTCGGAGACGCAGCTGGGCTGAAGAACTTTGGCGTTAATTGGGTCATCCTTGATCCCGGTAGCGCTTCGGCCCTACGTCATTGGCATGAGCAGCAAGATGAGTTTGTGTATGTCGTGTCGGGAGAACTGACACTGATAACCAATGAGGGAGAAAATCTTTTAACAGCTGGGATGATGGCGGGGTTTCCTGCCGGGGAATCGAATGGACATCATCTCCTAAATCGGAGTGAGCAGCCTGCAATTTATCTCGAAATTGGCGATCGCACTTTTCCCGACAAGGTGGATTATCCCGATGAAGATCTCCAAGCTGTTTCTGAGAACGGGACTTGGCAGTTTCAAAATAAAACTGGTAAACCATACGACGGGTAGCAATAGTGGTGCGATTCAGCGATTGGGCAGCAGTGTTACTGGGGGTGTTACTGGTGGGGGCTTGCCGCGATCAGCCTCCAGAGCCGTCTGGGCAAAACAGTTCTCCCTTATTTGAAGATGCACCGACGCTGGAAACCCCTCCTCCAGAAGCGATCGCTCCTCCCAATCAAGAAGGTCCGCCGCCACCCCCCAGTTCTGCCTTTCTGGCCCTATTACCCCCTGATCAAACGGCTGCAATCCAAGCTTTGGGGGTGCCAATCGTTGTCCCCACAGATATTCCTACAGGGTTTGCAGTCGACCGTGTAGAAGTCACTCAAAATGACCGATTTCCTAGCTATCAAATCTTGTATCGCGATGGCAGCGATCGTTGCTTTGTCGTGGAATATGCGGGCGCTGGCATCGGCGATATCCCAGCCACAGAATATCGAACGCCCATTAACCCCCCCCTCTTTGGCGAGAACGAATACGGCCTCAACTACGGCAACTATGTCGATCCTGGCCTGCAGGCCCAGTTTCCCGAACCTGAGTTAGCCAGTGATTGGTTAATGCAAGCGAACGGCTTCTACCGACTGGCGGGAGCAGCTTATATTAACAATACGTTTTCGCTAGAGCAGCCCTGTCAAGACATTACCCCAGAGGAGGCTGTGCAAATTGTCGAATCGCTGGCGCTGATTACAGATGAAATCTTTGGCGATGGCTGACGGCAACTTTAGACATTGAACCGGAAGAGCATGACATCGCCTTCCTGAACCACATAGTCTTTGCCTTCACTGCGCAGGAGTCCCTTTTCCTTCACTCCATTCATTGAGCCAGCTTCTACTAAGTCTTTGTAGGTGACTGTTTCAGCCCGAATAAAGCCACGCTCAAAGTCTGTGTGGATAACGCCTGCGGCTTGGGGAGCTAGCATCCCAGCATGAATGGTCCACGCGCGGGTTTCTTTGGGACCTGTAGTAAAGTAGGTGCGCAATCCTAAAAGATCGTAGGTAGCGCGAATCAACGATTTGAGCCCCCCTTCTTCCACGCCTAAGGCTGCCAAAAAATCTACCCGCTCTTCTTCTGGCAGTTCAACCAATTCGGACTCCACTTGGGCCGATACGATGACGACCTCGGCACCTTCCTCAGCGGCGATCACCCGTACCTTTTCAACCCACTCGTTGCCCTCGGCCAAGTCATCCTCATTCACATTAGTTGCGTAAATTACGGGCTTTCGAGTCAACAAACCCAAAGGCTTAATCAGCAGCTCTTCCTCTTCTGTTAGTTTCACTGTGCGTGCAGTCTTGCCACTATCCAGCACTGGCAGCAGCTTATCCAACACATCGACTTCTGCCTGGATTTCTTTTTCCTTCTTAGCTTGTTTCCGTGCTCGTTCTAGACGCTTTTCGACCTGGGTCAGATCCGACAGCGTCAGCTCCAGATTAATTACCTCAGCGTCCCGAGCGGGATCGATGGAGCCTGAAACATGAATGATGTCGTCGTTTTCAAAACAGCGGACGACATGAACAATTGCATCCACTTCACGGATGTTTGCTAAAAACTGATTCCCCAATCCCTCACCCTGGCTGGCTCCCTTCACCAACCCGGCAATGTCCACAAGCTCCACGCGGGCGGGGATGACTTCTTTGGATTCCGAAATTTTCGCTAACACTTCCAAGCGAGGATCGGCCACCGCAACCACTCCGACATTGGGTTCAATCGTGCAGAAAGGAAAGTTGGCAGCCTGAGCTTTGGCATTGGCGACCACAGCATTGAAGAGAGTTGATTTTCCGACATTGGGTAGCCCAACAATTCCGGCTCTAAGCATAGCGATCGCACTAACTGAGTGAATAAACCTCTACCAGCATAGTGGATGTTTGAGTCAGGCAGAGGAGAATGAGGTAGAGGCTGTTGTTTCTAGTGGGTTGTTTGTTATTCGTTAATGGTCGGTGGTTGATGCTCGTTTGGAGTGTAACCGGAGCGGGTTTTGAGTTGGAGAAACTATATTTTGCGTTACCCCCCCATGAACCTGCCACTCATCAATTCGCTCAACTTCTCTCTAAACTTGAAACGCAGCCGTCACGATCGCATGATCACTCAGCATTTTGCCCGTGGGTTCACAAGGGTAGGCAGCCATTACGACAGCGGGTGTGGTGGGCGATCGCCCACTGTTCAACCCTTTCGATAACACATAGTCAATGTGATAGAGGCCCGGTCGAATTTGTCCGTCTATTACCTCTTGATAGGTGCTCATATTGAGATCGTTAGTGTTTTCTACTGTAAAACCGGCTCGGCGAAAGTTCTCGATGACGGGAGCAGAGGGACCGGCGTTCATATCTCCTCCAATAATCACAGGGCGATCGCCATTGTGAACAGATAGCTCCTGCAAAATTAATTGTCCTTCTTCAGATCGTTTTGGATTGTCGTTGCGTCCACTTTCCAGGTGCGTAGAGACCAAGGTGACGGTTTGAGGGCCAACCTGAACCTCGGCCAAAACCGCATTACGTCCTCCCAAGCGATGTTCGAGGGAACCGTACCACTTCTCGATACCAGGAAACCGCAGCATCCGGACGGCCTGCAGCGGCAAGCGTGACAGGATAGCGTTGCCATGGTATCCCTGCTGATTCTCGCCACTGTAAAGTTTCTGTTCTCCAGGAGTGCCTATGGATAACTGGAGAAATTCGACACCATAGACGTAGTTCATGCCCAAGGCCAGTGCCAGTTCACGGGTGGTGTGTTCATTGTGGGCACGCACCATACCGTTGTCCATTTCACTCAGGCAAAAGATATCCACTTGTTTGAGTAGAGGATGTTCTTGGATGAGTTGGACGGCTTCGCGCCAGTATCGACCCCGTTCCAGATTCCAGGCGGCGACGTGTAGGGTGTCCCCCAGAATCGCTTGGGAAATTGTGTTATCCAGCTCGATTTCAGTGATTTCGGGAACGAGTTGATTGAGTTCTGCAGGTGATTTGCCGTCGGGATTTTGGGCCAGCCACTGGTAGCGATCGCGATCCACAATCGGCAGAGTTGGCACCGTTTTGGTAAAGCGTTCTGTCGCTTGCAGGTCGAATCCTATCTCGGTCATCGCAAAAGCCCCACAACATGACATAGCGAGCAGCATAATCCGTTTTTACAAAGCTGTCCGTTGGGTAGCACACGTCATTTAAGCACTTTACCGGAGTTATCGTTTCGCCCCAGATGGTAACTCTAAGCATTAACGATATCTGTAGCCAATTGATTTAGGAACTGACTTTTCACCGGTTAAAGAACTCCATATCAACCTCATGAATCAATTTTTTAAGAAAAATAAGTTTTTGCAGCCAAAATCCTACCTATTGGGTGCTGCGATTGGCATATTTACCCTTGCATCTTTATCGGGAATCATCCTGTTTAATAAGTTTGAGCAGATACAGACGGCCAACCAAGAAAGGGTCATGTCTGAGTTAGCAATCCGTACTGGATCTGTTATTCAGCATGAGCTTGAAGAAGCGTTGTTTGGTGCGATCGCCTTGGCAGCTGTTATACAAGAAACGGAAAAAGAACCCACTCCAGAACAGTTTGCAGCACTTGCTGATCCCCTATTGCAGCAATACACGGAGGTCAGTAATCTTCAACTGGCCCCTGAAGGCGTCATTACTCAGGTCTATCCTCATGATGCACGCCTTATTGGTCACGATCATCTGGCTGATCCCAAACATGAATTTGAAGCACGCATGGCGATGACCTCGAAACAGCCTAATTTGGCTGGGCCACTGCTATGGACGGAAGCTGGAGAATCAGCCCTCGTCAGTCATGTACCTGTGTACATCAACGATAACTTCTGGGGCTTTACCCTCAGCTTTATCTGGCTCAATGATTTTCTGAATGGCATTGCTCTGGAAAATCTGGAATCGAGTGGATATTACTACCAACTCTCTCGTCACAACCCTCTCACGGGGAAATTGGAAATATTTAGTAAACCCAGTAGTCCTGATTTTCAACCCGCAATCGAGGTACCCATTGAAGTGCCTCAAGCTCCCAATTGGATCCTCAGTTTAGCGCCTACTCACCCTATTATTTCTCCGTGGGGGGCAAGACTGGCTAGAGGACTCATCATCTTTACCAGTAGTCTACTGGGCTACACCTTGTATCGGCTATTAGCACTACCTAGTACGTTACGTGCTCGAGTGCAGCAACGAACTGAGGAACTCAATCAACTCAACCAATCCTTACAAACGGAGGTTGAGGAGCGAAAGCAGATTCAGCAAGACTTGAGGCTCGCTCGTTGGGCCTTAGAGGAAAGCAGTACAGGAGTTGTGATTACGGGCGTAGCGGACCCAGAAAAAGGGTTGCGTAATCCTGTGCAGTTTGTCAATCGTGCCTTTACACAACTAACTGGATATTTACCCCATGAGGTGGTTGGAAATAACTGCCGTATGCTTCAAGGCGTTGACACGGATTGTGATGCGCTCGCCACTATGCGTTATGCCCTCAGCCAAGGGCAAGGTTGTGAAGTGACTCTGAAAAATTATCGGAAAGATGGCAGTTATTTCTGGAATAACTTGACCATTAGTCCGATTCGGGATGACAACCATCAACTCACTGGATTCATTGGTTTTCAAACCGATGTAACGGAACAACAGAACGCTAAAGAGGCTTTACAGAAGCAGTATCAGAAAGCTGTTCTCCTGAAGCAAATTACGGAAAAAATCCGAGCCCGTTTGGATAGCAAAAGGATTGTCCAAACGACAGTGGATCTCTTGGGAACAACACTAGAGCTCGATCGATGTGTGCTTCATGCCTATGAAGCTGAGGCCGAACCGAAGCTTCCTTGCGTAGCTGAATACTTGACGCCGGGAACCACATCCATGCTGACCGTTGAAGTTCCTGTTGCGGGTAATCCCCACGCCGAGAAAGTCCTCAGTCAAGATCGAGCCGTAGTTGTTAACGATGTTTTTAATGATGTATCGACATCCTCTGCACGTGAGGTATGCGAACACTTTAATATCCAATCGATGTTGGCAGTTCGTACTTCATTTCAAAACCAACCGAATGGAGTACTAGTTCTCCATCAGTGTCAGACCATTCGCACCTGGACATCCGATGATATTGAACTCTTGGAATCCATTGCGGGGCAGGTAGGTATTGCACTTGCTCAGGCTCAACTCTTGGAAGAGAAAACAGCACAGCAAAACCTTTTAATTAAGCAAAATCAGGAGTTAGCTCAAGCAACCAAAGCGGCTGAGGCTGCCAGCCAAGCTAAGGATGAATTCCTGGCCATGATTAGTCATGAACTCCGGACCCCCTTAAATGGAATTATTGGCATGACAGGGCTATTGGGCGATACTCAACTGACCGAAGAGCAGGAAAACTTCAGGGGAATTATTCGCAGCAGTAGCAATTCGCTGTTGACTTTGGTGAATGATGTTTTGGATTTCTCCAAAATTGAATCGGGCAATCTTGAATTTGAGTATTTGGATTTCAATTTGGAGAGTTGTCTTCAAGAGGCGGTTGATTTATTAAAGGAAACAGCAAGTGCCAAGGGATTAGCTTTGGAATATCGCATCGCTGAAGAGGTTCCTTTGCGCATTAATGGCGATGTGTCACGGCTACGTCAAATTTTTGTCAATCTGTTGAGTAATGCTGTTAAGTTTACCGATGCCGGACATGTCCATGTCAGCGTGACGAGGTATGACAATGGCTTGCCCTCCTTAGTTGCAGCCAAGAAGCAGAGTGTTTCGATGATGCTCCGGTTTGCTGTTGAGGATACGGGTATTGGAATTTCCTCTGAGGACCAACAGAAGCTGTTCCAACCTTTTCAACAAGTAGATGCTTCGATTAGCCGTAAGTATGGCGGTACTGGCTTAGGTTTGGTCATTTGCCAGCGTTTGGTAGTGGGAATGGGAGGCGAGATGTGGGTGGAAAGTCAAGTGGGCCGGGGGACGACGTTTACTTTTACGCTGCCAACCCAGGTTGCCCCTCCAGAAGTCCAACTCTCCGTTGAGGCAAAGCCGCAATCCTTGGTACCGGCAGATGAGACATCTATTGAGCCAAGCACGCTCAAAATTTTGCTTGCAGAAGATAACCGTGTCAATCAACAATTGGCGTTGCTTTTGCTCAAGAAGTGGGGTTACCAAGCAGATGTCGTAGGAAGTGGATTAGAGGCCCTGCAAGCACTGGAGCGACAGCCTTATCAGGTCATCTTGATGGATGTACAAATGCCGGAAATGGATGGTCTGACGGCAACTCAGAGGATTCAAGATTTGTATGCTCCCGAGCAGCGGCCTTATATCATTGCCCTCACAGCCTCAGCAATGCAGGGCGATCGCGAAAAATGTATGGCTGCAGGCATGCAGAATTACCTCACCAAACCCATTAACCCAACAGCACTGGTCCAAGCCTTGCGGGAAGCAGCTCAGTATTTAGCTACACAGGAAGGGGTATTGGCTTAATTCTCCAGGGATCAAGTCTCTGGAAGAAATCCGAGTCCTGCTTCCTGGAAAATTAGTACAAATGTTGCTACCGTGGAACAGCCTTCAACGGAGCAAGTACGTGCAGGGTCTACTTTGGGGATTTGGGGGGTTAGGGTTAGGGGGCGCGATCGCAACCTTCCTATACCAAACTCGTATTAGCACTATTCGTGACCGGGCACGGGCTGATGTGGTGGCGGATCGAGCGGCTGCCCATGAGCGCATTCAACAGCAGGAGCAGCGGATTCAAGAACTGCGTGACATGCTGCAAGCGCGTGACCAGAACTTAGAAACGCTGCAAGCTAAATTGCGTCAAGAAGTCACACAGCGAGCCACAGCCGAGGCCCAACTAGAGCAAATTCCCCGAGGCCAACAACAATTGCAAGCGCGAGAGGTCCAAATACAGCAATTGCAGCAAGAGGTTGGGGCTTTGCGATCGCACCTCACCGAAGTTCAAACCCGACTGCAGCAAGAACAATCGCGCACCCAAGAAAAGCAAATGTTGTTGGATCTGGCACAGCAGCGACTGACCGATACCTTCAAAGCGTTATCTGCCGATGCCTTACAGCAGAACTCTCAATCGTTTATGCAGTTGGCTGAAAGCATCCTGTCAAAATTTCAGAGTCAGGCCCAGGGGGATTTGAGCCAGAGACATCAGGCGATCGCGGCCCTCGTTCAACCATTGCAGGATTCATTGCAGCAAGTTGGGACACATTTGAAAGACTTGGAAACCTCACGCACAGCTGCCTATAGCAGCCTGATGGAACAAGTGAAATCCCTGGCCTTAGCTCAGACGCAATTGCAAAGTGAAACCCATAACTTGGTGAAGGCACTACGATCACCCAACGTTCGAGGACGATGGGGCGAGATTCAGCTGCAGCGGGTGGTAGAAATGGCTGGCATGGTGGAGTATTGCGACTTCTCTCAACAGACCTCGGTCGAGACATCGGCAGGACGTTTGCGCCCCGATATGGTAATTCAACTGCCCAATCAGCGCAGCATTATTGTGGATTCCAAAGCTCCCCTGCAAGCCTATCTAGAATCTTTGGAAGCTTCTGATGAGCGGACTAAATGCGATCGCCTACGTGATCATGCTCGCCATATCCGGACCCATTTAATGCAACTGGGCAGCAAGCGCTATTGGGAACAATTTCAGCCTGCTCCTGAGTTTGCCATTCTTTTCTTACCGGGGGAAACCTTCTTCAGCGCGGCTTTAGAGCAAGATCCGGGACTGATTGAGTTCGGTGTTGATCAACGAGTAATTCTGGCCACGCCAACCACCTTGATTGCTTTGCTCAAAGCTGTAGCCTACGGATGGCGGCAGGAACGTTTGGCCGAAAATGCGCAGCAAATTAGTACCTTGGGTAAGGAACTCTATGATCGCACCCATACCCTAGTCAGTCATATGGCTAAACTGCGGCGCGGCCTCGACAACTCTGTCGATGCTTTCAATAAAGTTGTCGGTTCTCTGGAATCCCGCGTACTCGTCACTGCCCGCAAGTTCAAAGACCTGGGAGCAGCGTCTGGCGAGGAATTAGAGGTTGTCGAAGCATTAGATAGGGTGCCCCGATCACTTACCACACCGTTCCCCCTAGAAAACATTCCAAGCCCAGAATGACGTAGCCTGAAAACATGACAAATTCCGTCCCTGGCTTTATTCTTCTGTTCTTGGATGGTGTGGGTTTAGGTCGATCACAGCCCCAGAACCCACTAGCAGATCCCCAAAACACGCCCTTTCTTAGCCATCTTCTAGGAACATCGCTGGTAATCGACTCGCGTTTCAATACCACGGACTCAGTGCTCCCCACCTCCTCAGTGTCAGCCGAACTTTGGATTGACCGGGCTGGCTTACTGGCAAAGCCCATTGATGCTTGCCTGGGAATCCCTGGATATCCCCAAAGTGCAACTGGACAAACCACTCTTTATACGGGACAAAATGCCGCTAAGTTTCGGGGGCAGCATCAGACAGCGTTTGCCAATGGGTCGCTGCGCCAACTGATTGAGGCTCATGGGATTTTCAAGCAGGTTCTGGCACTGGGGGGGACTGCGACGCTAGCAAATCTCTACTCACCCGCTTATTTTGAGGCGATCGCCCAGCGTCGCATTCGCTATGCTGTTGGTACATTGCTCAACCTTACGGCGCAGTTGCCCTTCCGTATGCAGGCCGAATACGAGCAGGGCGAGGCTATCTTCTGGGACATCACAGGCGAACAGGCTTATTATCGCGGTATTGCTGAAGCTCCGATCACAGCATCAGAAGCGGGGAAACGATTGGCATTGCTAGGTGCGAGGCATACTATCACGCTCTTCGAATGCTTCCTAACAGATTTTGCGGGGCATGCCCAAGATTGGGGACAAGCCATAGCCGTTTTACGCTGCGTTGATGCTTTTATTCAAAGCGTCGTGGAACATCTAGCACCTCACACGACCTTAGTCATTACTAGCGACCACGGCAATTTGGAAGATCTTGCGACCAAATGCCATACGCTAAATCCGGTCCCTTTAATTGCGATCGGGCCTGATGCCTCTGCCTTCCGTACCGCAATTGATCTGACCCACGTTACGCCCCTAATTCTGAAAATATTGCAGAGAAAATAGACCAAATCTTCTCCCCAACTCAATGACGGTATCTATCCCAAAAGGAAAATCCAAGATCACGCATCAACTAGTTATCCTGAGAACGTAACCAGCAGTTAACAAAGGACAAAACCATACCTTAAATTTTCCTAGCAAGATACTCCCAAATCTCCTATACATGTGCCAACGTTTTGGAGAGGTTAAAGCTGCTCTAGAAAATAGTGCTGGGCTAAAGAAAGGATGAAATACACTGGCTAGTGTCTGTCACACTTTTTGAATCGCTGTTAAATTACTGGGTGTGTTGATAGATCCCGAAATGCACGGACGTTTGTTTACATAAGCGCTATCGTGACTATGGGAGGGGTCATCCTGGAGGAGCGCCTCAACATTCAAACCAAGTTGTAAGGAAATGCAGAGCCATGGGGTTGTTTGATCGAGTCAGCCGAGTCATTCGCTCTAATTTGAACGCTGCTGTGAGCAGTGCAGAGGATCCAGAGAAGATCCTGGACCAGACCATCGTTGATATGCAGGAAGACCTGGTGCAAATGCGGCAGGCGGTGGCCAAGGCGATCGCTTCACAAAAGCGAGTTCAACAACAGTATGAGCGGGCCCAGTCTGAATCTAATACTTGGCATCAGCGGGCTCAACTGGCGCTCCAAAAAGGTGATGAGAGTCTGGCTCGTGAAGCCCTAACTCGCAAAAAATCTCAGGCCGAAACAGCCAACTCTTTGAAAACGCAGTTGGACACTCAACTGGTACAGGTTGATCAGCTTAAGAAGAATTTGATTGGCTTGGAGAGCAAGATTGCCGAAGCCAAGACTAAGAAAGAAATGCTCAAGGCTCGTGTTAGCGCCGCTAAAGCCAATGAGCAATTGCAGAAAACGATGGGATCCTTGGGCACTAGCAGTGCTATGGGTGCCTTTGAACGTATGGAAGAAAAAGTATTGATGATGGAAGCCAAGTCCCAGGCTGCAGCGGAATTAGCAGGGGCTGATCTGGAAAGTCAGTTTGCGGCGTTAGAGGCTGGTGGGGATGTTGATGCCGAACTAGCGGCAATGAAAGCCCAGTTATCTGGCGCGTCTGCTGATCAGGGCCAACTACCTGCTGCCGATGAACCTGTGGCTGCGCCTAAAGATGCCGCTGTCGATGCGGAATTGGAGGCACTGAAGACTCAGTTAGACAATTTGTGAGTTGGTCGCAGTGTCTGACTGAACATCAAAGACATTTAAGCTTCAGAATTCAGGAACCATAAGCTGGAGCTTACAGAAGTTCACTTCTATCTATTAGTTTCTCTTTTTAGTTTGCTGAATCGAGAAATCATAATGTCAAGGTACTTCTCCTGAATTCTGACTACTCCCAGACCTAACTGCTTACGTTACGATCGCTGCTCAAAAGCTGCGATAAGGTGGAAGAATCACCGTCATATCCCACTTCTCATGCAATTTGCTGATCGTCTTAAACCTTTACAAGCGAATGTCTTTGCCGATATGGATCGCGCCAAGGCAAAAGCGCTGAAGTCAGGACAATCCATTATTGATTTATCCCTGGGTTCTTCTGACTTGCCGACTGCGCCTCACGTGCTGGAGGCGATCGCAGAAGCACTTCCTGATACGAGTACCCACGGGTATTCGCTGTTTCACAGTACCCTTCCCTTCCGTGAAACAGCTGCCACCTGGTACACGCAAAAATTTGGTGTTCCAGTTGATCCCGAAACTGAGGTTTTGCTGCTCATTGGTTCTCAAGAAGGCACTGCTCATCTGCCCTTAGCCCTTTTGAATCCCGGCGATTTTGCTCTATTAACTGATCCCGGATATCCTTCCCATGCTGGGGGTGTGCATCTAGCCAATGGCCAAATTTATACGATGCCTTTGCAGGCAGAACATGGTTTTCTCCCACAGTTTGCTGATATTCCAGAAGCGGTCCTAACCCAGGCTCGCATGATGGTGCTGAGCTATCCCCATAACCCTACTACGGCCTATGCTCCGCCCTCATTTTGGGAAGAAGCAGTTGCTTTTTGTAAAACGAATGATTTGGTCCTGGTACATGACTTTCCCTACGGTGATGTTACGTATACTGGGGTACCCGCTCCTTCAGTACTGCAAGCCGATCGCGACAAGACTGTTGCGATCGAATTTTTCTCCATGTCGAAGTCCTACAACATGGGGGGATTCCGGGTTGGTTATGCGATTGGTAATGCTGACTTAATTACGGCACTGCGGCAAATTAAGGCGATCGTTGACTTTAACCAATATCCCGGTATTGTCCGAGGTGCAATGGCGGCTTTGTCGGGGCCTCAAGATAGCGTTGAGAAGACAGTTGCAACATTTCGCCAGCGTCGTGATACGTTCATTGCAGCTATGGCTCGTAGTGGCTGGGAAATTCCCAAACCCAATGCGACCCAGTACCTCTGGATTAAGCTTCCAGAACCCTGGGTTCAAGACTCTATCGATTTCTGCGTCAAGCTTGTAGAAACAGCAGGCGTTGCCTTAGCCCCCGGTCGTGGCTTTGGTAAGCATGGCGAAGGGTATGTCAGGATTGCGCTTGTGCAATCACCTGATATTTTAGAAGCGGCTGTTCAAAGGATTAACGCTTTTCTGAAATCACCGACTTAAGGTGATTTTTCATTCAGCAACCTCCTTAGTGGGTAAATTCTTTCCCGAAAATCTTTCAATCTAGAATCGCGAGTTGGTATGTCTCCTCCAGGAGACGTACCTGTATTAAAAGAGGGAATCGCCACAGCAATTCCCTCTTTATTGTGAGCTCCATCCAAATGACTCAAATCTAAATACTGAAGCTAATTTAGCCTCAGTATTAAAGCATGCGCTTAGATAAGAGAATCATTGACAACGCCAGCCGTGATCAATTCGGGAGCATGGCCGTTGACATAGGTAAACAAATCGGTGCTCTCCAGAGTCGGAGTGTTCGAACCGTTACCCGTTCCGACACTGTCTGTACTCACCAACTTGACATAGTCAAAGCGCGCAAATTCCCCTCCATCTAACCAGCCAGAGAGCTTAACTTGCTCACCGGCTTCAACGTGAACATCTTCAATGGTGAACTCACGGAAGTTGTTGCTAGAAGCCACATTAGAGCCGAGCAGCTCATCAAAGGTCCAGTTACCGACTGTATGACCGCCAACTTTGACCTGCGCCATAGATTGGCCATCGTTCTCATCGTAGTAGCCCACAATGATGTCGTATTTGCCAGTGGGACCATCGAAGTTCACGGACGCATGGCCGTCATATCCACTGAGCTTAATGAGTTCACCACCAGAAGCGATATGGTCACCCACATGCTTAACCTGGTAGCCACTCAGGTGCATATCTTCAGCTTCGTAATGGAAGGCGAGAGGCGCTTGTACCTCAGTGAACTTGATAGAGTCAAAGCGGGCAAATTCTCCTTGATTGAACCAACCAGAGAGCTTGATTTGCTCACCTTGTTCAATGAATATAGACTCGCTGACGGTCCGGACAACGCGGTTGTTGGCCGCAGCAACATTGGAGCCTAGGTGTTGGTCAAAGGTCCAAGTATCGATGGTTTCGCCACCAATCTTGACCTTACCCATGGACTGACCGTCGTTCTCGTCGTAGTAGGCAACGTCAACTTGGTAATAGCCACTGTGACCGGTGAAGTGAGTTGAAGCATAGCCGTCATAGCTAGTCAACTTGATGACTTCACCACCGGAAGCAACATCGTCACCTACATGCTCAACCTTGTAGTTACACAAGTGCATGTCTTCAGCTTCGATTAAAACGTGCTTAGGCTCAAAGGGAGGTTCTACAGAATTGGTGTAGTTACCAGCATCGCTATCACTTGCAGTTTGTGCCGTGACAGTTGCCACATTCTGGTAGTTACCGATTGTGGTCTCACCAGCAACAGAAATATCCAGTTTCTTCAGCTTGAAGGAATCATTGTGGCCGCCGGTCAAAGCGGAGATGATGAGCGTATCACCCGTTAATTCGTCGACATTAAAGTCAGCCCAGCGGTCATAGCTGCCACCAAAGTTATTCTCTTTAGTGAAGCTGTTGAGCAAGGTACTGTCTAAGTGAGTGATGTCGGTACCGTTGCGATCGCCAATCCAAATAGAGATATCACTGTCATAGCCGACGTAATCCAGGAAAGCGCGATCAACGGTAACATCCTGGTCAAATTCAAAGAGGATGTAGTCGATATCGGTACTGTTATCAACCCGATGCTCGTTGGACCATTCATAACGGTTGGTTACACCTAAACCACCACCATATGCCCCCAGATAAGCTTTCTCAAAGTGTCCATAATAGGAACTGAAAGCACTCACGTCGACGGAAACACCATCCGCAGTAAACGTACGAACATTTCCGTCATTACCATAGACGCTGCTAGAACCTGTGAGATGGAACTGCACATCTTTGGAACCTGTGACAGTACTCAGGTCTTGAGCTGCTTCACTTTTGGTATAGAGCCAAGTCTCACCCACATCCAGCAAGCCGTTGTTGTTGAGGTCGCTGGCTTCAACAAAGTCAGGAGTGAAATCGTCACTGGTGTCGCCTGCCGTACCATTGTCATCAATGACAACCACTTCGCTGGCTGTGAATGCAACTTCGCCAGTATTCTTCACGGCATAGGTGAAGGTCACCTCATCACCTGCAGCAATCTCAACTGCCTCAGCAGCAGTATCGGCATCAAAGCCATTGACGAACTTCTCAATGTCGATATCAGCATTGAGCTTGAAGAAACCCGCATCAAGGGTAGGGTTGAACTCACCGGAGGAGAGGACAACAACATCTGTCATTAACCCGTTATTGGGGTCAGCATCAGAGTCAACAGCATCGAAACCGTTACCGTTGGCATCAAGAGGGCTTACACCATCAAAGCCTTCAGGCTGGGTAAACATCACCTTATATTCAACACCTGGAGTCAGATCTGTGAACTCGTAATAGCCTTGCTGAGTGCCGGTGGTATTAGGGTCATCGCCAGTTGTGGTGGTCGCTACGATATCATCAATCGCGCCATCGCCATCAAGGTCAGCCAGCAGCTTCACCTCAACACCGTCAATGCCTTGCTCTCCGGCGTCCTGAATCCCATCGCGATCGGTGTCTTCAAAAACGAAGTCACCCAGCCCTGCGGTGTTATAGAAGCCTGCATCAATCGTGGGGTTGAACTCACCCGAAGAAAGTACAACAACATCTGACATCAGACCATCGGCCGGGTCAGCATCCGAGTCAACTGTGTCGGAACCGTCACCGTTGACATCGACAGGGCTCACACTGTCAAAGCCATTGGGCTGCGTGAACATGACCTTATACTCAACACCTGGAGTCAGGTCTGTGAACTCGTAATAGCCTTGCTGAGTACCCGTGGTATTGGGGTCATCGCCAGTGGTGGTGGTCGCTACGATATCATCAATCGTGCCATCGCCATCAAGGTCAGCCAGCAGCTTCACCTCAACACCGTCAATGCCTTGCTCTCCGACGTCCTGAATACCATTGGCATTGCTGTCTTCAAAAACGAAGTCACCCAGACCCGCAGGTTGAATCAAACCTGCATCGAGTGTGTCATTGAAGTCTCCCGATGCCAGCACAACAGTTTGAGTCATGCCGTTGGTGGGGTTAGCATCCGAGTCAGCGTCATCAGCAACACCATCAGCATTCGGGGTCGTGAACTCAAAACCGTCGGGAGCGACGAACATGACCTTGTACTCACCGGGAGTCAAACCCGTGAAGGAGTAGAAGCCAGTGCTGTCTGTAGTAGTTGTGATGGGGGCACCATTACCATCGAGAACAGCGGAACCATCAGGGTTTTGGAGTTTCACTAGAACACCGTCAACCCCTTGCTCTCCAGCGTCTTGCTCTCCATCGCCATCACTGTCGATGAAGACAAAGTCACCCAGACCTGCGGTGTTATAGAAGCCTGCATCAATTGTGGGGTTGAACTCACCCGAAGAGAGCACAACGGCATCTGACATCAGACCATCGGCTGGGTCGGCATCCGAGTCAACCGTGTCGGAACCGTTACCGTTGATATCGACAGGGCTCACACTGTCAAAGCCATTGGGCTGTGTGAACATGACCTTGTACTCAACACCTGGAGTCAGGTCTGTGAACTCGTAATAGCCTTGCTGAGTACCCGTGGTATTAGGGTCATCGCCAGTGGTGGTGGTCGCTACGATATCATCAATCGCGCCATCGCCATCAAGGTCAGCCAGCAGCTTCACCTCAACACCGTCAATGCCTTGCTCTCCAGCATCCTGGATACCGTTAGCATTGCTGTCTTCAAAAACGAAGTCCCCCAGACCAGCTTTCTTGAAGAAACCCGCATCGATAGTAGGGTCAACATCCCCAGCGTCAAGAGAAACGATGTCTGATATGGGACCGTCAGAATCCACTGCATCATCAGTGCCTTGGTTAGCAGGGCTCGCCATGTCGAAGCCGTCAGGCGTCTCAAACTGAACCTTGTAATCGCCAGGTAAGACTGTGAAATGATAGTTACCGTTAGTATCGGTCGTTGTCGTATCTACAACTTCGTTGGCTTCAATAACACCGTCACCATCGACATCTGCGAGCAAGTTAACCGTTGCCCCTTCAATGCCTTGCTCCCCCGTATCTTGGATCCCATCAGCATCAAGATCTTCAAAAACAGTATCGCCTAACTTTGCTAGCTCAACTGCTGTGATGATGATTTGAGAATCGGGAACACCATCAGGTTGACCATCTGCATCTGTATCAGCGCCACCACCAGAAATATTGCCATCTGGAACCAGGATGATAGCAATCTTTTCACCAGCACCAGGAACAAAACCTTCGCCATTTTGCTGCGCTAGCGTCTTAATGGCCTCAACATTGGCAGGATCGACTGATCCCGTAAATATGGGTAGAAAAGATTCTGAAACGCTGTCTACTGGACCATCATCCATTAGCTCCCAAATAGCTAACTGGATCTCAGCAACGTTGTAGCTAGCTAAGGCACTATCTTGATTGTTCAGAATCCAGTTAACAAGATCCAGGTTTTCAGGTCTTTCAATGAGTCCTCCCAAGCCGTCACTCAAGACACTGGTGTCATAGCTAGAGTAAACCGTTGCCGAAAAAGGCTGAGGAGCACCTTCGTCGAAATTTCCTCCCAGAGTATCTACGGGAATGTTCGTTTCACCGTAAATACCATCGTTGTCGAGATCCACACCGACGAAATCTAGAAAAGTGTCGGTATCAATACAATAGCTATCGAAAGATCCGTCTAGAATGCCACTAGGATCTTCAATAGAAAGGTCAAAATAGCTAGGATCGCCGACTCCAGGTCCATCCGAGAGCAAGTTGGGGAGCGCGGCAGTAACGGTTACCTGGCTAGGTAGAAGATTGCCTACATTTGCGAGTGAGTTGCCCATTGGCTTGAAAATCCTCGATTTCTAATTTTTCACAGCAGTATTGACCCAGATTCCTTTTGAACTAGGGCTTTCAGAGAACTAGATAGAGTTAGAAGCTTGTTATTACAAGCGTTGTAAATGTGTGAACAAACAGGCAGCAAGCAGGTAGCAGACGTCAGCAATGGACTGGCATCATGTGCGTGTATGTTCTTAAAGGGAAATGCCTTGTACCGAGAGGCTAAGCTATCTCCTGTCTATATTTCAGAATCGTAAACTTAGAGGTATTACATGAGTTTGTTCCACCTAAGTTTAGGAATGCACTCCTGGGAAAGAGATGAGCTTATTTTCCTGGTAATGCTATGTTGGACGCTTAAATCCTTAATTTGGCTCTGACAATTCTACAACTCTTGCAAAGATTGCTAAGTGCTCTTGCTACAACGCAAAAGAACTTGCTATTTCGAAACCATTGTAGCTTGGGGAAAATGAGAGACTATCTCACTTTCCCCACACAGATATGGCATTAGAAAATGGCCTCAGAACCAAAGCTCATCTTTGTAAGATAAGCTAGCGCTGATAAATATTTTCTAACCCTTTTTGGCGTCTGCAATTTTCTTAGCAACAATACCACCACCAACAGCCAAGCTACCCAAGATCGTTAGAGGCTCGGGTACGGGCTCAGGGGGAGGAGTAGTAGGACTAAAACCACCACCACCAAAGGAAGCGGAAGCAGGTGCAACTGCTGTGAAACCCAGGGAAATAGCGGTAACAGCAGCTAAAGCGATCTTCTTAGTCATTAGATCTCCTTGATATTAAGGTTCCGTATATACAACTCGCATGAAGTGCGTATAGTCACTTTCAGTGCAATCACACACTTCAGTATCATTTGTATCACGGATGACTCTTGGATACATAAAGCGTTTTTAAAGAAGTCGATTAATCAATCAATTTAGCTTGAAAAGCCGAGGAGCTTAGTCCGGTAACCCAATCCCTGTGACCACTTAAATTACTGGCTTTACAGGGATTTTTGTTGGATCTGGAGAAGGCTGATTATCGTTAGCGCAACTGAAACTGATTAATAAAGTCCAAGTAATAGGCTGTAAATGGTACTATATCAACTAGGCAGAATCACGGAAATTGAAAAGTGAATATGGCAGGCTAAGTGTTTACACTTATATTTTTTCCTGCTTTGTGTAGTTTAAATATGAAAACACTATCCTGGCTGGCAATACCCTGAAAGTGTGGCTTTTGATACGGTTTGAGGATTCTCAGTCTCTTATGGGAGTCGTGGCAGTCAACTAGATGTAAAGCTGAGGTGCTACTACTGGTAAGTCATGAAGCTATCGTGCAGTATTAAGCGTCTAGTTGATTTTCTGATTGGCCATCGTTTCTTTTCCTAAGAGGATATCTATTGGTTTTTATCATTCTCAGAGTCTTTCGGGTTCTCTGTAGGCAATATTTCTGTGAGTTGCCATTGCTATGTCGGAAATCATGCTTCTATAAACAGTGTTGATGCTGAACTATAGAGTTTATGAATAAATATTATAAAACTAAAAACTTTAAGGAATTTCGTCGCTTTGCAAAGCCTACCTTTATTTCTTGTTGGTGATTATAGGGGCAGCTTTAGCAGTTACTCATATAGTTCTAATTAAGACGATCAGACGACGAGAATCTACTGCGACTGAGTTTGCTAATTTTGGTTGTCTGCATCAAGTTCTTGGGTTTGGCAGAGGTGTCATCAACTTTAGCTGAAATAGATTTTCTATATGCCTTTAAGCGATCGGAAGTGTTGTTGTAGGCTTAATGAAGCGATCGCCGATCAGTCGTTCGTGAATTTTCCAGGTTGGTGTAGGCTGTGTCAGATTCTCTATAAAAGTTATCCATGGCTTTATCTCACCACGAAACCAAACGCTTGTTGGAACGTTTAGTCTTCGACGACAGCACTTCGGAGGACTGGGTTCAGGATGTGTGGGCACTCAGTCCAACTTTAGGTGAAACGGCGGCTCGTCTCGTTGATGCCTTTCACGGTTTGGCTGAATGTGTTCCAGAAGAGAAGCTCAATAATCTGTTGCAAAGCTTCTATCAGGAGCAGATGGGAGAGTAAGTGACAATGATTGGGATAATAAGGATAAAATTTATCTTTACGGACTCCTGGAATCTCAGTTATTATTAGAGACTGCGATAAAAGTAGGAGACTAGTAAACATTGCATGGCTAAGAAAGGTATGGTTGCGCGGGAGCGCAAACGCGAAAAGCTTGTAGCAAAGTACGCTGAGAAGCGTGCGACTCTTTTAGAAGAGTTCCGCCAGAGCGATAATCCTCAAGAGAAGTTTGACATTCACCGCAAAATTCAGCAGTTACCTCGGGCTAGCTCTCGGACTCGTTTACGCAATCGCTGCTGGAAGACAGGACGCCCCCGTGGCTATTATCGTGACTTTGGGCTATGCCGTAACCAACTGCGCGAAATGGCTCACCAGGGATTGCTGCCAGGGGTTGTTAAATCTAGCTGGTAAAAACCGCTCGCTCCTATTGATGCGATGCTCCTGAGCCTTGCTGCCCAGCTCTGGAGCCTAGTGGGATGAAATCTTTTTTGACGATTTGGGTGGCACTAAGTAAACTCTTAAAACGTTTTTTGCGGAGAGAACTTTATGGCGCGTTATAGAGGCCCTCGCCTCAGGATTGTACGTCGATTAGGCGAATTGCCTGGCCTGACTCGGAAAGCTCCTCGGAAGGCTTATCCACCTGGGCAACATGGCCAAAACCGGAAGAAGAAGACTGAATACGCAATTCGTCTGGAAGAGAAGCAAAAGCTGCGCTTTAACTATGGAGTTAGTGAAAAGCAGCTGCTTCGTTATGTGAAGAAAGCCCGACGAGCAGGCGGTTCCACAGGGTTAGTGATTCTTCAGCTCTTGGAAATGCGCTTGGATAACACTATTTTCCGCCTAGGCTTTGGTCCGACTATTCCTGCAGCTCGTCAGGTTGTGAATCACGGGCATATTACTGTGAATGGTCGGGTTGTTAGCATTCCTAGTTATCAATGTCGTCCTGGTGACGTGATTGCAGTTCGCGATCGCGACTCCTCCAAAACTCTGGTTGAAGGACATCTTGAGTTCCCGGGTCTGGCTAATGTGCCGACCCACCTGGAACTGGACAAAGACAAGATGATCGCTAAGGTTAATGGCATCATTGAGCGTGAGTGGATCGCTCTTAATATCAACGAACTGTTGGTAGTTGAGTATTACTCCCGCAAAGCCTAGCGGGGCAACTTATCAAGCTTCAGGCGTACGCTATCGTCGTACTCTTATCGCGCTATACAGAAACCTTCGGAGTCCGTCAGCTCTGAGGGTTTTTTGGGTATTTACAGACGCCATCCAGGTGATTTTCTGAAATGAATATATTGCCGTCGGTGATGTCGAGGCACCAGGCACAGGCACGAGGCAAAACGTTCCCATCAGTAGTTTCTTGCTTGTAAACCTCTCCAGTTCTGGTTGTTTCAGAAACGGCAACGACAGCTCCTTCGCCAGTCGACACACATCATCCTAGTGATGCAAGCGATCTAGTTCAAAGGGCGGCGAGCGATAACGCGCGCTCCGCGAAATAGACTACACGGCCTGAGGAGACAACCAATGCGTCGATTGAAGCAGCTCATTAACCCTACCCAAATTCCTTCATTACTTTTGACTACGGCGATCGCCACCACTTTGCTATTGGGATGTGAAGGAGGAGCGCCTTCAGGATCGACATACTACTCAGTCGAAGCTGATAGTCAGCCATCGTTACCCACCGACCCAACTTCTGAGTCGGAAGAGGCCGAGCCTGACCCACAAGCACAGTCGCCAGACTTCAACACAGAGGAATACGATCGCATCTACGAGAATCCTTTCTTGTCGGTGACGCAAAATCCTCTATCGACGTTTTCTATTGATGTCGATACTGCTTCCTACGCGAACACCCGCCGCTTCCTTGCAGAAAATCGGCTTCCTCCGCCAGATGCTGTGCGTTTAGAGGAAATGATTAATTATTTTGACTACGATTATCCGCAACCATCAGGGGAAGCCCCTTTCTCCATCACGACAGAACTTGCGACAGCTCCCTGGAATTCAGAGCATGAACTGCTTCTGGTTGGACTAAAGGGACGACAGTTTGAAGCTGAAGCATTGCCTCCCAGCAATCTAGTGTTTTTGCTAGATGTTTCTGGCTCTATGGATGAACCCAATAAGTTGCCGCTAATGAAAGCATCTATGCGGTTGTTAGTAGAGCAAATGGGGGAGCAAGATCGTATTTCTATTGTCGTCTATGCCGGGGCTGCTGGTTTAGTGTTGGAATCGACGCCAGGAAACGAAGTTGACCGCATTTTGGCTGCGATCGATGCCATGGAAGCGGGTGGTTCAACCGCTGGTGGAGCTGGTATTGAAATGGCTTATCAGGTCGCGAAGGAGAATTTTTTGCCGAATGGAAACAATCGCGTGATTTTGGCGACAGATGGTGACTTCAATGTTGGACCCAGCAGTGATGCAGAGTTGATTCGCTTGATTGAAGCCAAGCGGGACGATGGCATCTTCCTGACAGTTTTGGGTCTGGGCACGGGCAACTACCAAGACGCCAAGATGGAGCAATTGGCTAACAAAGGCAACGGTAACTATGCCTATTTGGATAGCCTTTTGGAGGCAAAAAAGGCCCTCGTGACGGAAATGGGCAGTACCTTGGTGACGATCGCGAAAGATGTAAAACTCCAAATTGAGTTTAATCCTGCCATGGTTAAAGCCTATCGTTTACTCGGCTATGAAAATCGGGTGCTGAATGCTGAAGATTTCAATGACGATCAAAAAGATGCTGGGGAACTCGGAGCTGGCCATTCAGTGACAGCCCTCTACGAGCTCATTCCGGCGGACTCTCAAGCCTCTCTTCCTGAAGTTGATCCCCTGCAATATCAGCAATCTACGGTCCTACCCAGTGCCGATTTACTGACTCTAAAACTGCGCTACAAACGACCAAACGAAGACACTAGCGAACTATTGCAACAAGCTTTACAACGGAATGACATCTGGCAAAGCAGCCCTTCTGAAAATATGCAGTTTGCTAGTGCTGTCGCTGAGTTTGGCTTACTTTTGAGAGGTTCTCAATACAAGGCCGATGCCAGCTATGAAGCAGTTCTGACTAGAGCCGGTCAAGCCCAAGGAGCTGATTTCTATGGCTATCGCACGGAGTTTTTGGATTTGGTTGAACAGGCCGAGTTGTTAAGCCGGTGATTACCTGGGCCGGTTAGGGGTGAATCGTGCGTTGGCTTATGAGGACTCGTAGCCGCGGCGGATTTGGGTGATACGGTAGCTGAGTAGGATCACAGGCAAGAGACCCACTACTAGAATTGCCAAAGCCGGAGCTGATGCTTCGACTAGACGTTCGTCTGATGCATATTGATAGACTCTTACCGCTAAGGTTTCGACATTGAAGGGACGAATTACGATACTCGCGGGGAGTTCTTTCATGACATCGACAAAGACAAGAACTGCTGCGGTAAGTAAACTGCCACTAAGAAGGGGGACATGGATTTTCGTCAGTGTCTTCACAGGACTATTGCCTAGACTACGGGACGCATCGTCTAAGCTGGGTCGAATTTTGGTCAAGCCAGACTCTACGGTATTCAGAGCAACTGCTAGAAAGCGCACCAGATAGGCAAAAATTAGGGCCACTATCGTGCCACTCAACAAGAGACCGGGAGAAACGCCGAAGAGTTTTTCTGCCCAGACTGCGATCGCATTATCCAGTTGTCCTAGGGGGACCAAGATACCTACTGCAATTACGGCACCTGGAACGGCATACCCTAAGGAAGCTACTTGTACCCCTAAACGCACACCTTTATTGGGCTGTAGTCTGGCTCCATAGGCCAAAATTAGCGCTAACAAAATTCCCAAAACAGCGCTGATTCCGGCCAGGATAAGACTATTAATGGCGAGCTCAAAAAACTCAGCATCCAGTGTTTTACTGAGATTACGTAGCGTCATATGCAGCAGTAACCCAGCCGGAAGAAGCAGTCCTAAGGCGATGGGCAGGCCACAGAGTGTGGCGGCAGCGATCGCCCGTCCCTCTTCTAATGTGTACACGCACTGGCTTTGTTGGCGACCGATGGTCTGATAGTAGCGAGCTTGCCGCCGTGATAAGCGTTCGAGAACGATCAGTACGGCGATAAACATCAGCAATACGCTTGCTAATTGAGTGGCTGCTAGACGCTCACCCATGCCAAACCAGGTGCGATAAATACCCGTTGTAAAGGTTGTTACCCCAAAATATTCAACCGTACCAAAGTCATTTAGGGTTTCCATCAGCGCAAGTGCCGTACCCGCGGCGATCGCCGGTCGCGCCAAGGGAAATGCTACTTTGAAAAAGCTACGCCAGGGACCACATCCCAATGTACGACTGGCTTCCACTGTGCAGAGCGATTGTTCTAAAAACGCCACTCGCGCCAGCATGTAGACATAGGGATACAGAACCAGACTGAAGAGCACGATCGCGCCACCCAGCGATCTGACATCGGGAAACCAGTAATCGGTAGCATTTTGCCATCCAAACCAGTTGCGTAATGTTGTTTGAACGACGCCGTAGTAATCCAAAAAGTCAGTATACGTATAGGCCAGTAAGTAAGCTGGAGCAGCTAGGGGAAGTATTAAAGCCCATTCGTAGGTTCGTTGTCCCGGAAACTTACACATCGTGACGAGCCAAGCGGTACTGACTCCCAATCCCAATACGCCTATTCCGACACCGAGCATTAGCCCCACAGAATTCAATATGTAACCGGGCAAGACTGTGGTGGCAAGATGTTGCCAAACCTGACTGGCAGTGTCTTCACCAAGATGAGACAAGGCTCCGAAGACTACGCTAATTAGCGGCAATGCCATCAAAAACGCGATCGCAAGAACGGCTATTGTCCATCCAGAAGACGATATTCCCGGGAATTGCCAGCGACGCCATTGCTGACTGCGCCGCAGCGGCTCTAGCGGTACTTCTGCCATACGTTTGCCACCTATCCTGATTGTCCGTTGAGTCCTGCTCTAACCCCTAAATGCCATGCAGCTAAACACATCTCGATCAGGATGCAAAATCCTGCTAAATTCTCCCTTGCATTTGACTAAGCCTGTGCCCAGTTCTCCCCATTCGCAAGGGAGCTTTAGAGGTGAGCTGCATACCGCTTCGGGATTATCCGATGACCTTGAATTCCTTGCGGGAGGCATTTTTAGGGCTACTGCCAGCATTTTGCAACCTTCATGGCAAGTAAGCGGCAGGAATCTAGCACAGCATTTCTACTGGAGAATAACGCCTAATGGTATCAGTTTGCAATTAGGCAGAGGTCACTCAGTTTTAAACATTTGACCCACGCCCTTGACCAAAAACTCACGGGGGAAGAATCGTGAAGCATTCACAAGGATTTGATTCATAAATCCTCCTGTCACCACGTTGGAGTGTCCCTCTTCCAGGGCCTTAAGGGCGTCTTCAACAACGGTCTCCGGCGACGTATAGTTTTTCCCGACTTGAGAGCCTAAGCTGCTGGGAAAGTCAGCAACTTTGAAGAACTCTGTTTGAGTTGGGCCGGGGCAGACCGCTAAGACTTTGACGCCATAAGGTTTACATTCTTCCCAGAGGGCTTCGCTAAAGCTCAAGACAAAGGCTTTGGTGGCAGCATAGACAGCAAAGTAGGGGATGGCTTGGAAGGATGCCGTCGAACCAATATTCAAAATGCTCCCGGACTGTCGCGATCGCATACCCAGCAAACAGTGATGCGTTAGCTCGGTTAAAGCCACGACATTGAGCTGGATCATGTTCAAATAGTTATCTAGTTCTCCCTGGGCAAATTCGCCATAGGTGCCAAATCCGGCATTGTTGACCAGTAAATCAATGACGATGCCTTGCGACTCTAGCTGCGCAAAAATGGTTTTGCCTGCGTGGGGCAAGGTCAAATCTTGAGCTATTACAGTCGCTTGGATACTGTGCTGCTGGCTGAGGTTATCGGCAATTGTTTGGAGCTTATCCTGCGATCGCGCTACTAAAACCAGGTCATGGCCACGGAGCGCTAATTTCTCGGCAAAAACTGCTCCAATACCTGAGGATGCTCCTGTAATGAGTGCTGTTGTCATAGAGATTTCTGCCAGCTAGAGGTTCAACGTCTTCTAGTATTACGTGGTGTTCTCATTGATGCTTGTACTGATACGTTGTGATGGGAGTAATGGCCTATGACACTTCTAACTGATGCAAAGGAAGGCTGGGTTTTCGGGTAGGGTGCCGTGGGTCGTATCACGATGGGTGGGGTGTTCTGATGGACGGGTGGGGTTTGAGCTACGCTACGCAGGGGGCATTTAAGAGCAAACTTGGGAAATTCTTAAGTGGGAAATTCTTAAGATAAAGGGACTCCGTTTTTTAGTAACGCCGTCATGCTTGACCGAATCCGCGCGATCGCTGACCGATTGACCCCTCGTCTCATCGAAATTCGTCGTCACCTACATAGCCATCCTGAACTCAGTGGGCAAGAATATCAAACTGCTGCTTACGTGGCAGGAGTGCTCTCTTCCTGTGGTCTCAAAACGCAAGAGCTGATTGGTAAAACTGGAGTCATTGCTGACTTACCTGGCAATGGTCAACATCAAGACATCTTGGCCCTGCGAACGGATATGGATGCGCTACCGATTGTTGAGAAGGTAGCTTTAGATTTCGCATCCCAAAAACTAGGCGTGATGCATGCTTGCGGCCACGATGTACATACCACTGTGGGCTTAGGTACGGCCATGGTGCTATCAGAGTTAGAACATTCCTTACCGGGGCCTCTACGCTTTATTTTTCAGCCCGCTGAGGAAACTGCCCAGGGGGCACGGTGGATGGTTGCTGATAATGTCATGGCAGGCGTCAAGGCCATTCTGGGTATTCACGTGTATCCCTCCATTGCCGGGGGGGACATTGGTATCCGCTACGGTGCGCTGACAGCAGCAGCAGACGATTTGGAAATCCATATCATGGGCGAATCAGGCCACGGGGCGCGCCCACACGAAGCCATTGATGCCATTTGGATTGCCTCCCAAATCATCACAACCTTACAACAGGCCATTAGTCGCACCCATAACCCGTTGCGTCCCGTCGTTTTGACGATTGGCCAAATTCAGGGGGGGCGGGCTCCCAACGTGATTGCGGATCATGTCAAACTTACGGGCACGGTGCGATCGCTGCATCCCGACACACGTCAAGAACTGCCTACTTGGATTGAGGACATCGTGGCAGGTGTCTGTAAACCTTATGGCGCTAAATATGATATTAACTATTGCCCTGGCGTCCCCTCTGTGATGAATGCTCCTGAGCTAACTCAACTGTTGGAACTGGCTGCCCAAGAATTGTGGGGAAAAGATCATGTTCAGCGGATTGCGGAACCTTCTCTAGGTGCCGAAGACTTTTCGGTGTACTTAGACCATGCGCCTGGTAGCATGATCCGTCTAGGCGTCGGATACCCCGATCAAAAGAATTATCCTCTGCATCATCCCAAGTTCCAGGTGAATGAAGTTGCGATCGCAACAGGCGTGACGACGTTGGCCTATGCGATGTATCGTTACTGGCAAACGGAGTAAAGGTATTGTCCTGAAGGCGATCGCTGTGAAAGAAATTACCGTTCGGAGCGTTGAGTCTTATCTCTCGATGCCAACCTACAGCGGTATATTCATTGCGAGAGATTCCTCTCCTAAGTTCTCCTAATTTTCTGACCTGAGTCATTTGAGCATGTCAACTTCTTCCACTCCCATCCCTATCCTGCTTGTTACAGCCGATCAACTCGACACCCAATTTTCGGTTGAAAGACCGTGGATCGAGGCTACTGGATTTAAGGCCGATGTCGGCACCTATTGCCTGCTACCAGGAACCGATCAAGGGATTGCCAAAGTCCTTGTCGGTCGCCCCGAAAAGTTAGACATGTGGCTTTTAGGAGGATTTGCTCAAACACTGCCGCCCCGTCAATATACCCTTGCCAGTGAGTTGACTGCTGAGGAGGCTACCGCATTGGTCCTGGGTTGGAAACTTGGACAATACCGCTTTACTCGCTACAAGCAGAATGATCAAAGTCCTGTCGCGACCTTAGTAATGCCCAACCATGCCGATAGCGACTACATTGACGCTGTGATCGAGGCAACGTTCCTCGCGCGTGACTTGATTAATACCCCTGCCAATGAAATGGGGCCTGTCAATCTAGAAGAAGCGATTCGGGTTTTAGCGGTCACTTACGAAGCTGAGCTTAATGTGATCAAGGGGGACGCGCTAGAGACCGAAAACTACCCCATGATTTATGCTGTCGGCAAAGCGAGTGAATCGACTCCGCGTCTCTTAGATCTGCATTGGGGTGATGTGGACGCGCCTAGGGTAACCCTGGTTGGCAAAGGGGTTTGTTTTGATTCTGGGGGACTGGATTTGAAGTCCGCCAAAGGCATGTTGATGATGAAAAAGGATATGGGGGGTGCGGCGCATGTGCTAGGTATCGCGACCCTGATTATGAAACTCAAGCTGCCGGTTTGTCTACGCGTTTTGATCCCCGCAGTGGAAAACAGCGTAGCCGGTAATGCGATGCGCCCCTTAGACATCATTCCTTCGCGTAAGGGGATCACCGTAGAAGTGGGCAATACCGATGCGGAAGGACGACTAGTTTTAGCCGATGCCCTTTGGGAAGCCTGTAGTGAGCAGCCGGAGCTACTCGTGGATTTCGCCACCCTAACCGGGGCTGCTCGGGTTGCCTTAGGGACGGAACTGCCAGCCTTTTTCTGTAATCAGCCAGGAATGCCGGAAGCGATCGCGGCAGCTATGACAACAGCTCAAGATCCCCTCTGGAATTTGCCGCTGCATTCTCCCTATCGCGACATGCTCAAGAGCAAAATTGCTGATCTATCCAATATTTCCAGTAGCACCTATGGCGGTGCAATTACAGCCGCTTTGTTCTTGCAAGAGTTTGTGAAACCTGAGATTCCCTGGATACATATCGACGTCATGGCGTGGAACCTGCGATCGCTCCCTGGTCGTCCCGAAGGCGGCGAAGTCATGGGAATGCGTGCCATTTTTGAACTCATTCGCCAACGGTTTACATAAAAAGCGGTTTACATAAAAAAGAGTGGAAGGGTAGAAGGGTGGAAGGGTGGAAAAGGGGGGAAGAATTCGGAATTCGAAAGGGAATAGTTATTCATCAAAATGCCTTGCCCCGACAGTATCAATCAATAACCATCAACCATCCTGAGGCATAACCTGCTCTGCATAAGGCGCAGGTACGACAATATAGCCGGTCTTTTGATTGCCAAGTACCCAGTTGCGTTCTAAACCCCACCACCACCAATGAGCCCCTGCATAGGCACAGGTCAAACTGTCGAGTCGGTCTTCGACTGCTTTCATGGCTTTGCCGGTGGCTGGAATTATGGGTAAGTCTGATTCCAGCAAGGGCAGTTGAGGAGTTAGCTGTGGAAACGTTGATAGTTGATACTGGCGTAGCTTTTCTAGCTCCTGATGTCGATCGGCCAGTCGTCCTTTCTTGTACTTGAGAATGCGATCGAGCTTGAAAAAATGGACAGTAGCGGGATGGGGAAACAATTCAATCTGGTACCGGCCGGGTGTTTGGGGTGTGATCGCTGGGGCATGCTTGAAGCCCCTATTTTCGAGCGCCAGCCCAAATTCGATCAGTGCCTTGGCAAAGGGACGACCCTGGTTCGCGGGATAACAGCCTGCGTCATACTTGCCAAAATAACGATGGGCCAAGCGATCGCATAGTCGCATTCCCGTTTCATTGGGAATTAATGTGGGGGCATCCACCGCAATCAAAGCCGATTCAGTGGCAGTTAACTGAACATCCACCCAAGCCAATACAGCTTCTCTGGAGTCGCAGTACCCAAATTCCACCAGTTGTAGGCCGTTAGGTGTCTTCTCCAGACAACAAAGCCCACTTCCTCCCGACTGCCAACCCAGATCAATCCCTAGAAAACGCATATGTGATTAGTAAGAACTGTGCATGGTATTTATTCTGGGAGACAGCGCCACATATTGCCGTGAAGGGGTGATCGAGGGATGGTGTAATGGAGTTGCATCCAATCCATCCATCCACCTATCGCATGGAAACCCTGGGCTATCTTTCAAGCGTTGATCAATTCATTATCCTTGTCTACTTTTTGGTAACCCTCGCGGTCGGCATCTATTTCTCTCGAAAAGCCGCCAAAGGCATTGAAAATTACTTTTTGGGGGGGCGACAGATTCCCTGGTGGGCTATTGGGATGTCAGGAACGGCTTCCAATTTTGATATGACCGGAACCATGGTCATCATTTCTTTTTTCTTTGCCATTGGATTGCAAGGATTTTGGGTCGCGATGCGTGGCGGTATGGCGTTACCCTACGGCATTTTGATGATTTATATGGGGAAATGGCTGCGGCGATCGCGGGTAATGACTACCGCTGAGTGGATGCAACTGCGCTTTGGAGATGGTCGAGCTGGCAAACTGGCGCGCTTACTCAGTGCTGCTTCTAATATTATTGTCACCCTTTCGTTGCTCGTCTATTTTGTCGAAGGGGCCGCTAAATTTCTGGCAATTTACATTCCCTTTAGCCCGGATATTTGCGCCATTATTATGATTGTAGTGGCTGTTGCTTACACCACATTATCGGGATTTTATGGTGTCATTTACACCGATATTGTTCAGGAAATCCTGGTTTTAATTGTTTCTATCTATATTGGCTATCAGGCATTTACACTGCCCGATCAAGCCCAAGTGATTGCCTCAGCCAGTTATCCAGGGTGGAACAGTTTTATCCCTCAATGGGAAGCTGCACCTATGACTTGGTTGGCAAACCCCACGGTTTATCAAGCCTTTGGTCTGTGTATTATTTTCTGGATTGCCAGAGGCTTGTTTGAAGGCATGGGAGGCTTTAGTGGCGGTTACACCCCGCAGCGGTTTTATGCTACCCGCACGGATCGAGAAGCCGGGCTCCTAACTGCTGAATGGATTCTGTTGCTCTTGTTTCGGTGGATTCTAGTGATGGGAGCCGTCATTTTAGGCTTGCAGTTGGCCAATACAAACCCCGACATTGCCCAACTACTCGCAGAAGATCCCGAAAAAACATTGCCCATTGTCATTAGTGAAGCGATCCCCTTAGGTATTCGGGGTTTGTTAGTTGCGGGGTTAGTTGCAGCAGCCATGTCAACCTTTGATTCCACTATCAATGCGGGGGTTTCCTATTGGGTCAGAGATATTTATCAGGCTTATCTCAATCCTCGGGCGACTGAGAAAAAACTCATGCGCCAAAGCTACATGGGGACGATCGTGTTTGCGGTTATCGCCATTTTGCTGAGTCGATCAGTGCAAAACATTAATGAGATTTGGAGCTGGATCACAGGTCCTTTATCTGCTGGATTGGCCGGTCCTATTGTCATGCGCTGGTACTGGTGGCGACTGAATGGGTATGGGTTTGCCATGGCAACGGCTGCAGGACTCACTACCTCGCTAACGATACGGATTCTGATACCTGACCTAACGTTTTACTTGGCTTTTCTCACGACATTGAGCATTTCTGTCCTGGCTGGTGTTGTGGGTTCCTATTTAACGGAACCGACTGATATGGCAACCCTCAAAGCTTTTTGGCTACGCATTCAACCGTTTGGCTTTTGGGGTAACGTCAGGCATCAATTAGACCCTCAACTAGTGCACGAAGCCCATGCTAAAAATGCCCGCGATCGCTTCAATGTTGCTTTGGGTGTTATCTGGCAGCTTTCAGGGGTCGTTACTGTGATTTCTCTCCTCTTGCACAAATGGCCAAGTGCGATGTTGGGGATCGGGGCCTTTAGTGTTTTGAGTAGCGTGCTGTATTTCACCTGGTATAAACACCTGGAACAGGATTAGATATCTAGACCGAGGCTGTTTGTATCTCTAAAATCCCCATCATGCCTTGATCTTCGTGGTCTAGGATATGACAGTGGTAAACCGATTTGCCGGGAAAGTCGGTAAACGCAATGCGGAGATCAACAGCCTCATAGGCTGGAATGTTGACGACATCTTTCCAGACCGAGAACGGAAAGGGCTGACCATTGCGGTTGAGCACTTGGAAAGCGTTTGTATGAATATGGAAAGGATGATCCATGCCAGCTTTATTGATAATTCGCCAGTCTTCTACCGTGCCTAGTTGAACTGTCGTATCGACGCGATCGTGCTCAAACCCTCGACCATTGATCAAGAAGGACTGTCCCTTATGGATGCCATGATCGAGCACAAATTCTCGTTGTTTAGTGGGATCTGCTAAAGGCGTATAAGGCAACAACATTTCAGGCAAAGGTACCGCTGTTGTTGATTCGCCATAGTTGAACCGGGCCAAAACTATTGCAGTACTTTCTGGTCTAGTGTTGTCGGTATGGTGGTGTTCCATGCCACCCATCATGTCGGCAATACCTCGATCATAGGGTAGGCTCAACAACTTATAGGTATTGGGTTCACGAGTACCTGCCACTAAAATATCGGCTCGTTCGCCGGGCGCTAAAGTTAAATCTGTCTCTAGTTCGATCGGTTCTGGAAGCGTTCCTCCATCAAGGCCAATTAAATGCCAGGGATGGTTTTCGAGTTGGAGTCTGTAGATTCTGGAGGGCGAAGCATTCAAAAGGCGTAGACGCAGCAGGCCTGCTTGAGGAATGGTCAATTCGGGCGCGGAGCCACCGTTTACCCTCATCAAATTTCCTTCTCGTCCCAAGCGTCGCAAGAGTGGTGTCGGTTCTCGTCGCTGCCCCCAACGATTGAGGTCAAAATCTTGCAACACCAAAATCGCTTCCTGAGCCGCTTGAATTTCAGGGATCGCATCGACCTCACCGCGAATAATCAGAGGTCCTGCAAGTCCGCCAAATACCTGCTCAGCAACTAGCCCATGAGGATGTGGATGATACCAAAATAGTCCCCCCGGATGCTGTTTAGGGATGGTGAATTCATAGGATTGAGTTTCGCCGTGAGGAACCATCAAGAAAACATTGTCGGCATTACCTGTAGGCGGAATATGGAGACCATGAAAATGTAGGTTGGTTGGTTGCTCCAGTTGATTTTTCAAAAGAATCCGAACGGTATCGCCCGATTTTGCCTCTAGGCGAGGACCAGGAACTTGGCCGTTATAGGTCAGTAGGTTAGCGGTTTGGCTACCTAGAGCAAGCCGTTCTTGACTAGCTTGCAAAGAGACCTCTAAAAGTCCTGCCAGACTGCGATAGACAGAAGGGGATGTGTTTCTTGAGGGGATGGAGAATGGCAAGTTTCTCAGAAGGGTGCTTCCAGCACAGCGAGTAGAGAAGACGGTTGCAACCGATCCCGCTATGCTCCAGGCTAAAAACTTGCGGCGGTTGGTTTTGGTCATCGGTATGATTTGATGCTCGCTGAGCGTAAGGAGAAATCGTTCAGGGTGTCTAAGGACTTGTCTATCCTGAGTCTAGATTCTCCAGTTTACTGGAGAATATATAGTTCTTGTAGAGATTTCACACGGATATTCAAAGCCAGAGCGAGGAAACCGTTATGTTCCCTTTCGTAAGCAAAAGACTTTTGCTGTGGATACTTTTCAGCACAGCTATTGTAGGGACTGTAGCCTCCTCTGGATTTGCTCATTC
The DNA here is from genome assembly GCA_039818605.1 of Cyanobacteria bacterium J06639_14. GTDB lineage: Bacteria > Cyanobacteriota > Cyanobacteriia > Phormidesmidales > Phormidesmidaceae > SIO1E4. Next base: position 27,709 of record JBCBTQ010000007.1, on the reverse strand, counting down.
AGGACATAGTCATGGTACATCAGTCGAAGAGGTGTCCCCATCGGTTTCTACACCATTGCAGCAGCCTGTTTCGCTTGAAAAAATTCCTGATCACCTAAATCCTTATGGACAGGTATTGATGACTGCCACACAGCTCTCTGAAGCAATTAACTTTACCTCCATGCCACAGAGAGGGACTTTACTGCTCAGTTCAGCAGGTATACACAATGGCTTCGGCCTCGGCGAGGCAGTTTTGCTTGGGATGATAAGTTCTCCCTTTCTCCTGTATACGGCACGTTGGCAATTGTCCCGCTAGGTTAAGAGAGCGCAAAAACAAAATGATTTTCAGCAGAACGCAATCACGACGATTACATCGGTGGTTAGCTCCGGCTATGCTTTTTCCGCTCTTGCTAACACTGATAACAGGTATGCTATTTCAGATGGCGATCGCAACCGGTAATGGCAATACATTCCTTTGGCTTTTGGATCTACATAGAGGAAAGTTTGGCAGCATCAATTTGGAAATGGTTTACCCTTTTTTGAACGGTTTGGGCCTACTGGGGCTAGCGATTACGGGTATTACGATGTGGTGGCGATCGCCTAATTCACGACGGCGTAGTTCATAGCCAAAATAGTCGCTTCGGAAGCATTCGTGTCGCTGTCTTGAATCGCATCAACTTTACTTTGCAAAGCTTTAATAAACAACTCACCTTGGTTGAAGACGGGAATTTCAATCACCATGATGTCACCCGTGTTTGCCGTTACCTGAATCAAATCACCCCCAACGCCATCCCCTGTGACATTAATTGATTCGATGTCGGCCAGTTGCATTTCTGTGTTCCGAGTACCTTTGTGATAAATCAAACGAGAGTCTGTCAGAATTGCGGCTTCGGAACTATCTAACCGAACGGTGACATCGTAATAGGCCACGACCTGTTCATCAGGCTGGAGCAAATCGTTTGCTTCAATGTACTCCAATGCATAATCTTCCATATTGTTTGCCAGACGCACGCCTCCTTCGGGGCCGAGCGAAAAATAAATAAGCCCCCCCAATATCAAGAGCACAATCAGGGTTAGGGGAATGCCACACCCAAGACCAATCGCTAGCGCGATTTTGTTGATACTGGATTTTTGCTCACTCATGATTTGGCCTCACGCTGTCTAACAGAACGGGCTAATGCTTCTCAAGTATCCTCATCCTGTAAGCAAGCGGCAAGCACGGCTCATTTTTGATGTGAGAAAACTGCGATCGCGCCAACCATTAATAGACCTGCGATTGCTGCCGGTTCAGGTATGGGTACGACAAGATCTAGAGTATTAATAGCAAAAGCTCGATCAGGCTCTAAACTACCGAATTCAAGGCGGGCAATATTGGCAGTCTCACTCTGAACCCCTAAAAAGACCGCCGAGTTATCCAGCTCGACTGAAGCTGTTCCTGGGACTAGAAAGGTTGCCAGAAGCATCCCTGCTTCATCAAAGGCTGAAATAGTGGCATCAAAATTGAAGGTATCGTCTACCGCGAACTGTGCCCCAGCGCCTAAAACAGGCTCGTCAAAAGTGATTGTCAACGGACCCGGATTCCCTATTGCAGGAAAGCCACTCGCAAGATTCAACCCTGTAAATAAGAGGAAATCACCGCTGCTAAAGTTGGTGGGAATCCCTTCAGGAAGGGGTAATGTTTGGAATATAAAAGGAGGCGTTACTCCTAAATCTGGTCGGGCTGGAATATCGACATTCAGATCTAATCCCCGTGGCGAAGTTGCGGTGAATGAATTGCTTAAAAAGACCGTTGGATCGGGGTTAAGGGGATCAAAAACTTGCCCTAAGCTAGACCAGTCTATTTCATCATTACTCGCTAACTCAGCCCGCGACGAAACCAGGGTTGCGGCCTCAACCGCTACCGGCAAGGACAGGACCAGCGATACAAATGTAGAGGCGATCGCGACCAAAGCGCTCGGTCTTTTAAAGTCTGAAAAAAATAAATGTTTCATTGAAGGTTTAACTTAGTGCTGGGGACAGTTTCCCCAGCATACCTTCTACCCTTTACTATTCCATTGCTGGAGCCAGCATCATTAAAGTTGCTCCTTCCTCAGCCACTGCAGGACGAAGTGCATCAAGGAGTTCTGGATATTGCGCGGCCATCTGGCTTTCGGTGAGCCCCGCACTCAGGTTGCCAGACTCATCTGCCACTGAATACAGATATCCTTCGGGCGCAGACGTGATGGTGATTGTGCGATCGCGCAAAACCAATTGAGCCACCACTGGATAGGAATCATTCACCATCTCTGGACTGTCTGCAGATACAAACCCTGCCACACTTGAAACGAATGCTGCTGTCAATAATACGGCCACGATAAATCGCATCATTTGACTAACCTCAAAACGAAGTGGATGCTATTCCATTTTATCAATTGGTTTGTAGCCCATGGCTCATATCAATTCGCGATGTTGGATTGGCAATTTTAGATTGGGGGAAATAGGTGATACCTGTAGAGACGTGACATGTCGCGTTTCTCACTTAGGAGGTGGGCAAACCGGATTGAGTATCAAAATTAGGGATTCCACAGAAAAGCGCCCCTCTCTAGACAGAGAGAAGCGCTACGACTTTTGAGTTCTTCAGGAGGTCCTGTTAAAGGACACGCATACGGGCTTCGATTTAGTAATCGAAGTCACCGCCCATGCCAGCACCTGCGCCAGCACCTTCCTTAGGCTCAGGCTTATCGACCACAATGCACTCGGTGGTGAGGACCATGCCAGCAATGGAAGCAGCATTTTGCAGTGCGGAACGAGTTACCTTAGCTGGGTCAACAATGCCAGCTTCCAGCAGGTCGACAAATTCACCGTTGGAGGCGTTGTAACCAACGTTGAAGTCTTTCTCTTTAACACGCTCAGCAATCACAGCGCCGTTCTGACCAGCATTTTCAGCAATCCGCTTGAGTGGAGCTGTCAGAGCACGGGTCACAATTTGTGCCCCGGTCAACTCTTCGCCAGTGAGATTGCTAGCGGCCCAGGTTTCTAATCCGGGAACCAAGTGTGCCAGTGTGGTGCCACCACCGGGAACAATGCCTTCTTCAACAGCGGCCTTAGTCGCGTTGATAGCATCTTCCAGGCGAAGCTTGCGGTCCTTCATCTCAGTTTCAGTGGCTGCTCCCACCTTGATGACGGCAACCCCACCGGAGAGCTTAGCTAAGCGCTCCTGCAGTTTTTCCTTGTCATAGGAAGATTCGGTTTCGTCAATCTGGCGACGGATTTGCTCACAGCGAGCCTTCACGGCTGCTTCGTTGCCGTCTGCTACCAGGGTGCTATTGTCCTTGGTAATCGTGACCCGACGGGATTGACCCAGCATGTCGAGCTTGGCATTTTCTAGCTTCAGGCCAGTATCTTCGCTGATGACCTGACCGCCAGTTAGCACAGCCATATCTTCCAACATGGCCTTACGGCGATCGCCAAAGCCAGGAGCCTTCACTGCAGCTACGTTCAGAACACCGCGTAGACGATTGACAACGAGGGTTGCCAAGGCTTCTTTCTCGATGTCTTCAGCAATGATGATTAATGGCTTCCCAGCCCGAGCTACTTGCTCCAGAATGGGTACCAAATCTTGGATGAGAGTGATTTTCTTGTCAGTGAACAGTAGGTAGGGCTCATCCAGAACCGCTTCCATGCGCTCAGTATCCGTTGCGAAGTAGGGCGAAATGTAACCCTTGTCAAAGCGCATCCCTTCGGTGACTTCCAGTTCGGTCGTCATGGACTTGCCTTCTTCCAAGGAGATAACCCCTTCCCGGCCAACCTGATCCATGGCTTCAGCAATCATGCCGCCCACTTCTTCATCGTTGCCCGCAGAAATGGTGCCGACCTGGCTAATCGCGCTGGAGTCTTCGACTGGACGTGCATACTCGGCAATTTTGTCCACCAAGAAAGCAGTCGCTTTGTCGATACCGCGCTTGAGGGCGATCGCGTTAGCACCCGCCGCTACATTGCGGAGTCCTTCCTTGACCATGGCGTGAGCCAACACAGTTGCTGTGGTAGTACCATCTCCAGCAGCATCGTTGGTCTTCGATGCAGCCTGACGAATCAGGGCTACACCGGTATTCTCAACGTTGTCTTCCAGCTCAATCTCTTTAGCGATGGTCACCCCGTCATTAATGATTTGGGGTGCGCCAAACTTTTTCTCAAGGACAACATTACGGCCTTTGGGTCCGAGCGTAACCCCAACAGCCTCAGCCAACATATCCATCCCTTTTTCTAGGGCACGGCGGGCGTCTTCGTTGTAAATAATGCGCTTAGCCATTGTTCAAAATCCTTTGTGTTTGAGGAGGAAAAAGGGAGAAGTTATGACAAAGTTGCCAAGATATCCTTCTCCGAAAGCAGGACATGCTCGTCACTGCCCATCTTGATTTCGGTGCCTGCATATTTGGAATACAGAACTTTGTCACCGACCTTGACCTCAAGGGTTTGACGGCTACCGTCATCGTTACGCTTGCCAGGACCAACAGCAACAATTTCGCCGACCTGGGGCTTTTCCTTTGCTGTATCGGGTAATAAAATGCCACCAGCGGTGGTCTCCTCAGAAGCACTGACCTTAACCAGTACACGATCGCCCAAAGGAGTCACGCTGGATGTGCTCAGGGTAATAGCAGCCATACTGAATTCTCCAGAATTGCTAATGCCGAAGTCGCTCTGTGCTCTCGTGAGACCTGAAATACTGACTTGCAGACCAGTCAACACATAGTTAGCACTCTCGCGTTCCGAGTGCTAATTTAGGCTTCTGAGGGGGCGATCGCAACAGCTTCAGGTGTACGGGTTCCCGAACTGTAGGGGAGTGAGAAGGTATGAATGGGATGGGTTTGGGTCAGTTTAGCTAGCTTCATAAGCGGGAAATTCGAAGTTTCCTCGCTTTACGTGATGCTCCTTTGAGAGAAGTCAGGTTCACGGATACTTACAACAAAAACTCTCCCGACTAGGAATATTGAAATTGAGCTGTAGGGCTACCTGAAAATTTTTTAAAGCTAATAGCTCTGAATGATAAAAATCAGTTTTAGAAATGGATACCACCATTATCCGCTTACCCAAAACTGAAAATACCCCTTCACATGAATTCGACGCCGAGTCTGTCTTCGCTGATAGCCCGCCCGCGAGTCAACTGCGGGCTCAACAGGAAAACCCATTGAAATGAGTTGTATCCTTTGCCACGCAAGGAATATAGCGCCTTAGTCTACTTCTAGTAGACTTTCCCAACTAGACCGCGATTCATCAGCGGGCGGGGGAAACGAAGCCACTCACTTTTCATCCTTGGGTGTGCCGACGAGGCGGTATAGACGATGGGTATGAATAGTTGGTTTGCTTCAAAAAAAGGGATGCCTACACAGTGGCATCCCTTTCACCGATATTCCTAATAACGCAGTTTTAGAGAGCGTTACCGCGAGGTAGAACCTCTTCGGGGAATACAAACTTCTCGTGGGGCTGGTCGGTCGGTGCCATCCATGCCCGGATACCTTCATTCAACAAGATGTTCTTGGTATAGAACGTCTCAAACTCGGGGTCTTCAGCTGCACGAATCTCTTGCGAGACAAAGTCGTACGCTCGCAGGTTCAAGGCCAAACCGACGATGCCTACAGCACTCATCCACAGACCGGTTACCGGCACAAACAGCATGAAGAAGTGCAACCAGCGCTTGTTCGAAAACGCAATCCCGAAAATCTGAGACCAAAAACGGTTGGCCGTTACCATCGAGTACGTCTCTTCTGCCTGAGTCGGCTCAAACGCGCGGAAGGTGTTGGCATTTTCGCCGTCCTTAAACAGCGTGTTCTCCACGGTCGCACCATGAATCGCACAGAGCAGTGCGCCACCCAGGACACCCGCTACACCCATCATGTGGAAGGGATTCAAGGTCCAGTTGTGGAAGCCCTGCAAGAACAGCAGGAAGCGGAAGATAGCCGCTACCCCAAAGCTGGGCGCGAAGAACCAGCTGGACTGACCCAAGGGGTACATCAAGAAGACGGAGACAAACACCGCAATCGGTGCCGAGAAGGCGATCGCGTTGTAAGGACGCAGACCCACCAGACGAGCCACCTCGAACTGACGCAGCATAAAGCCGATCAGACCGAAGGCTCCGTGCAGGGCTACAAAGCTCCATAAGCCCCCGATTTGGCACCAGCGGACGAAGTCGCCCTGAGCCTCAGGACCCCAGAGCAGCAGTAAGGAATGCCCCATGCTGTCAGCAGGAGAAGACACGGCTACGGTGAGGAAATTGCAGCCTTCCAAGTAGGAAGACGCGAGTCCGTGGGTATACCAGGAAGTTACGAAGGTGGTTCCAGTCAGCCAGCCCCCCACCGCCAGATAGGCGCAGGGGAACAACAACAGACCAGACCAGCCGATGAAGACGAAACGGTCGCGCTTGAGCCAGTCATCGAGGACATCGAACCATCCTCGATTGGCTTGCGCACGTCCCATTGCAATGGTCATGGCGCGATTCTCCAAAAAATCGGATTACAAAATGCGTCCAGACAAAAAGACAGACAAGCCTTAATATCACATGAGTATAAATACTGGTTGTCAATCATTAATTGTCTTAACTGTTCTTTACTATAAGCGATCGTTCTATAATTCGCAGTCAAGGAATTTTACGAAATCCAACAGTTTCAAGGGAAAGTTTTACCTTTCTGCTCCTGGAGTGATGGGGATCACAGCGCCTTTCTGCCGCAAGATAGCGATCCTACGTCCATTGTCAGACGGTTCAATCCCGTCAAAAGCATGTTCAGAAAACTTTAAGAGTTCGTAGGAGTGGGGTGTGTTGGAATCTTTGGCGTGGGAGACAGATAAGGTAGAAGGTGAAGCGTCCAGTCTGTTTTGCTTTCAGTAGGGTGTGACGGATGAACTGAAAACTTGCGTATATATGGTAGTGGTAGTCCTTCCATCGCTTGACCTTTCCTTCCATAGGTTCACCACAATCCTTTCAGAGAATTTTTGACATACTATGCAAGTACGTTATCGACGCATTAATGTATGTACACTCTCGAATTGAATTTGAAGCAGTCTCCTCTTCCCTTAACAGTTCAGAAAAAAGAATTGGAGGAAGCTAAAACTGACTACCAGCGTGTTCAAGATGCACTGAAGACGGGGAACGCGGTTGTCATTGAATTGACGTGTGATCAGATCCCGGACAAACACATTAGTGTTTTGGCGAATGAAATTGCAGCTGTGCAACTGTATGAAAAGTCTGGTACAGCCTCTGCTTCTGGTAAGCCTCCTGGCTTTTTCTCGCTAGTGGGGGGTGAGGCTGAGTAAGCAGGAGATTTTGGGCAAAGTAAATATCGATCTTGTAGGTGGGCATTACTGCTCTCATTCGCATACTACTGAGATAAGCTCTTTGGACAATGCCCATCCTACTGGCTCTCCCTGGAACACTACTCAAACGCTTGAGCCCATTGCTTTTTCGGGATAAATGCATGACAGCAAAGGATTTCGGAGAAGAGGTCAGCCCTGCGATCGCAGTGGATGGGGTCTCTTTTCAGTGGTCGTCACACGCTCCGGTATTACAAGACTGTTCACTTCAGGTGCAACCTGGTGAGTTTTGCATGTTGCTAGGCGACAACGGCAGTGGCAAATCAACCTTGTTGAAGTTGTTAACGGGATTGTTGGTTCCTCAAAAGGGAGAAATCTACATTGAACGTCCGTTCGGCTATGTGTTTCAAAATCCTGATCATCAGTTGGTGATGCCCACTGTAGGGGCGGACGTTGCCTTTGGGTTGGTGGATGAAAAACTACCCTTGCCGATGGTTCGCGATCGCGTTTCAGAAGCATTGACGGCTGTCAATTTGGCGCATTTGATCCGGCGGCCCATTTACGCGCTTAGTGGGGGGCAGAAGCAACGTGTGGCGATTGCCGGTGCGATCGCCCGTCATTGCCATGTATTGCTATTAGACGAACCAACCGCTCTTTTAGACCCTGATAGCCAGCTAGAACTGGTAGCTCAAGTTAGAGATTTAGTTAAACAACGCTCGCTGACAGCCTTGTGGGTAACCCATAGGCTGATTGAATTGAAATATTGCGATCGGGCCTTTCTACTCCGCCAAGGGCACGTAGTCGATCAAGGAGACCCAGACAGAATGCGAGCAGCCTTGGAAAAGTAGCCACATTCTTAGTGAGAAGTCAAAAGAGCAACACTTTATTATCAAAAAATGGGATAGCTTAATTTATGTAAATCTATCTACAGCGAGACACTAATGTCAGTAAGCCCATGAAATTCCCCGAAAAGCTGACATTACTATTTGTGGACGGCTACAACATCATCGGAGCTTGGCCAAAGCTAAGCCGAATGCGTGACTCTGAAGGTTTAGAGCCTGCTAGAGGTCAGTTGATTGAGCTGCTGACCAACTACAGTGCATACAAGGGTTGGCAGACTCGTGTGGTATTTGATGCGTACGCACAGAAACGGCCAGGGGCGAGTCAAACGGTAACGGATGATGTTCTGATTCACTATACAGATTTTGGGCAAACAGCCGATACCTGCATCGAGCGATGGTGTGCACAACTGCAAAATCGGATTCGGTTTTCTAGCCAACGATTGATTGTCGCCACATCCGATAACGATCAACGCAACACAGTAACTGGGTACGGGGCAGAATGGATGTCAGCCCAAAGGCTTGCTGTTGAAGTGGATGGCACGATGCGTCAAGGGCAAAAACATCACCAGACGAAGGGGTTTCAGCGCCAATCTAAGCGCTTGAACACTATTCTCAAGCCTGATGTCCACGACCGCTTAAAGTCCCTACGGGCTCAGCTAGAAGGGCAATCCTGAGCGGGTTGCAAGACTTCTTTGGTAAATATCCTGCGAAATGTTGCCAAAAGGGACAATATCTCGTTAAGATAGGCATCGCGTTCCTCAGTAGCTCAGTGGTAGAGCGGTCGGCTGTTAACCGATTGGTCGTAGGTTCGAATCCTACCTGGGGAGTTTTAATTCAAGTTGATATCGCCTTTCTTAGGTTGTTTGGCGATCCTGGGATTTTGAGGGTATGTTTCCAAGCCTAGCCACTGGTAACCAGTGGCAGCCCAATTAGGATAGGGCCGTGAACGACCTTGGAGCCTGGGCAAAGCATCCAGAGAATGCTCGGTATCTCAGCAAAGCAGTCAGGTGAGGGTTGAAGCTATTGACCCACCGCTGAACAGCGGAATTAAAGGGATTCATAGTCCTGGATTTATAAAGCAAACATTAAAGTCTGAGTTGAATTATTTATACACTACAGATATTTCGTGTAGAACCTTATAATCCTGTATATAGTTATCTGGAAGTGTAAATATTTTGTATTACAGCTTTACAGGTTGTAACACGGGACTCTCGAATTTATAGAGTGCTTAACGATGCCCCGCATACTTGTCATAGATGATGATCCTTCCATTTCCGAGCTGGTCTCGGTCAACCTTGAGATGGCTGGCTACGATGTCAGCCAGGCCGGGGATGGGGTAAAAGGTCAAGCTTTAGCCGTCCAGCTCTTGCCAGACCTGATTATGCTGGACCTGATGCTGCCTAAGGTTGATGGTTTAACCGTTTGCCAGAGGCTGCGTCGGGATAGTCGCACAGCCGAGATTCCAGTATTGATGTTGACAGCCTTAGGGCAGACTCAGGATAAAGTTGATGGGTTCAACGCTGGTGCGGACGATTATTTAACTAAACCCTTCGAACTTGAGGAAATGTTGGCTCGGGTTCGGGCTCTTCTGAGGCGGACTGATCGTATTCCGCAAGCGGCTAAGCATAGTGAAATCCTTAGCTACGGCCCTTTAACCCTGATTCCAGAGCGGTTTGAAGCCTTGTGGTTTGACACAACTGTCAAATTGACTCACCTGGAGTTTGAACTCTTGCACTGTCTCCTTCAGCGCCATGGTCAAACCGTTTCTCCTAGCGAAATCCTGAAAGAGGTTTGGGGCTACGATCCCAACGACGATATCGAGACAATTCGAGTGCATGTCCGCCATTTGCGAACCAAGATAGAACCTGACCCACGTCATCCCAAGTACATTAAGACGGTTTATGGGGCCGGTTACTGTTTGGAGCTTCCGGCTGAGTAGTTGATGATTGGTGGTTGGTGGTTGATAGTTGATGGTTTGAGGCTCCTCACCTTAACGATCAATAGCCAGCCATTAGCTACTGACGAATTGCGAACCATCAACCACGCACCATAAACAAACGCTCTCCAACCCGTTCGCTATTTATTCAGGCAGCAGGGCTTTTTCTGTGTCGGCATCAAATAGATGGCAAGATGCAGTATCGACAAATAGTTCGACCGTTTCGCCAATTTTCATGGAGCAACGGCAGTCGACTCTCGCGACTAAGGGCTGAGAGCTAACTCGAGTTGTGAGGTGTAGGATGACTTCGTTGCCCATATGTTCTACAACGGAAACCGTTGCCTTAATTGGGGCTGGTGTTATTTCAGGGGCTGGATAGCTGGGGTCGTGAATAGCCTCAGGACGAATACCCAGGATGAGCGGGCGATCGCGATGAGCAGCATAAAAGGATGCCCGAGTTCCGGGTAGTGGGATTTGTAGGTCTTCGGACTGAAACCGCCAGGTTTGGTCTTGTTCCATAAGTCGCCCCGTGAAAAAGTTCATAGCTGGACTCCCAATAAACCCAGCTACAAAGGTGTTTACGGGATGTTTGTATAACGTTTCAGGGGTATCTACCTGTTGCAAGACGCCATGATTGAGGATGGCGATGCGAGTCCCCATTGTCATTGCTTCCACTTGATCGTGGGTCACATAGACAAAAGTCGTCCCCAACTCTTGATGGAGTTTACTGATTTCCGTACGGGCCTGTACGCGTAACTTGGCATCCAGGTTAGACAGCGGCTCATCCATCAGGAATACTGCTGGATTGCGGACCAGAGCTCGGCACACGGCTACCCGCTGCCGCTGTCCTCCAGAGAGTTCGCGGGGTTTGCGACCAAGCAACGTTTCGATCCCCATCTGTTGGGCAGCCCTGTTGACCCGAGCTTGAATGTCAGTGCGACTTTGTCCCTGCAATTGCAGGCTAAAAGCCATATTCTCAAACACTGTCATGTGAGGATACAGGGCGTAGGACTGAAACACCATGGCAATGTCTCTGTCCTTAGGAGGAATATCGTTAACGCGGCGATCGTTAATGTATATGTGTCCTTCACTCACTGACTCTAGGCCAGCTAGCATCCGCAGTGAGGTCGTTTTGCCACAACCGGATGGTCCTACAAATACAAGAAATTCTTGGTCTTGGATCTCGATGCTGAGATCATTAACAGCAACAAAATCGCCGAAATGCTTGGTGACGTACTGAAAGGTGACGCTAGCCATCTCTGAAGACGGTGAATGTAATTAAGTGTCCTTACCTTAACAGGCTCTCTTTAGGAAAAACCGGTGAATTTCGGTCTGGACATCTACAAGCGGTCAAGTCATCGATGGGGGCATAGCCTGGCGGCCATAACTGTTATCACAACTGTTCACGCTGAACACCATGGAGGGATCGCATACTCTAGCGTGTAAAGTTACATCTACCGCGCTTGGAATCACATCTACCGTTACGCAATTGGATGGGTAAATTCCATATCGTTGCGTTTAATCGCTCCTAAAGTCAGAGACCGTAGTTGGCGGCACTAAGTAAAACTTCACAAAACAGAAAAATCGCTGAGCATCGCCTGCTTGATGAGTTGTGGCCTTTGGGGGCTCATCGTGGCGTGCCTAACGATTTGCCATGACACTTCACTTCAATCAGAAATTACACAGTTCTGGACAGCATGAATCATTCTTTAATCGACATGCTTTGGGTAATTTTGAGCGCCAGTCTGGTGTTTTTGATGCAAGCAGGGTTTCTCTGCCTGGAAGCCGGATCAACCCGAAGCAAAAACATCATCAATGTCGTGATTAAAAATATTTCAGACGTTGGGCTATCGGTCCTGTGTTTTTGGCTATTTGGCTATGGACTGATGTTTGGTGACAGCTATAGCGGTTGGTTGGGAATCAATATGCTGGCTCCAGAAGTGGGGCAGGGGGATGTCTGGACAACGGTCTTTTTCCTGTTCCAGGCGATGTTCTGCAATACGGCTGTGACAATTGTGTCGGGGGCTGTTGCCGAACGAATGCGTTTTAGAGCCTATTTAGCGATCGCCATCTTCATCTCTGGCATTATCTATCCGGTCTTTGGTCATTGGGCCTGGAGTGGCCTGAACGTGGGGGAAAGTTGGGGCTGGTTGGGGCAACTCGGGTTTGTTGATTTTGCTGGTTCAACGGTGGTTCACAGTATTGGTGGGTGGGTGTCTTTAGCCGCCGTCATTGTTGTTGGTCCGCGGATTGGTCGATTTTCTCGGAAGCGCCGCCGTCCCCTTTTAGTCGGTTATGACCTGCCGTTGGCCTTACTCGGAACGTTGCTGTTATGGCTGGGGTGGTTTGGTTTTAATGGCGGCAGTGTTTTGGCACTGACGGATCAGGTCCCTGGGATTGTTGCTAATACGATGTTGGCTGGGTCGGCCGGGCTTGCTACCCCGATTTTGATTAGCATTCTTCAGCAGAAGCAACTGCAAGTCGATGCGGTGATGAACGGTTCACTAGCTGGATTAGTGGCAATCACAGCCAACTGCCATGTGGTGACATCGGGTTCAGCGATCGCGATCGGAGCAATTGGTAGTTTATGCATGTTGCTGGTTCAGCACTGGCTAGAACGCTGGCACATTGATGATGTGGTTGGAGCCATTCCAGTGCATTTAGGGGCAGGCATTTGGGGCACGTTGGCTGTGGCTTTGTTTGGTGACCTAGCTCTACTTGGAACGGGGCTTAATCGGGTTGCTCAAATTGGGGTGCAACTGATGGGGATTGCTGTTGCGGGCAGTTGGGCCTTTGGACTGGCATTTTTAGTATTTGCGAGTGTCAACCGATATTGGCCACTGCGCGTGCGCCGTCGCGATGAGCATGTGGGGCTGAATGTGGCCGAACATGGAGCGGTCAGTGATCTGGTCGATCTCTTCACCGTCATGCGTCGCCAAGAGCGTACTGGAGACTTAAGACTACGGGCTCCCGTTGAACAATTCACCCCAGTAGGACAAATTGCGGCTCGCTACAATCGCGTGATTAGCAGTCTGGAACAGGCCGTAGCTCGTACAGATGCCATTGTGGCAACCGCGATCGAAGCAATTTTGACGGTTTCTCAGCAGGAACTCTTAATTCGCAGTGCGAATCCTGCCGTGCGTAAGATTTTTGGCCTGTCGGAAGCACAGCTAGAAGGTCAGCCCTTGGGAAGACTGCTGAAATTATCTGAGGTTGAAGCAGATGTTAATACCAATGGTCATTGCAAACCGTCGCATCCAATTGCTGCTCAAGATCTCGATGTCTCTTCTCAAGGTCTCAATCGCTTGCTGCAAAAGGCCAGTGCTGATGGTACCCCGTATGAGTTAGTCGGTTGCCGTCGCATTGGGGGAACTTTTCCCGTCGAAATTACCGTGGCGGCACTCAAAACTCGGCGCGAAAACTGCTACACCCTAATTGTTCGTGATATTACCCTACGCAAACAGGCCGAGGAGGCGATCCAGACTGCTGAGGCTAAAGACCTGGAAGCCCGCCAACTCGAAAAGACCTTGAACGAGCTGCAACAGACGCAACTTCAGCTTGTCCATACTGAAAAAATGTCGAGTCTTGGCCAGTTGGTTGCAGGTGTTGCCCACGAAATCAACAATCCCATCAACTTTATCTATGGCAATTTGAGTTATGTAGAAGACTACTTTCGCGACTTTCTGGATTTGCTTAACTGCTATCGGGCTGAAACCATCACTGAGACATCCAGTGCTATTCGTCGCAAGATCAAGGCGATTGATCTGGACTACCTACTCGCAGACTTGCCCAAAATCTTGCAATCTATGCGAGGAGGCGCTGAACGTATCACGGAAATCGTGCGATCGCTACGTGACTTCTCGCACTTGGGTGGAGCTACTTTGAAACGCGTCGATATCCATCAGGGGTTAGAGAGTACGCTTACCATTCTCGACAACCGATTGAAGGAAAAGAGTGAAAAACCCGCTGTTCAAATCATGCGTGATTATGATGACCTGCCAGTCGTAGAGTGCTATCCAGGTCAGCTTAATCAGGTATTTATGAACCTATTGACCAATGCGATTGATGCCCTTGAGGAGAAGTGGGAACTGGAGCAGACGAAGTCACGCGACTATATTGGCAAGTTCGTCCCTAAAATTGGCCTGCGGACCCGCTTGGTAGGAGGCGATCGCGTTCATATTCACGTTAGTGATAACGGTATCGGTATTTCAGAAACAGTCAAACGTCGTATGTTGGATCCTTTCTTCACGACTAAACCTGTAGGTAAAGGCACGGGACTTGGTATGTCCATCAGTTATCAGATTATTGTGGAGCGCCATCAGGGCAACCTGAGCTGTATTTCTCCTCTTGGTCAGGGTACTCAGTTCTTAATTGATATTCCGGTTAGCCAGATCCAACACGATGAAGCAGACGTTTCAGAGTCCGAAATTCTGAAAACTGGAGACTGGAAGTTAGAAGGTGAGAAGTCGTTAGTGGGGAAGTAGGAGGGGTGGCAAGGTGAAAGGGGAGTAGGGGAGTAGGGGAGTAGGGGAGTAGGGGAGTAGGGGAGGAAGGCGAATTCGATTTAAAGGGAAAAGTAGTCCTTCGGTTAGGAGTCAGGATCCAGAATTCGGGAGTGTTCGGAAAATCGTGTCTCAGCTACCGGTAACTCTACATTTTTCGTCGAAAAATGGGCCTTTACACAAAAATCTGAATGCTTCCGTTACAGGCAAGCGAACTTTGATCGAGGTTTCGCGTTCACTGCTAAATGTCTGACTCAGTCCATTCATCTTATCTCCCACCAGGCCGTATGCTGAAGCTTCATACTCGATTCTACGGTCTGTACGAACATTGATGTGGCTGTCAGGTTCGTCCCCCCATTGATGTGTCCTTACCAAACCTGTTCAGCTTTCGCGCTAAGATGAGCGACACAATCAGTCTTGATTTAGTTAGCGAGGATTACAGGTAGTGGCTCTTTCGGTTGGTATAACGGCTCCCGATTTCACAGCTAAAGATGACATGGGCAACACAGTGACGCTGTCCAAGCTCAAAGGCAAAACCGTGGTGCTGTATTTCTATCCCAAAGACGACACGCCGGGCTGCACCAAAGAGGCCCAAAGTTTTCGCGATAACTATGAGGAGTATCAAGACAAAGACATTGTTGTGCTCGGTGTCAGCATGGACGACGAAACCTCCCACAAAGCCTTTAAGGAAAAATATGGCCTGCCCTTTACCCTCGTCGTGGATGCTGATGGCAAGCTGACGAAAGCCTATGATGTTGACGCCGGTGGCTATGCCAAGCGGGTAACCTACATCATCAACACTGATGGCATCGTCGAAAAAGTCTTCGAGACCGTTAAAACAGAAACCCACGCCCAAGATATTCTGGCTGAAATGAACGGCTAGTATCCTGCGGCAGAAATACCGCCACTACTTCTTTGCCCCAACACCCTTCCACTATCGAATTAGTCTGAAGACTTACACTGTTGAGTACTAGGTCCGCAATCAAATCCCCTTGATTGGGTGCGAATTATTGTTGAGTGAAAAATAGTTTTCCAAAAGTTAGACTTATTGCTGTAGGCAAAGTCAAAAAAGCCTGGATTCGCGAAGGTGTTCAGGTTTATCGCAAACGCCTGCCAGAGCTTGAAATCACATCGATCAAAGACTCTACACCCGCAAAAGAAGGCCAACAGATGCTGTCACTGCTGAAAGGGAGCGATCGCCTCATTGCCCTAACTGAAGAAGGCAAATCCTTTTCCTCCCCACAGTTCGCCACCTTTCTCAGTCAGGCGGACTCCAACAGCCTCGTATTCGCGATCGGTAGTGCTGCTGGACTCAGTCATGAAGTCAAAGCGATCGCTACTCAAGCCCTAAGCCTTTCCCCCATGACCTTTCCCCATGAAATTGCCCAGCTATTGCTACTAGAGCAACTCTATCGAGCCAAAACAATCTTGCAAGGCAGCAGCTATCACAAATGATCCCGATTGGTGATTAGGGCAACCAAGACCAAAACTCAATCTTAATGAAACGCATCAAGGGACGACTCAATAAAACACCGATCGGCTTCTCACCCAAATTAATTTTTCCATGGCCAGACATTCCCGGCTTGAGCGCCAGTCCCGACTCGCTTAAATCCAAAAGCACCTTAAAAATCCGCCCATAGGTATTTTCAACCGCTACTGTAGCTGGCTCCACCGAAGCCACCTCACCCAAAATCGGCTCATTGGGATATGCCAGCAGCTTAATTTCGGTTTCAGCACCGACCAAAATTTCGCCAGCATCATATTCAGGCAACTCTAATTCTGCTAAGAGCTTTGTCGTATACTGAGCCACCGCAAAGGTATCCCCTTGATTGAGATAGCTGCCCACCTTGGTGTTTAGATACGCATCCACCAAATAGCCATCAAACGGCATTGCCAGTTCTGTACTACTCTGCTGGCTTTGGGCATACTTCAACTCTTGCTCAATCCGTCTGAGTTCAGCCCGAGCGGCTTCAACTTCCTGACGCGAGAACTCAATGTCCTGCTCTACCGAACCACTCAAAACTAACTGCATCTGTACTTCAGCCTGCTGCAATTCCTTTTGTTGAATCGCTAAATTTTGTTGGGCCTGCGCCACCCGTTGCTGTTTGGCTGCCAAGTTTTGACGCTGCCCTTCGACCTGGATGCGATCGATTTCAGCCTGCCGACGTGCATTTTCTACCCGCTGCAAAGCATAGGCACCCGCTTCGTACAGCTCCTGGGCTCGGGCCAGTGACTCTTCACTATACTGGGCACTAACAATAGCTGCATTCACTTGAATTTCAGCCTCTTGCACCTCCTCCTGAAAGACCCCAATTTCAGATTTAGCCTCTTCAATTTCCTGTTGTGCCACACTGACTTGAGCCTGAGCTAAGGCAATTTCTTCCGGGGGCGGACCCACCATTTCTTTCTCCAAAGCCGCGAGTCGTTTATTCAAGGTTGCCTGCTGCGCTTTGATTTGTTCTTGAAGGGTCAGAATCCGATTCTCAATATCGGCTGCAGTTATCCTGGCCAGTACCGTTCCCGCCTTAATTAAACTGCCATCTCCCCCATTAAATGAAACTTCAGCGACCCTGCCAGAAACCGGCGCTTGAATTTGCTGTTGTTGAGGGGTTAACAGTTGAATGGGTCCCCCTGGAGAATACGGAATGGGTATGAAAAGCAGCAGCACCAAGGCAAACAAGAAAACGGTTCTGACGCTAATAATTTTGCCTAGCCCCATCCCTGTTGGGCGGGTTGGCTGCGGCATGTCACCGGCATTAATGACCCGATCATCGGTTTCCCAATCGGTAACATGGGCTGACTCAACACGCCTAGACGCCCGCGATCGCGAAACCTTTGAAGGATGTGTCAATAGGTCGCGAAGATAGTTCAGTGCCAGGAGAATGAGCACCGCCAAAATAATATAAAACGTACCTCGACCAAAAATTTGAGGAAAGCTAGCCGTAAGTCCTGCGGCAAATCTCAAGCCAATTTTGATGATGATGAAAGAGAAGAAAACAGTAAAGGCTAGTCCGAGCAGCAAAATACCCAATTCCGCCTTTGTGATGAAATAGGTTCGCCTCGACTGACGCTTGAAAAAAGCTCGCAGTTGCCGTAGCGATCGCTGAGCCAACTGACGTGGATAGCCAGCCGGTTTATTCAAACTAAGGCACAAAATCTTGGTGCCAGGGGCCCCTAACCGTAACGGCATCGCACCATGTAAGAAGGTGAGCAGCCCCATTTCCGCTAAGAAGATACCCCCCCCCGATAACCGATTGCCACGGCCTAAATTCCAGTACCAGATAAACGTTCCCACGACAAAAAACACCAGCCTCAGAACCAGTGGCGAAGCATATAGCTGCATTTGCTGTTTACGATTCAGCTTTCTGAGACCCGACATTTTGAGATAGAAGCGGGGTATGAAACCCCACCTTAGCCACAAGCCAAAGTCTTTCACCTTAATGCCATAGGTAGTCCCCACAACTCCTTTAACCAACTTTGTCAGCAGGTTGGTTGCCACCATGAAAATAGCAATGGACAGAAGAAAGGAAACGACGGCCTTTGTGCTTGAAAGATCAGCTTGAATGAGCGCTTGCCGTTTAAACCAAAGCCAGCCACAAATCGCGGCGAGGGGAATCAACGCCCAAGGTAAGAACCGCAGTACAGGGCCAAAAGGCTTAACTGCCAAGGCAATACCTCCGAACATAGGGGATGGATTCTTCACCCAAGACCAGCGGGCTACCTGTTTAGCTGTTTTAGCGGTGGCCAATTCATCGTCGTCATCGTCATCTTCAGAGTCAAAGTCTTTCGCATGACCATTCGTAGTTTGCTGAGAGTCTTGGGTTTGAGGCGCAAAATCGATGAGATTGAGTTCCGTCAGCTGGTTGAAAAAATGGTCAAAATCTTCTGCTGAAATAGGAAATCCGAAATGCGCTTCAAACTTAGCTAATATCTGCTCGCGAGTGGATTGGCCATCTAATGACTGACAGAGAAAAAACTGTTGCTCATCAAATTCAAAGGTTGCTTGTGAAGTTGGCTCTTGGACTAAATAGGATACGGTTGCATCATCTTCTTTTTGAATATGAGTAATTGTAAGATTGCGACGAAAACAAGGGCGAAGGAGGTCGCTAGGCATGGCATACTCCTACCAATCGCAGTAGACCCACTCAAAGTTGGTAGCTCTAATATAGGCCACTAAATTAAAACGGCAAGTTATTCGGGTTCTGCCAACATCAGATATTGCCAAACATCCTGAAATAGCGGTGTCCCATCAGGTAATTTGGGCGTGGTTCTATCCGTTGCGACACTGCCATGAAACTTACCGCGAATTGCCGGATCCGCAGCTGTAATCAATTGATGAGCACAGTTATAGGGGGGAACTTGAGTATCGACATAGGTCGGCGCTTCTTGAGGGGCCATGCGCAATAATTGCCAAGCTTGCTGGATGCGATCGCTCCCTGGATCTTGTGTATGAACAAACCCGTAGTAGCGTTCTGGAGGTGTCACTCCCGGTTGCGCTAGCCAGGGGGCAGGTGTTTTCAGGGTCCGGCTGTAGTCGGCAGGGGCCGCTAACATCACGACCTTGGCCACGGGATGATGTTTACCGATGAGGGCGGCATGGCCTCCCCCTTGCGAATGACCGGCGACGACGATCGCCCCCCACTGCACGGCATCTCCTTGGAGATAGCTTGACCATCCCTGTTCTGGATTTTGCTCATGCAGGTAGCGCAACAGCTTCACCAGTCGGTTTGCAATCGAATTGGGACGGGTTACCTCAACCAAGTCGGAATGGTTTGTCCCTTCCAGAATCTCCAACCGCACCTTGGCATGACAATTTTCATCCCGGCTCCGACGACACAACTCCCCGACCGTCCAAGCATTGGGATAACGCAAGTTAATGGCATGCATGCCTAAGCGGGCTGCTTGCTGCACAATGAGTTGCTGTTGACTGGGTTGACCGTGAGATCCCCCGAAAAAAAGGAATAGCTGATGGCGCGGTGAAACTGAGGGATCAATTGCCACATAGTGAGCTTCCAGCCAGTCATCAATTGCTATGTCCGTACTTTGGGGAGCCAGGTCGTAAGTCTCCAACGTGACATCCGTCGAGTGGGACGGCTCATTGACTGTGTCATCCTGAAGCAGCTCACCCCGAGCGGTACTGACATCGGCTAGGCAAGGATGGGGTTCATCAATGGTTTCCACCAACATCTGCGGGCGATCGCTACATCCCCCAGCTAGCAGTGTCACCGCCAGACAGGTCCAACCCACTCGCGATCGTTGTGTTCGCAACAATTCCCTATACCAATGGGCGATTTTGGATGGGCGATTTTGGATTGAAGAATATCTGCCTTGCAATGTTTTCAGCCCTCTACCCGCGACTCCTCACCCTTCTTACGGGCACGTCGTTACGGGATTGCTGCACTGGTTCTCATCGGCTAACCATCCGGTGGTTTCACCTGATTGCACTTGCAACCAGTCACCGGAGCAGCTGATTAAGAAAACCTCTGCAAATTGAGGTAACTCGGCGGTCACCTCGGCAGCGGCAGCGGGCTCAGAAAACAGAGGCACGGCAGCGTCTGGATTGGCTGCATCATTATTTCGAGTTGTGACTCCTAATAGAGGCGCATAGACCCACCCAGGTTCTTCCAGTTCTTGCTGGGCCAAACTCCAGGCCACATTGAGTTGGAGCCATTCATTGACTGAGCTAGCGATCGCAACTTCTACCGGCCCATCGGTCGGTAGAACGTCAATCACCTCGAATTCGCTGCCGGGGCCTCCCCGCACATTCAAGCCTGTGGGATCCGTATCAGCGACGTACGCGGAGGCCGAACACTGCAGTTCCGCATACGCGGCTAAATCGACCGACGCTGCTGTTTCTGCAACCATATCGGCCTCAGGGGAATGGGACGGTGCATCGGTGGTGACGCTAGGGGTGTCAGCTCCGGCTGCGGTCTCATTCGTCGGGGGTACAGACTTTGTGTCGTTAGAGTCGGGGGTAACCCCTGCCGGTGCGTTAGCCGTTGCTGCCGCTGCGTCATCAGGTGGAGAAACGGTTCCGGCAGGTTGCTGACAACTCGCTCCAAAGGATACGATCAGACAACTGACGACGCCAACCCGGATAATCGAAGGCACTCTCGATATAACCATATTCCTTACAGGTAAGTAGAGTGTGTTTTTAGTGAAGCAGACGTTCTGCCGAATCCAGCCGAAAGATGACAGTTTTTTAAGGCTTGTCGTTGCTAACTTCATTGCCTCAGCGATAAGACTCGATTGCGATAGAACAGTGCTGTAAAGTGTGGATATGTATAATGACGACGAGCTAAAGCTAATTGATCCAGCTGCTCAGCTGGATGATCCTCTGGATCAGATCCCACCTGTGAATGAAACTTCTGAGGAATCTCAGTGTGACCCAGAAGCTTTGTTACAGATGCTGGATGCTCCTGAGGCACAGCAGCGCATGTTAGCGGCCCGAGCCTTTTGTGAATTAGAGGAGCCACGGGCTGTTCAGCGGCTGATTGAACTGTTGCAGGATAGTTGCCCGCTGGTCCGCGTTAGCGCCGCCTATGCCCTTGGACGTAACTATAGTGATGCGGCGATCACCCCCCTCATCGAACAGCTTCGCGACTGGAATGGCTATGTCCGCAAAGGCGTTGTATGGGCTTTGGGGAACAGTCAGAATCCAGTGGCCCTACCACCACTGATCGATACTCTTAAAACTGATATTCCTGCCGTTCGCCTCTGGGCAGCCAGTGCTTTGGCCCAAATGGGCAGCAGCAGTTATGAGGCCGTGGTTGCAGCCATTCCCCCTGTCATCGAAGTGATGCGCCAGGATGCGATCGCAGCCATTCGGAGCAATTGTGCTTGGGCCTTAGGGCAGCTCTGCCGGGAACTCCCCTCGAATGTAATTTACGCCACCGCGATCGATGCGCTGATCGAAACCTTCGCTGAAGATGATGACCTGGGAGTACGAGAAGATGCTCGGGCCGCCATTTTAAAGGTTGGTGATCCGCGCGGTCTCCAGATTATTGAAGAACTCGAACAGGATGGTTGGTTCTAAGCTGATATCGCTTTAACTTTGGCCTCTAGTGCCTCTACGTAGTTGCTGATTTTATGGTCGTTAAACCGGCGGCTAATCACTTTCCAGGTCCAGCGACTGCCTAGACGGTTCTCGGCTGGAACATGCCTATAGCTTTGCCATACCCGAGGAATATGCGTAACAATATCCCACCCATAAACAAATCGATGGGATTCAGGAATGCGGCGGCTAAATGACTCAACCAGTGCTGCATTACCGACTCGGGGAGCCCCAAAGGTGTAGAGCTGAATTGCTTGTCCAGTATGTTGAGTAATGTTGTACTGCAGATCCAGTGTTGCAATGGTTGCCACAGCCCCACCTAAGCTATGCCCCGCAACCGTAATCGTGTGGTCAGGATACTGGCGGATTGCGGCTAATAGGCGATCGCGCACTGAAAAGTAGGCCGCCATAAAGCCCCGATGAAAACGAACATCAGTGCTGGACTCATCGCCATAAGGATAAACCTTCTGGCGAAACTTCAGGTTGTTGATCCAGTCGACGTCTTTGTCAGAACCTCGGAAGGCGACGTAAAGTTCTTTGGTCTCTGGCTTGTGGAGAATGGCAACTTGGGTATCTGTTTCCCCGTCATCCTCACTCTCAAGAAATGTAGCCGCAGCGCCTGGAATACTTGCAAACTGCACTGAACCAAAATCTCTGTAGACTTCCTGACTGAGGCGCGCACAGTTCCAAGCAAGTTTCTCATCCAACATCAGGTCACCCCACAATTAAATCAGACGGTACTAAATTGTCTATGAATCAAGGTTTAACGAGGTTAAAGCAACATTTTAGATAAAGATCACCCAGTTGATTCTGGAATAGCAATGCTTTGCAACCCCTTAAAAGCTACACCGCGCAAAGTTGGAAGTTCTGAAACGGAGTGAAATTTTTCGGTGTAGGGGCGTAAACGCGAAAATAGGCCTCCTCACCCGCTCACTGACTGTGTTATCCTTGGTAAGCACATTTGATGCACCGGGGCGTAGCGCAGCTTGGTAGCGCACTACTTTGGGGTAGTAGGGGTCGTGGGTTCAAATCCCGCCGCTCCGATTAAAGAATACAAGGATTTTGGCTGTTCCTAGTTTAGGGGCAGCCATTCTTGTACTTGCCAATAACTCCGTAAGAATAAGTAAAGCAAATGATATGGGTGTATTCACTTATAAGAATACGGGAATCTTAAACGCAGCTCATCAAACCCGATTCCTTTATCCTTAAAGCTTCAATATGCAGGTCTCTAGGAATTTTGCATTTCTCAAGGTTCATAGCTTAGAGCTGGTCAGGCTGGGGACGTTAGCTGAAAACTATTTTGCGAATGATCCGAATACTTGCTTGATTAAGCTGCGGCAATTTGGGGAGCAATTGGCCCAGCTAGTGGCGGCCAAGGTCGGCCTTTACGAAGATCCTGATGAAAGCCAATTTGAACTCCTGCGGCGGTTAGATAATCGCGGGGCAATTACGGGACAAACCATTCAGCTTTTCCATGAAATCCGGAAGGTGGGCAATCGGGCTACCCACGGTAGCTATGGCGAACATGGGGCCGCCCTGAGTCATCTGAAATATGCTCGGATCTTGGGCATCTGGTTTCACCGATCCTATGGAAAAGCTCAGCAGTTTAAGCCCGGTTCTTTTATTCCACCTGCCGATCCCCGCCAGGAAACGGCTGCGCTTAAAGCAGAATTGGAGCGGCTCAGGGCAGAACTCACGGCTAGACAAGCAGAGCTGACGGCCACACAGTCCCAGGCAGAACAGGCGCAAGCCCAGGCCCAGGAAGAAGCTGAGCTAAGGCAGCTAGCTGAAGACCTTTTAATCGAAACGGAAGCACAAGCAGAGGAAGAAAAATCTCAATTAGCCGCACAACTAGCTGCACAACTGGCCGCAATGCAGGCTGAAGCGGCTCAAGCTCCGGCTCAAACGATTCAAGCAGCGATTGCAACTGCTCAGGTGGTTGAAACGGAACTGGATTTAGATGAACGTGAAACTCGACGTTTAATTGATGCTCAACTGCGTGGGGCGGGTTGGGACGTGGATACGGAAACATTGACCTATCGCACGGGTACTCGCCCCCAGAAAGGAAAAAATCTAGCCATTGCTGAATGGCCCACTGCCGATGGACGGGCTGATTACATTTTATTTGTGGGTTTGGTTGCGATCGCAACCGTCGAAGCCAAACGGCAAAGCAAAGATGTATCTGCAGCAGTAGACCAGGCCAAGCGGTACAGCCGGGGATATGCAATCAAAGGAGATGAAACCTTACCGGGGGGTCCCTGGGGAGAGTACAAAATTCCTTTTGTCTTTGCCACCAATGGCCGAGAGTTTTTGTCCCAGCTTGAAACGAAAAGCGGCATTTGGTTTTGTGATGTGCGTCGGCCTGAGAATTTGCGACGTCCCTTACGCAGTTGGTATAGTCCAGCCGGTTTGATTGATACTTTAGCCCAGGACATTGATCAGGCTCAGGCACAACTAGCACAGGAGCAATTTAACTACGGTTTTGACCTGCGGCATTATCAAATTCGGGCCATTCGAGCAGTAGAAGCAGCCCTGGCGCAGGATCAGCGCACTTTATTGCTGGCCATGGCGACGGGGACCGGTAAAACCAAGACCTGTATTGCCCTGGTCTATCGATTGCTCAAGACCAAGCGCTTTCGGCGCGTCTTATTTTTGGTGGACCGTACTGCCCTGGGAGAACAGGCTGCTAATGCCTTCAAAGATACCCAAATGGAAAGTTTGCAAGAGTTTGCCAAAATCTTTGAAATCAAGGAGCTAAAGGATACAGCCCCAGAGCGGGATACAAAGGTGCATATTGGCACGGTACAGAGCTTTGTCAAACGTATTTTGTACCCCAGTGATGAAGCTGAACCGCTAACGGCGGATCAGTACGACTGCATTGTGGTGGATGAGTGTCACCGGGGGTATTTGCTGGACCGGGAGCTCAGTGATAACGAACTCACCTTTCGAGACTTTAAAGACTATGTCTCGAAATACCGTACCGTTCTGGAGTATTTTGATGCGGTCAAGATTGGCTTAACGGCTACACCTGCGTTGCACACATCCCAGATTTTTGGTGACCCCGTTTTCAAATATAGCTATCGAGAAGCGGTGATTGATGGTTACCTGATCGACCATGAGCCCCCTATTCGCCCAGTAACAGCCCTGGCTGAAGACAATATTGTTTGGCAGGCAGGTGAGAATGTTCAATACATTGATCCAAAAACCGGGCAGCTGGACCTGATCCACGCGCCAGATGAAATCCGAGTAGAGGTGGAACAGTTTAATCGGCAGGTAATTACCCAAGCGTTTAACCGGGTAGTCTGTGACTTTTTGGCAGATGAAATTGACCCGGAGATGGGCAAAACACTTATTTTTTGCGTGAATGATGCCCATGCTGATTTAGTAACAGATTTACTCAAAAAATCTCTCACAGAACGCTATGGCAGTATCGATGACGATGATGTCAAGAAGATTACGGGAGCGTCCGACAAACCGCTAGAACTGATTCGACGATATAAGAACGAGGTCAGTCCTAAAATAGCCGTGACGGTTGACTTGCTGACCACCGGGATTGATGTACCGGCCATTTGTAATCTGGTGTTTTTGCGGCGGGTCAAGTCAAGAATTTTGTATGAACAAATGCTGGGACGGGCCACTCGTCCCTGTGATGATCTGGACAAAGCGTTTTTTAGAATCTTTGACCCGGTGGGCCTGTACAAAGCCATTGAGAACTTTTCGAGTATGAAACCGGTGGTGGTCAATCCGAAGATTTCCTTTGGCCAATTGGTAGATGAACTCGGCTCGGTGACGGATACCAGTGCTGTAGAGGAGATTTTGGATCAGATTGTGGCTAAGCTGCAACGAAAAAAGCGTCATCTGAGTGCTGACCAGCAAGAAACCATTGCAGATCTGGCGGATATGCCTGTTGATGAGGTCGTGGATCATCTGAGGCAGTGTAGTCCAGCGGACGCGGCAAACTGGCTCCAGGAGCGTAAGCAGATCGCTGAGATACTAGATCGACGGGATGGTGGACGTCAGCCGATGCTGGTGTCTTACCATGCGGATGAGCTGCGGCGGGTGGAGCAGGGCTATGGTGTGGCCGAAGATGGCACTGAGTATGGCAAGCCTGAGGATTATCTGGAGAGTTTTGAATCCTTTATTCAGGATAATCAGAACATAATTCCGGCCTTGATAGTCGTTACTCAGCGGCCCCGTGATTTGACTCGTCAGCAGCTTAAGGAATTGCGTACAGAGCTGTCGAAAGCTGGTTATTCAGAAACGATGCTGAAAGCGGCCTGGCGGGATAAGACCAATGAAGATATTGCGGCGTCAATTATTGGCTATGTGCGGCAGGCGGCTTTGGGAGATGCCTTGGTGCCCTATGGAGAAAGGGTGCAGCAGGCGATGAAAAAGATTTTGGCCAGTCAGAAATGGACGGCACCACAGCGAAAGTGGCTGGAGAGAATTGGTAAGCAGTTAGAGAAGGAATATGTAGTGGATCGGGCAGCACTGGATCAGGGCGCGTTTAAGCGGGAGGGTGGTTTTCAGCGGTTGAATAAGGTGTTTAAGGGCAGACTAGAGCAGGTTTTGAGCGATATTAATCAGGCTCTATGGGGAGAAGAAGTCAGCTAGCAATATCAGTTCTATGATTGGATTATTAAACAGCTTCGGAAGGTGATAGGCGATGAGTGATGCAACAGCCGTTAGTGCCTTAACACTGGCTGAGGTGAAGCAGCGCTTAAAGTTAGAGGAGTCTAACGATCCAGGCTTTTTTCCAGAGTGGCGGCAGCCTCTACGGGATTTGCCTGAGTGGGAATGTCGCTGGCTAGATAAGCTAAAAGCCGATTTCCTTTCATTGGAGCAATATCCACTCCGTGAGGAACTGGTGAAAATGGCTATGCTAGGTCCGCTGCTGTCGCTGGCTGGTTTCTTTCAGTATCCGTTTTACCCACAGGCCGAAGCAACGGTTTCGTTTGCGGCAGCTGATAACGGTGAGGTAATAAAGGGGCGGGTTGATTTACTGGTGGTCCGCCAACAGCTGTGGGTGACCGTAGTGGAGTCTAAAAATAAACGCTTTAGTCTGATTGAAGCGATGCCCCAAGCCCTGACTTATATGGCTAACAGCACCAATGGTCGTTTGCCCACATTTGGCCTGGTGACTAACGGCACCCATTTTGCGTTTCTAAAGCTGGTGCAAGGCGATAGGTTCCTCTATGGCGTTTCAGATGAGCTGAGCCTGAAGCGGCAGAGCAATGGACTTTATCAGGTTCTGGGTATTTTGCGTAGAATCGGGGAACTGGTAGACAATTGGACAGCAGATCTTTTGGCTTGATGGCAGCACGCTAAGCTAGGGGATAGCCATTAGAAGCCATTTATGACTCAGTATTCTATTGCTCAGGCGTGCGATCGCTTTACCCAATTAGTCCATGAAGCAGAGCAGGGCAATGTGGTGGAAGTAACTCGCCAGGGGCAGCGGGTGGCGGTGCTTTTATCTGCCGAAGAATACGATCGATTAGCTCTGCCAAAGCAAACCTTTTATGAAGGGGTTCTAGCCTGGCGGAAAAAGTTCGGTCTGGATACCCGCGATGAGGACGAGGAAGATCGTCGGTTTGAAGCAATTATGGACACTGTGCGGGATAAGTCCCTTGGTCGGGAACCGTTTGAGTGGTAATGATGACTTGTTGGTAACTCGGAATACCGAAGATTTCCAGAATTTGCAAACCGCCAGCTGGTTTGAATAAACCACGTCCGAGTCAAAACCTATAGAGTCCTTTAAGGAAGACTTCACGCCTGGACGTGAATAATATTAAAGCCATCAACGCTTCTGGTTTCATTGCCTATGAATGCTACCTCCGATATTGTCGCGAAGCTGTGGAACCTGTGTAATGTCCTGCGGGATGATGGCATTACCTATTTGCAGTATGTAACGGAGCTGACCTACCTGCTGTTTTTGAAAATGATGCAGGAGACCGACCAAGAGGCAGTGCTACCGGAGGGGAAACGCTGGGGGGATTTAGTAGCGCTGGATGGTATTGAGCAACTTTGTCAAGCGCCTTGGGTAGTATTCTCGCTGCACCTCGGGTATTACAAGCTTTAGCAAGAGATGGAATTTTACCGCGCTGGTTGTCCTTTT
>JBCBTQ010000006.1:0-60361 GCA_039818605.1 Cyanobacteria bacterium J06639_14 | reverse complement strand
AATACCGGCGCTTATAGCAAGGCCCGCATGCGTTTACCGGAAATCGTTCTGGAGCGCTTAGTGGGTGAGAGTGGAGCGGCGTTGGCGCAAACGGTGTCGGCAGCACACCTGTGGTGTGGTCGTCCTGTCAAAGTGTTTGATGGCAGCACGGTCTTGATGAGTGATAGTGCCGCCAATCAACAGGTCTACCCTCAGCATGGCAATCAACAGCAGGGCTGTGGATTCCCCATCGCTCGCATTGTGGTGTTTTTTCCCTGCTCACAGGCGCGGTCAGGTCAGCCGCGATAGGCGCGTGGAAAACGAGTGAAACCGAGCTGAGTCGGTCGCTGTATCAAACGTTGCAGCCAGGAGATGTGGCGATGGCTGATCAACTGCATGGCAGCTACGTCGATTTAGCCCTGATTCAACAACAGGGAGCAGACGGAATGATTCGTAAACATCATGCCCGCAAGACGGATTTTCGTCGGGGGCAAAAGAACGGCATTGGCGACCATCAAGTCCCCTGGTCGAAACCCAGCCGACGACCTAACCATATGAGTCAGGAGGCATTTGAGGCCTTGCCGCCAACGATGATGGTGCGCGAAGTTTCCTTGCGGTTGACCCGCCAGGGATGGCGCGACCAATGCCTCATTGTCGTGACCACACTTCTGGATGCCGAACGCTACAGTGCTCAGCAATTGACCGAGTTGTATGGCTATCGGTGGCGCGCCGCAGAAGTGAATCTGCGCCATTTGAAAACCACTTTGAACATGGAGATGCTGGCCGCCAAGACCCCTTCAATGGTGCGTAAAACGTTTTGGGCACATTTGCTCGCTTACAACCTGTTGCGCACCATCATGGAGCAAGCTGCTCCGCAAGCGGATTATCAACGCCCACGACTGTCCCTGCAACAGACCCGTCAAGGCTTTCGGGCCATCCTCTCAGAACTCGGCGCGAGTGAGCGGCCTCAGCAGCAGCGATTATATGATGACTTGCTGCATGAAACCGCTACGGCATTATTGCCGGATAGACCTCATCGGCAGGAACCCCGAGTCGTTAAGCAACGACCGAAACCGTTTCCTCGCATGAAGCAACCTCGCTCTGTCCTCAAAGCTAAGATGGCTGCATGATTCCGCTTAAGTCAGTGACATTGGTCTTTAACTTGTTGATAGAGGGTGGGATGATTGGCTTTGAGGCACAGCACATAGTCGCCCTGCTGTGCGATGATCTGACGGGCAATGTCCGTTTGCGTCCCTATGGCGTCGATAGTGATAATGCAACCACTGATATCGAGCAGTTGGAGTAAGGCTGGAATGGCCTTAATTTCGTTACTCTTAGCGTCCACCTTCAGCTGTCCCAGCAGCAGACGATGCTCACTTGCCCAGGCACTCACAACATGTAAAGCCGACTGGTGTAAGCCTCGGTCATAGGACCCGCGCATCGTTTTGCCATCAATCGGAATCACTTGTCCGCCGGTATCTTTGACAATCGCGGCCACCCAACGCTGGAAGCACTCGGCCAAGGCTTCCGGCTGAATCTGGGCAAACACCCGACGATAGCAATCGGCTTTGGGAATCCCCCAAGGAAACGCTAAAAAGGTGGACAACCAATGCGCCTGGCCTTCAGCATAGACTTCAATATCTTCCCAGCCAGTGGCTCCCCCAATGGTGGCCAAGACCCCAATGACGACCACGCTCAAAAGGGGATGGAGCGTTCCTTTAGGATGACGGGGATCCTCTAACTCATCGAAGTAGGATAGCCATTGAGTTGGAACGTCTTGAGCATCAGGAGCAGGTGTTGCAGGGGGGGGAGGACACTTTGAAGCAGGGGAAACAGGCCCAAATCCTTTGGTTGGCATGGTAGATGAGGTCGAATTGTGATCCTTCGAACTACCATACCAGGAGCAATTTTTTCTTGCGCTTACCCTGCGGTCCTGCCCTGCCTCCACGCAAATTATTCGCTTGCCCTGGCCTGGGAGTAATTGCCTAAAGTTTTTCAGCCACTGGGTGTGCTCAGCCCTCTGTTGATTATGCTCAACTCGCTGCTCGGCCTATTTGTTCGACCAACCTTAACTGACTCTCTTTTAACCGTGAGCATCTGCTGGATGGTTTGTGGCATGTCTTCAAAGGTCATATGGAAACCAGGGTTTCATGACTTGTATTTATATTCATCGTAGTGGACAAACAGTATTGATTAAATAGGCTTTCAGGGCATTCTTCGTACTACCTGAAAGCCTAGATTCCCTACCTGAACAAAGCTTTCTAGTTTAAATTACAGGCCCTAACAATCAGCGAACCAAGTTGCTGAGCTGCTCTAATTCGTCAAGTGGGCATTGATTCAGTCCGGGATTAGGATATCTGCCAAACATCCAATGCCCACCTGCCAGAAACTACTTGTGACGGATGAAGTCGTAGACTTCGATATACTCATCGCCAGCATTCTTCCAGGAATAGTCATACTGCATGCCCTGCATGGCAAGCTGCTGGAACAGCTTCGGCTCATCGTAATAGAGATCGAAGGCACGATTCATGGCTGATTCGATCGCGTAATTGTCCAACTCATAAAAGACAAATCCCGTCCGCTCTTCCTGAGGATGGTCTTTGTCATAATCCCAGTCGAACACCGTACTGACGAGACCACCAACCCCCCGAACCACGGGAATCGTACCGTACTTCATAGAAATCAACTGCGTCAGGCCACAGGGTTCAAAGTTACTGGGTACTACCATCATGTCAGCCCCCGCGTAGATGAGATGAGCCAACTCTTCGTTGAAGCTCAACTCCAGGTGAATATCGGGGTTGTTGTTGAGGTGGGCCTTCTCATGCTGGAACCAATCATTAATGCGGCTATCCGTTGCCGAGCCTAACAGCACAAACTGGGCTCCCCGGTTGAGCGCGTAATACATTGCATGGTGTACCAGATGGACACCCTTCTGATCATCCAGGCGGCCAATATAGGCCACCATCGGTTTATCAGATGCTTGCAGCATCAGTCGCTCGCGCAGCGCCTTCTTATTGAGCAATTTGTCTTCAAACGTGCTCAGGCTGTAAGGGTAAGGAATGTGGGTGTCTTCCGTCGGACTCCAGATTTTGTAATCCACCCCGTTGAGAATGCCAGAAAACTTGAAGCTCTTCGTGTGCAGGGTATGTCCTAGACCAAAGCCACAGTCACCTTGCATGGCTTCCCAAGCATGGTGCGGCGAAACCGTATTGACATGGTTGGAGTACACAATGCCACCCTTCATAAAGTTGAGAGAGAAGGGATTAAAGTTGTCGCGTAGGCGATCGTAGTGGAAGTAGTACGATTCGCGGTTGAGCCCAGTCGCCCAGAGAATATCAGAGCCACCAAACCCTTGATGCTTAAAGTTATGAATGGTGTAGAGTACCCGCGCATTTTCCATCCCGTGATACTTGTACATTTCGTAAAGCATCACCGGAACTAAGCCGGTTTGCCAGTCATGGCAGTGAATGACGTCGGGGCGCTTATTGCTCTGTAGAAGAAACTCAAGGGCAGCTTTGCTGAAGAAGGCAAAGCGCATGGGGTCATCATCACAGCCATAGTAGGTACCGCGATCAAAGAAAAAGTCTTCGGAATGAGGCTCGATGAAGAAGCAGACGCGCCCGTGTACCCAGCCACAGAAAACAGAGCAATGAACAGCGGAATCATACCAGGGCACCCACAGCTCACGATAGGCATCGTGGAGCCCCCAAATATGGTCGTAACGCATATTGTTGTACTTTGGCAGGATCAGCTCAACACAGTTGCCCCGTTCTTCGACTTCGCGACTCAATCCGTAAACGACATCCCCAAGGCCACCTGCTTTGATTACTGGGGCGCATTCCGAGGCAATCTGCACGATGTACATAGGAAATCCTTGTTTAATAAAAGTTCATTTTTTGAGTTGCTCCTATTCAAACAGGAACGTTGCAGTAGAGGCAAGGGGGCAAGCAAAAGATTGCGATCGCTCAACCAATCCCAAAGCACCGAACGCCATTTAGCGTCCCGTACTTTGGCGCATTCAGACGTTAGGAGTCAGCTCCTGCCTCCTGCCTCCTGCCTCCTGCCTCCTGCCTCCTGCCTCCTAGCTCCTGCCTCCTGCCTCCTGCCTCCTAGCTCCTGCCTCCTAGCTCCTGCCTCCTAACTCCTATCTCCCACCTCAGCCAGAGTTTCCCAGCGTCAACAGCTCCCCAAGTATTCTGACTTGTGTCTCTTTGATTCCACCTCACGCTTTCCTGCAACCCAGAGCGCTACCATACTGAGAGAACAATTCGCAGATTTACTAGGAGTAACGCATGGTAGGGACTCAGATATCGGCGCGCGAACTTTTCCGCTCAGCCTACGAGAACCGCTACACCTGGGATAAGTCTTTTCCAGGCTATACCAGCGATGTCACGTTTATCTCCGGGGATACGACCTTTACAGCTAAGGCTAAAGTCACGGCTGACTTAAAGGCAGAAGTCTTAGAACTGGAAGATGAAGCCGCGCAAAAAGCAATTCATGGTCAGCTCTGGGAAGTTGCAATTCACCGCATTCGTCGCGCCTTTGACGATACCCATGGCGCTAACACGTTTACCTACGGTAAGACGCTTGAGGATGGTTCCGTCGAGATTCTTATGGGGGGTAAGTCGGAAGGCGATCGCTACCACCTCCGCGATAACGAAGTCAGCATGGTGCATCGCCACATCCACGGGGTTGTCGTCACGATTCACACCTCTAGCAGTCACGACACGGGCGAAGGCTACCTCTCTCACCGCTATGACTCGGTTTACCACGACCCTAAAACAGGTGAGCAAAAGGGCGGTCACAGCGTTTTTGAGGATACTTATGAAAAAGTGGGTGACTATGTCATTCTCTCCGAGCGCAAGATAGAAACTGAAACAGCGCAAGGCACTGAAACACAGACTTTCCGCTTTGCGAATATTCAGTTGCTAGCGGCTGCATAGATGTAAGGAGGGTTGAAGGGTTGAAGGGTAGGAGGGATGGGTTATTGGTTATTGGTTATTGGTTATTGGTTCGTAGCACTGAGCGATCTATGGCCGACTACTAACGACTAACCATTAACTATCAACAACCAAACCATTAACGACCAACGACTAACCCTCTACTCCCTACCCTCAATCTCCTGACTCCTGACTCCTGACTCCTAAATTCCTCGCCTCCTCCTCCCCAGCTTCAAGGCATGCTTCCGTTGTTTATTCCTGTCTTTGCAGCTTCACCATAAAAAACCCATCCATATCGTGAAGATGGGGCCATACCTTGATCCATCCCTCAGGGGTGGCATAGTTAGCAGCGATGTCGCCGGGTTCAGGGGAGCGTACGGA
The DNA here is from genome assembly GCA_039818605.1 of Cyanobacteria bacterium J06639_14. Taxonomy (GTDB): domain Bacteria; phylum Cyanobacteriota; class Cyanobacteriia; order Phormidesmidales; family Phormidesmidaceae; genus SIO1E4. Next base: position 55,061 of record JBCBTQ010000006.1, on the reverse strand, counting down.
CCAATGGGAATGGGTGGCTAGGAATTGTTGGATTTGAGCTTCGTTTTCAGCGGGATGGAGGGTGCAGGTGGCATACACCAAAATGCCGTTGGGCTTGACCCAGGTCGCGGCCTGCGCCAGTAATTTTGCTTGCAAAGTGGTGAGATCGGCAACTGTTTCAGGGGTTTGTCGCCAGCGAGCATCGGCATGACGATGAAGGGTGCCTAAGCCAGAACATGGAGCATCGACCAATACGCGATCGCCTTGTTCAGTAAAGCGGGTAATCGTTGTGCTATCGCCAGTAAAGGGTTTGATACTGCTGAGTTCTAAACGTTTGAGATTCTGTTTCACCTTGTTGAGGCGAGAGGTGGTGCGATCGCAGGCCCAGATTATGCCCTGATCCCCCATCAGTTCAGCTAAATGAGTGGCCTTGCCGCCAGGAGCCGCACAGGCATCGATAACCGTGTCGCCTGGCTGCGGATTGATCAAATGACTAACGAGTTGAGCGCTGGCATCCTGGACGGTCCACCAGCCTTCGTGATATCCCGGCAGTTGACGAATGGACCCAACATGCTGACTGAGCCGCAGTAATTGAGGTAATCCAGGGAGGTGTTCAGTCTGAATGCCAGCCTCGGCAAATGCCTCCACTAATTCTGGCCGCGATTTTTTGAGTAGGTTGATGCGTAAATCAATCGTCGGCGGACGGTTAAACCAATCACAGAGGGCCTCAAGGTCATGACCGCTCAGTTGATCCTGCCATAGCTCGACAATCCAAGTGGGGTAGCTGTGCTGAATCGCCAGGGCTGCGGTGCGATCGCCAGGCAGCTTAAGCGGATCGGGTTGCGCTTGGCGCAGCCGCACATACTGGCGCAGGATCCCATTGACGACTCCCGCCAGCTTGTTTTTGCCAATGGCTTTCACAAGATCAACACTGGTATTCACAGCAGCTGATTCTGGCACCTGGTCGAGGTAACGCAATTGATAAAGCCCCAGATGCAGAACAAGTCGTAAGTCGACTGGTTGCTGATGAGCCTTTTTGGTACCGAGTTGATCGACCAGGGCATCCAGAGTACGCTGGCGGCGAACAATACCGTACACCAATTCAGTGGCGAACTGCCGGTCTCGATCACTGAGGGAGCGCTGATGCAGCAACCGATGCAGCACAACATCAGCATAGCCCCCCCGATCAATATCCTTTAAGGCATCAAACGCCAACTTACGGGCTGGCGAAGGCAATTGTTTAGAGCTAGAAGACGAATCGGACACAAGTCAATGAAGAGCAATCACTTTTTGCGACGGGGAGCAGCTGCTTGTTGCTCACGCTTACGACGGCGGCGATCGCGCCATTCAGCCGCCGTCAGATAGACAATTCCCCCAGTCACAACCAATAACAGAACAACTGCTGTTACCGCCAGTGCTGTGAAAGCCTTTGCTTCAAAAGCCGCATCCATAAGTCATTAAAGAAAACGAGTAGACGGGATTCCCATTTAGAAACCGTTACGACCCCAAACCACCATCGAGAGGGAGAAGGTAAATACAACTAGCAAAGAAACCCAACCTAGCGTCAGAATATCCATAAACCTGTTTTCAAGTTAAGCGTTAACAGTGTCTCCTATGATACGGCAAAGACGCCCCTGAAACATGACCATTTCTTCTCAGTTCACGGCCACAGAACGATTGGCATCACTCAAAGCGGCAAGCCTCGGTGGGGCCTGTGCCGGTATCGTCAGTCTCGGGATTTTAGGGGCCAATCGCTTGATGGCTCAAGGCACGATTGCATCACTCGTAGGGTTCGCGTCCGGCTTGACCCAGCTAACGCTGCTAGTCAATCTGGCGATCGCCATCCTCTCGGGTGCCTTGTTTGCCCTCACCTATCGCTATGCGGTGCGACAGGATGAAAATCCCCAGCTCAAGGCGGGCGTGGTACTGGCCTTTACCCTGGTGCGAGGACTGGCGCAGGTGGACGCGGGCTCAGCCATTGCCCAAAACTTCTGGCCGTTTCTGCGAGCCTGCAGTGAGAGTTTTTTGATCTTTGGGGTAGGGGCGATCGCACTAACCCTAGCGACCCAACGCCAATGGATCCGACCTTTTGGCAACAATTAACGGGTCAACACAGATCGCCCGGTTCGGCTTCAGGATGCATGTCGTCATAGCTGAAATAGCGGTCCGGTTGGCCGTTATAGATAATGTAATCATCAAAGATATGCACACCCGGCTTACCATCAATTTCGGCGATCGCCCCCCGGATGGATTTTAATTGTTCGACCGTCATTTGCAGCGGGCTCTCATAAGGCTGGTAGCTCGTGCGAATCAGGTAATCCAGCTTGGGATAAATCGACATCTCGATATGGCACCCCAAAAGGTAGGCGATGGGATGAGTTTCACAGAAGGCGATCAGGCGTTCAATACTTTCGGTAAATGCCTGCCAATCGTCAATGTAGAGCCGACCGGGATACACAATATCGCCGGTAAACAAAAGATGGGTGTAGGGATCATAAATGGACACTTCCGCAACTTCATGTCCTGGCGTGGCTAACACTTTGAGCTGCCGTCCCCCCAGGTCAAAGGTCACCTGATCGTGGGGCCAGTTTTGAAAACCGTAGAACGCTATGGTGGCTGCCAAGGTTTTATCGACAATGACGGTGTTGGGACGATCCCAAAATTGTGGATCGGCTTCAAAGTGGTCCCGGTGCAGGTGGGTATGGGCCACAACGAGGGGATAGTCCTCCCGAGGATGTTGGGCTAACCATTGCTCCATCAGATCATCGACAGTTTGGCGCAAGGGAAAAAACGCGGGCGATCGCGTTGCCCCAGTATCCAGCAGAATGGCACGATCGTTGCCAAACAACAGAAACATGAAGGGGGCTTCTGGATGGACCGCCATGTTCTGTCGCATGATGATCGTGTGCTCGTTATATACATGCACCTGGATGTCTGGATCGGTATTGTGCTTCGGCGAAATCGACCCATGAATCCATTGGACATCAAGGCTACCGGGTGCAGCTACAGGCAGATTGAAGTTGATGGGCTCTAACGTCATGGATGAAAAGGACATGGATTTTTCCTCCCTTGTGTTCCATATCAGACATAGCAATCGCCACCCCAGGCAAACAATCTGCAAGTACCGCCATCAGGGTTAGATACGAGAATATTGCTATCAACTAGAGCGATAGTAAGTTCTGTTTTCAATTGTTTCAAGCCGCTGCAATTGCTTGAGTTCTAGCTTGGTGTATGTGCATCCTCTCCAACTCCCCCTCGGCAATGGCGAGAACTGGTTTTGCCTCCTTATTTAAGGAGGATTAATGAAGGTAATGCAGCCTTGGAATTTCAGTTTATGAATTTAGGTGCCCTGAAAATGTAAGGTCTGGTGCCTCTAACCAACTTACAGCAGCATATTCATGACGAGAGATCCCTCCGTCCTCAGTTCACTGCGAACTTTAAACTTCAACAGTGTCTGCCGATGCCCCCTTCTAACGCTTGCAAGCTCTCTTCTCTATTCCTCTAATTCCACTTCATAGGAGCGATCGTCTACAGTCACAATATCGCCAGTGAAGAGCTTCCGGCCACGTCGTACTTCCATCTCGCCGTTCACTTCTACATAACCATTTTGAATGAGGATTTTTGCCTCACCGCCAGTTTGGGTAACTTGCTGCCACTTTAAGAATTGATCCAGTTTAATAAAGGGTGATTTGGCAGAATCTGCAGTACTCATTCATATCCTAAGAACGGGGTTATTGAAGGAAAAACAAGTGCTTCCTAAACTTGTTCCCAGAGAACCTGCAAACCATCCGGCAGCAACGTTGCAATTTCCTTGATTTGATCTGAGTTTAAGGCTTCTCTGGCAGTAGAAAATACTGCAACCACAACAGCTTCAGCAGAAACCTCTTTCGGAACACCGCCTTCTTGTTTAACGCGGCGGAGAAAAGTTTCCGTATCGATTTTAAGCGGAGGTCGAAAGCGGCTCAGAAACGCTACCAGAGGATTATCATCGCGCCAAATTTCAGCAATGTCTGCATCTTGGAAAGCGGCTTCAGTGCGGGCATCAGTTTCAGTTGTCATCAGATCACGCATCGTGCGAAATACAACTGTCGTGATATCGCGTGCGTCATAGATGTCTGGAAGACTCGCTTTCCGCATGACCTTTTCCAGGAAAGCTCTTTTTGCGTCACTAAATTTATCAACTGCCATAACACGACCTACCCTGAACTATAGTGATTTTGGATTTACGATTCTGGATCAAAAACAGGGATCTTGAGTATCTTGCGATTTGTAGACCGTTTGCCCTCCGAGGCATAGATTGGATAGGGGTCTACATATAAACGCGATCGCTCTGCAGGCTGATGCTACCACGTCGTAGCGATACAGCCCTCTAATTTTTGTTGCAGCCGATACCAAAAGAAGCCGTAGCGTAGTGAATCAAGAGGCAGGCAGAATTACTCAGGCTGCTCAGCTCATGCTGCCTTCAGCAACGTCTAAAACTCAGCCCCATCAAGGCCAACCAGTCGACAACAACTACATCCAAACCCATTTCATCATCAGCGTAAATCCGGGCAGGACCGTCTCCCCCGACAGGGTGCTGGGATTCTCCAAAACCTCAACCATTTGCCCCGCACGATAGATTTCCACCCGCTTATTTTGCGGATCAATCAACTAACCTAACTGAGCGCCGTTATCAATATATTCTTGCAACTTGGCACGAAGTTTCTTGAGATTGTCGGTTTTTGACCGCAACTCCACCACGAAGTCAGGACATAAGGGAATAAATTCCTCATCCGGTTTACCCAACCCCCTAATTGAAAAACGCGACATTTCGCATTTCTACAGGTATCACCTATTTTCCCATGACCGGGGTTAGCCATTTAGATTCGGCAGAACGACTCTTCCACAGCCCTACCTACCCTTCCACTTTCTACGAAGCTACAGACACAAAATTTTGCGTCTCTTCCACCCTTCCCCCCTCCTACTCTTCCACTCGTCCACCCTCCTACCCTTCCACCCTTCTACTCACAACAGCGTCATCTGCTCTCCCTCATCAGCCCTCACAATAGGTGGCATAGCTCCACGATTCGAAGCAAGGCGATCGGCTAAGCGAGTAGTTTCGGGAAGACGATATTTGGGCGTACAGCGAAGGACGTAGTCCAACGCCGTGGCAAGACTGATTTTATGGCCAGGGGAAATATAAAGAGGTTTAGTATTCGTGCGGCTACGAAGTACAGCACCAATGGTTTCGTCTTGATCAATGAGGGGCACCCAGGCTCCTTTGGCGGGAGGAACATCCATGTGGGTACCAATAAGTCGCGATTTCGCCACACCCACTGTGGGCCGATCCAGAATGAGGCCGAGATGGCTGGCAATGCCGCAGCGACGGGGATGAGCAATGCCTTGGCCATCGCAGAGAATCAGGTCAGGGGCGATCGCTATCTGCGCTAGCGCATCCAGAACGGTAGGAATTTCCCGAAAAGATAATAATCCTGGCACATAGGGAAAGGTTGTGGGTCGTTTGACAAGTGCTGAATCGACGAGTGCCAAAGAGGGAAACGCCAAGACAGCCACAGCGGCACGGGTGATGGTGCCCTCATTTTCAAAGCCTGCATCCACCCCAGCAACGTATTGCACCGTTTTGGGTAGGTCATCTTCTAAGCAAATCTGCGATCGCAATTCTGTTTGCAACGCGATGGCTTCGGTGGGGGTTTGAGGCCAGAAGGCAGGATAGGTAATATCCATTGAATTTTGATAGCAACAAAGATTTAAGCCCAGATACTATCGGCTGGTTTTTCGCTAGCATCAGAGGGCTTATTGGTTAGGGTATCTGGAGTTTATGCGCACTAAGCTAGCATTGACAGCATGGTTAGCAGCTTGCTGTTTGGGAATTTCAGGGTCAGCAGGAATGGCAACGCTTGCTCCAGAAATATCTAACCAGATTGTGATGGCACAACAGCCTGCTGCGCCACAACCAGAAAGGCTGACACAATTACAGCTTGGGGCACAATGGATCGCAGCCTTTGCCCTCCTCAGTGGCGCGATCGCCACGATTGCAGGCATTGACAGTTACCTCAAACGGCACCGATGGCAACGCCGTGAATTAGCGCGGACTGTCGTTGAAGGGTTTTCCCATAGAAACGCCATTCGTAATGTTTCCAAAATCCTGGACTACGAAGAATACCGCAGCTTTGAAGTCACCTTACCCAGTGGTCAGAAAATCCAGTTTGACGCTACCGACGATCGCTTAAAGCGAGCTTTACGCTCCCATGGACAAATGGTGAAAACGCGGCAGGGCCTCAGAATACTTGAGCAGGCCTGTGCCCAAACTGGCAAAATCGATGAGCGCACCCGACAGCTTTTTCAGCGCTATCGCGACGAAGAATTTTTTATTGAGCTTACTCTACGCGACTGGTTTGATCAGTTTTTGGGTGCTTTAGAAGCTTGCAATAATGCCATTGAAGCGGGTGTTATTACAGCCGAAGATATCCGCCCATTTATCATCTATTGGATTCAAATCATCAGCGATCGCGACATGCGACGCAAAGGTGGTTCCGGGTTTTACGACCAACTCTTCCACTACATTTACTGGTCCGGATACGATGGCGTACAAAAACTATTTGAACGCTATGGCTATAAAATTTTGCCGCCTCCATATTCCACCCACGACTTTAACAACATTCATAAAGAACATGATGTTATGAGTGCCTTTCGAGCGCTCTGCATGGGAAAAGCAGCCCACTTAGTTTACGAAGATGAAGAGTATGTGCAAGATATTGTTCGTTACTGGTTAAGTAAGGATATCGACGACGTTTGGAAAAAGCAAAATCCCGCCGACTACACAGTCGATGTTATCAAACAATGGATCCGTGAAGGCGCTAGTCATCAGCGTCTAAATATTCGCGAAGAGTTCAAGTATTTGCTCAATAGAACCACCGATACTCAAGCCTTTATGTTTCGAAAGGGTCAGCATATTGTCTTGGTATTTCGAGGGAGTCAACAATTTGCTGATTGGAAAACAAATTTCAAGTTCCGCCTGAAGAAATTCACGACAAATACACCACCGAAAGGGGATTCACTACCTCAGGCGAAAGTGCATAGAGGCTTTCAGGAAGCTTGGGAAAGTGTTGAAAAGCAGGTCATCATTCAACTGAAAAAGTGGTGGACATCCGATTCTTATTTTTGGGTGACAGGCCATAGTTTAGGGGGAGCTTTGGCTGCCTTGGCGGCTGTTTCTCTAGACTATCAAGGCTTCAAGGTCAATGGTTTGTATACCTTTGGTCAGCCTCGCGTAGGCGATTGGAAATTCACCCGTCAAGTGAATAGTCGGATGGGCGATCGCATGTTCCGCTATGTAAACAATAATGACGTTGTGCCTATGGTTCCGCCGCAGTTTAATATTCTGAATCCCACCCGTTTATATGGTCATATGGGTCAATTTCGCTACTTCGACTTCCGTGGCAGGTTGCAGAAAAATTCTTTTATCGGTCAGCGATGGGGGGATCGGTTAATCGGTTTCCTGTTCTCGATTCGGCAACCAGGGGCTGACTTTGTGGCGGATCATGCCATGCAGTTTTATGTGCAGTATCTCCAACGAGCATTGGATGAAGAAAAAGATCGCCTCAAGACGCAGCGGGAAAAAGCAATGGAGGCCAAAGAGTTATACGCCCTGCAGCAAACTCGATAGTTTCTAGTGGTATTTATAATCGTTAAGTAGTGGTGAGATGTACTAGGGTAAATGTATGACAATGCTGTCTCAATAATCGGTTGTGAAACGCGCTAATCCTAAACCGAACTATCGACCACCGATGATTTTATTCGGCGTCGTTCTAGTGCTACTGGCACTGACGCTTTCGGGAACTGTCATCCATTTTTTAACAGAGTTCTGGTGGTTTGACACCGTTGGTTATCCAACCGTTTTCTGGACGCGAATTCGTTGGCAAGCCATTATCTGGGTGCTGACATTACTCCTCTATGGAGCGTTTCTATATGGCAACTATCGACTCGCTCTTTGGTTAACGCGGGATGCACCCTGGCGACTGCTGGAGCATCCTAGCTTGTCACCCTTAGCGGATTACCTACCGAACTATGTGGCGATCGCATTGACGCTGGTACTGTCTTTCCGGGCGGCCATGGCAAGTACAGCGGCCTGGGATATCATTCTCAAGTTTCTGAATCCCACCTCATTTGATCGCCTCGACCCCCTGTTTCAACAAGATATTAGTTTCTACACCTTTCGCCTGCCGCTTTATCAAGGTCTGCAGGAAGCGATCGCGGAACTCTTAATTTGGGGCTTGGTGCTAGCGCTGAGCACTTATGCTCTCAAGGGAGAAATACGACCCGAGCGAGGCTGGCAATACTTTCTTACAGGCAACGTTAAAACCCATCTATGTGTACTGTTGGCAGCTTTGGCCATCGTCATTGCATCAGGGTTTTATCTACAACGATATGACCTACTCTTTTCGCCCAATGGTGTCGTATTTGGCGCTGGCTATACCGATGTCCATGCGCGACTCCACGCTTATTGGACAATGGCGTTTGTCACCCTGGCAGTGGCAGCGCTGTTTATGCTGTCGTTATGGCGCAGTGGGTTTGTGTTGCCAACGGTCGGGATGGGGCTGTACGTGATTGTTTTAGTGGTCATCAGCGGCGTGTACCCCTGGTTCCAGCAGCGGTTTTTGGTTGAGCCCAATGAACTGACTCGCGAAACGCCCTACATTGAGCACAACATTGCCTTCACGCGCGAAGCCTACGCCCTCGATCAGGTACAAACCGAACCTTTTCCGGCAGAAACTGCGCTCACGCGCGAAGTCCTGGACAACAACAGCCCGACAATTGACAACATTCGCCTGTGGGACTATCGCCCGCTCCTGAGTACCTATGGGCAACTGCAGGAAATCCGCCTCTACTATCGCTTTCAAGATGTTGATATTGATCGCTACACCCTCAACGGTGATTATCGTCAGGTCATGCTCTCAGCGCGTGAGATGGATTACACTGAGGCCCCCGCTGAAGCGCAAACCTGGGTTAACCAGCGGCTGAAATTTACCCATGGGTATGGCATTGTCATGAGTCCTGTGAATCGGGTCACTTCGGATGGCTTGCCCGAACTCATGATCAAAAATGTTCCCCCGGTTTCCACGGTGGACTTACCGATTGACGAGCCCCGTCTTTACTATGGTGAAGCCACCAAACCGTATACCCGCTCCTACGTTTTTACAGGAGCCACAACTGACGAGTTTGACTATCCCGAAGGTGAAACGAATGCTCCCTATCGCTACGGCGGTCAAGGGGGTGTGCGCCTCAGTTCCTTGTTCCGTCGTTTGGCTTATGCCTATGACATGGGTAGCTTAAAGCTCTTAATCTCGAATTACATTACCAATGAATCGCGCATTCACTACCATCGCAATGTGGTTGAGCGGGCTCAGCAAATCGCGCCATTTCTGATTTATGACAGTGATCCTTACATTTCAGTAATTGATGGACGCCTCAAGTGGATAATGGACGCGTATACGATCAGCGATCGCTATCCCTACTCCGAACCCCTGAATCGTAGTAACAACGTTGGAGCACTCACCAATCAAGGAACGGGAACCGTGAGTACCATTACCCGGAGTGGTGCTAATTATCTGCGCGATGCGGCTAAAGTCGTGCTCGATGCCTACGATGGCACGCTCGATTTCTATGTGGTGGATGAGTCCGATCCTGTTCTCAGTACCTATCGCCAAATCTTCCCGAATCTCTTCCAAGCAGCTAGCGATATCCCTGCAACCATCCAGAGCCACTTTCGCTATCCTCATGATCTGTTCAAAATTCAGGCCCAGATTTACCGCACTTACCATATGGGGAATCCCGAAGTGTTCTACAACCGCGAGGATCTATGGCGATTTCCTACGCAGGTCTATCAGCAAGAGCAGGTACGCATGGATCCCTATTACACGATCATGCGTCTGCCACAAGCAGAGTCAGAGGAATTCATCCAAATTCTGCCGTTTACCCCTACCCGTAAAGACAATATGGTTGCCTGGATGGCGGGACGATCCGATGCAGACAATTATGGCAAGCTACTGCTCTACGAATTTCCTAAACAGCAGCTCGTGTATGGTCCCAGTCAAATCGAGGCGCGCATCGATCAAACCCCCGAAATTTCAGAGCAGTTGACGCTTTGGAGCCAGCAGGGGTCAGAAGTCGTGCGAGGCGACCTCCTCGTGTTGCCGATTGAGCAATCACTTTTGTATGTAGAACCGGTCTATCTTCAAGCAGAGCAAGGCAAGCTACCAGAATTGAAGCGGGTCATTGTGGCCTATGGTGATGAGGTTGTCATGCGGTCAACGCTCGAAGAGTCCCTAACTCAGATTTTTGGCAGTCGCTCAACCCCTATCCCCGAAGTTGAAGCAACGACTGAGCCTGCCGCAGAGGTTGAGGCCCCAGCCGCACCGATTACGGATCTGCCAGCCGATTTAGCGGGCCAAGTTCAAGCGGCCCTGGATGCCTATGAAGCGGGCCGTCAAGCGCTACAGCAAGGGGATTGGGAAGCCTATGGCCAAGCCCAAAGTGAGTTAGAAACGATCTTAAAGGAACTCGATCAGGGATTGTAGCTGGATTCGAACCCACACAATCATGAAGATGAATGGCATGGACAGGCCATTGAAGCGTACTTATCACCTCTGATTTACCTGTGATTTAGAAGATGTTGTGATTAGCCTGGGTGATCCTCCGTTTAATCATTGAGAATGACAAGGGATAATGCAACCGTAAGTCTCTTTGATGCACTGATGCGTATTCTGTTGGCTGTTGGTCTCAGTTTTGTTCCCCTTGTGGCCCTAACTCCCCAGGCCCAAGCAGAGTGCAATGACCCGTTCGCATTTCCTTTCATCCCCTCGTTGCCGGTTCCGCCTCCGAACTTGCTCTTGGGCGAGGCCGCAGACCCCGTGCCCGATACGATCGCGATCGCGCAGGAAGCCGTTCGACTGCATCCGAATGATGCCGATACCTACCAGACACTCGGTGATGAACTTGCGAGCCGCGGTCGTTATGCAGAAGCAGAAGCAGCCTATCGAGAAGTGATACGGCTGGCTCCAGACAACATTGATGTGCGCTGCAGTTTGGGCGATATGCTCTTTGAGCAAGATCACTATGCCGAGGCGGAGACAGTCTATCGAGAAATCATTCAAATCGACCCTAATGGGGGTCACTACACTAACCTGGCGCTGGCTCTTGTCAATCAGGAGCAATACGCTGAGGCAGAAGCGGCTTATCGTGAGGCCATCCGCCTCTATCCCCATGACTCTGTCGGATTTTCTTTAACCTATTCCAGCTTAGGCAACCTCCTCTTTACCCAAGAGCGATATGTCGCAGCCGAAGCAGTCTACCGAGAACTGATTCAATTTGAAGCCGCGAACGCCTTTGCCTATTACAACTTAGGTGCAGCACTCTACAATCAGGAACGCTACGAAGAAGCAGAAACCGCCTATCGGGAAACAATTCGCCTGAATCCTCGCGATGACGATGCGCGTCTGAATTTAGGCAGTACGCTATTTGCCCAAGAACGGTACAGCGAAGCCGAAGCGATTTATCGCACCGTCATTCAGGACCAGCCGACGACTCGTGCCTATCGGAGTTTAGGCTTTGTACTATCCGTACAGGAACGTTATGAAGAGGCCGAGGCAGCTTATCAGGCGGCACTTTATCAACCTGAAGTTGGCTATGGCAGCATTCTTTCAAGCACACCAAGACTGACCTATGCAACGCCCTATGCATCGGTATTGTCACCGCCACCGGCCGTGTCATCTCGCTTCTCGACATCCCCACAGGTACCTTGCCGGTTGGAGACCATCAACGAACCCGATACTACCTGCAGCGATCGCGATCGGGCTCGTCTTTATCATGAATTAGGCGATCGCTTGGCCGAGCGCAACCAGTATCGTAAGGCGGCAACAGCCTATCAAGAAGCCATTCGTCTGAACCCTAGTCATGGCATAACCCATCGTCAACTCGGCGAAGTGTTATTTCAACAGGGGCAGTACGAGGCAGCTGAAGTCGCTTATCGCGAAGCCATTCGCCTGGATGCAGAGGATGCTCTAGCCTACAGTTACCTCGGCATGCTCCTGACGCAGCAAGTGCGATATGAGGAAGCCGAAGCAGCTTATCGCGCAGCGATTCGCCTTGACTCCAACAATAGTCAAAATCACATTCACTTAGGCGATCTGCTGCTGGCACAAATGCGGTACGCAGAAGCCGAGATAGCCTATCGCGAAGTTATTTTGCTTGACGAGGAAAACACCTTAGCTCACGTCCAACTAGGAATTACGCTCGCCCAACAGGGACGTTATGACGAAGCCGAAACAACTTATCGTGCAGTGATCCGGCGTGACCGCGATACACCGCTAGCGTATTTCTATCTCGGCATTCTGATGGTTGAGCGGGAGCATTATGTGGAAGGTAGCGCCATTCTGCGCGAAGCAATGCGTCTTTATCCCGACAATGACTGGGTCCGTAACGTTTACCCCAATGCCTACACTTATCTAGAATCAGCGCTTTTTAGCCAAGGGCGTTATGCGGAAGCGGCAACTATTTGCCAAGAAACCGTTCGTGTCACTGCATTTCCGCCCGCAGTGTATGCCACCTGCGACAGTTATGACGGTTTGCAATGATGCCAGCCGTTAGCCTCCGCAAATCTCCCGCAATGCAGAAAAGCAACCCCCCAGCCAAGTATTGAATCTTTTTAATTTATTGGAATCTTGAGGTTTCCAAAGGCAAACTGGGGCTATTGAGGTTGGATTGAGCTCCTCGGGCTAGCATCGGCTAGCTGAGGGTTGCCCGTTGCCGCCTCAATTGCGCTTAGGCTCACACCCTAATCCATCGCAACAGCTCTCCTTTAGTCGATCGGGCTGCGGCCAATGGCAGTTCAGCTCTGCAGGTTCAGACCTCCGCTGACCTGGCATGATTGGCTCAAGGGGAGTTCCCCTTATCGTCACTACTATGCGCGTCACTGTTTTTGAATACGAACGAGGCCTGAAATACGTCAAAGGACGGTTTAAGCAGGTTTTACCACCGGGACAATATTGGGTATGGCTATTTGGCAGCACCTTCATTCGTAAAGTGGATATCCGTCCCCAATACACCTCGGTAGCAGGGCAAGAAGTCCTCACAGCCGATGGCGTCGGACTTAAAGTAAGTCTGACCGCTGTGTATGAAATCAGCGATCCAGCCATGGCTATTAATCAGGTTGCTGATTATCGACAGGCGCTCTATCTGACCCTACAAAATGCCCTACGCGATGTGGTGGGGGCGATCGCGATCGATGACCTCATGGCCAATCGCCCCCAGCTCAATCCCCAACTGTTGGAAGCGGCTGCACATCATGTAGAACCCATGGGGCTACGACTCATCAGCGTCAACATCAAAGACCTGATGCTGCCAGGTGAACTCAAAAAACTCTACGCTCAAGTCATCCAGGCCAGACAAGCAGGACTCGCCCAACTGGAACGCGCCCGCGCCGAAACTGCCGCCCTCCGCAATCTTGCCAACGCGGCTCGACTCGCAAACGATAACCCAACCTTGCTGCAGCTACGATTGGTGCAGGCATTAGAACACTCAAGCGGGAATACTTTTGTCATGGGCATGTCGCCTACCGACGACACGATGAAAGGCCCGTTGAATCAGTCATGAAAAGACAACCCCTGGTGGTGATATTTCTGATCTGCCTGTCGCTGTCATTCTGCCACCACATTAGTCCCGGTATCGTCTTTCAATCGCGACAATCCCCGCAGCATCCTCGCGGTGAATCTCCTGTTGAGACAACGTTGTCTACAGAGGCAATGAGCGTCACCCTACAAGTTGAGGCAACGCAACCAGAACCCAATCAACTGCGCGTTGCGGGAAGAACCAATCTACCCGATGGCTTTGTTATGCGGGTAAATGTTTGTCGGATGTTGGTGAAGCCAGAGGAGTCTAGCTCGGCAAAGTTCACTCGGGGCAGTTGTGGCGTTGGGACCTATATTGAATTTCAAGATATCAAGGTGACTGAAGGAAGGTTGATTGCTTGGTTTGAAGTTCCAACGGTTGAAGCAGCGCGCCAAATTCAGCTGGATTATATCAAGCAAGGTGGAGCCAGTCAGTGGCATCATGAGGCCGTACCTTGGGAGTTTGTGCGCATTGATGTGAATGGATATCCCAACCTTCAGTCAGATGAGATCCTCTCGATCATTGGCGGTAGTGAAGGCCACAATCTTACCGGAGTGCATGTTCGCGAGCACCGCAACACTGCCCCTGGGAAAGAAGCAAACCCTTACAATTACGTCACCTGGGAAACCAACTTAAAAATGTAATCTTGTCTGCCATGACACAATCCTAGCCTCTCGATTGCCCGCAGACTGGGCAGTGATACTGGATGGCAGCAAGGGCGTCACCCTTCAAAAAGCTTGACCAGCCTGGATGACATCGGTTTTAACTTCCGACTTCCAACTTCCGCCTTCCGCGTAGCAGGACCTTCCGCGTAGCGGTACTCGTTCACATCGGCGGTGGATACGTTTGGGCAAAGGTAAAACACACAGGCGACTCCCCGTGAAGTTCTAAATACTCTAGTTTCGATTTACCCTCTGCTGCCGTGGGTAGATGACCTTCCGGAATCCACCATAGCGCCAAATGCTCACCTGGTAGCTTCTCAAACCATTGGCGACGACGGGCAAAGAAATTGACATGCACACTCTGATAGGCATAGGCTTTCAGTTGCTCGACATTTTGCCAAACGGATAAGTTAACAAGGATTCTGGGATCAGCATAGGTGCGAATATCGGTCGCATTACCAGAAGACGTTTGCAGTCGCCACACAAACCCTGAACTTTGTTCAGCCGCTGCATTCACCTCATCAAGCGCTGCTACAAACTCAGCCATAATCGGATCTTCGATGGCTCCTTTCATGCGCCCAATGTTGATCTGAGCGAGATGATATTTCTGCTGGTGTCCTGAATTGATGGCTTGGGTCATCGTTGCGTCCCCCTAATCAAACATCATGACCAGAAGTATCTGAGAACTAGAACGGGTCTGTCTTGAACGATGTTGACATTTTGCGGTAGTACCCTGGTGTAACGCCGAAGATTTGCTTGAAATGCCGCGTTAGGTGACTTTGATCCGCCATACCCACCGCGATCGCAGTTTCTGCGACCGATAACCCTTGCTGCAAAAGCTGCTTAGCTTGGCGTACTCGAATTTGCGTTAGATAGGCATAAGGCGGCATTCCCACGGCCTGCCGAAATACACGAATTAAATAGGAACGGTTCAGATTGGTGTTGTTTGTTAGTTGCGTCAAGGAAATTCTAGAACTGAAATTATCATGCAGATATTCTTTGATGGCATGAATCGCTCGATGCTCCTGCCCCAATTGCATGGATGGGATTCTGACCTCAGCATACCGGCTGAGAATTGCCGATAAATTCTCGATCAGCAGCGATTCTTGATAGAGTGGCGATTGCGCTTCTTCCAGTACTTTATGCAGATTAAGGATCCTTTGAAACAAGCTTTCATGCTTAACGACCGCATCTTTAAAGCAAGGAAATTCACTCAGTCCTAGTTCATCTGCCACTTGCTGAATGAGATCAATACTGGGATAAAGCATGCGATAAGTCAGCGGTAATGCTTCGGCGGAATATCCTGTATGGGCTTCCTCGGGATTCATAAAAACGACACTTCCAGGAGGTGCCAAGTAGGTGTTCCCTTGATAAGAATTACCGCCTACACCAGCCTCAATAATGCCAATCGCGTAACTTGGATGAGCATGGCGAGCATAGCTGTAATGAATTGCTTCCGCACGAAATAGTTCGAGATTCTCAAACTCTGGCATCAGCCAAAGTTTTGTACGCTGATGAGTTGGACTATCCACTTTACTGAGTATGAACTTTCCTCTGTCGCGCCAAAATATTTTTCTCTCAGTAGAGAATCATCCCTAGGGATTAAGGGACGTTCAGGGGGTTGGCAAGATTCCGAGATATTTCGCCCGCAGTATCAATCTTAACGATCTCTCTGCTGCAGACGAAGTCAAACACAGTGGGCGGGCAAGGCGCGTGAGTACGCGCTTCACTTGCCTAGAGAATCTCTAAAGGTCATTCGTCGTAGGCACTGGCATAGGTCATGACGCAAACAATCCGAAATACTGCATGCGGAGCACAGGCTGATCCAGTGAATTGGTAATTGGGTCGCAGCATCGCCTCACGATGCCCTCGGTCAGGAACATCATCATCCACTAACAGCTGCATCACGTGCCATGCGGCTAGAGTCGGCGCACCAAAGCTGATGTTTTCACCCAGCAGATTTCCAGGAGGGACTCGGCCATAGCGCGTGGCGCGCTCTAAAGGCGCACTCCCATCTAATCCGTAATGACCAATTCCTCCCTGTGGACCAATATCATCAGCGTGATCGGCGGCTCCTTGTGTCAGTCCGGGTGAAACTGTCAGAGCTGTGAGGGGAGCCGTAGCTTGCAAAGCTGCGATCGCCTCATCTAAGGCGGCCACCCCTTCCACCGTTTCGATAATGGGTTGCCCAGGAAGTTTGATCAGGGTCCCTTGGTAATAAGGGCGTAGGGCTTCTAACTTAGCCGCATAGCCAGCCGGATCGGTCCGGACTGCATTGGTTTCGGCAATAATGTCATCGGCTAGAGTCGCGAGTATTGCCGATGTTAGGGGCTGGGTAAAAGGATCGCCCCCAGTTGCCATAGGCTCGTTCAGAGGCGTTGAGGGTATGTCTCCAGCTTCGGTATAGACACTAGCAAAGTCGGTGACGCAAAGCGTTAGCGGCTCACGCGGTTCACAGCCAACTCCCAGATAGCGAAAGTCTTCCCGCAATAAAGTTTGACGATAACTGCGACTGGTATTGCCATCATCAATGACTAAACTGGCCACAATCCCGACCGGATCACTGAAGCCCTCACTCACCAGTTCTTGAACGTTTCCTTGAAAAGTCCCATAGCGGCTGACTCGCATCGCGACCGTGCTGCCATCACTGCCACGCAAACTAAAGGCACTGTGCCGCAGCAAATCCTTTACATGGTCTTCAGCCGCTTGGGACATGCCCGCCGACAGTTCTAACAATGGCAGAGGATCCGTCTGACGCAGCGTGGCGATCGCGGCATTGAGTGCCAGTGTTCCTTCTACGAGTTGAATCGAAGACTGACCTGGCCAACGGAGAACCGTGCCATCATAATAGCCCCGCGTGGTCTCAAGCCAATCAGCATAGGCCGCTGGGTCACTGCGCAAACGATTAATTTCACTCAAAATTGCGTCTTCCGAAATCGCAGGTTCCTGGACTTGGGCGAGTGAAACCGGCGTTGTCACCATAGGCAACACAGGTTTCGCCTCAGTCGAAACGATATTTCCAGCAGCGATTAACCCCAGCCATGGCAAAACCACAGCCCTGATAGCAGAATACATTCCAGCCAAATCCCCCAATGGGTCATTCTCGTTTCTTCACTCGCACCAAGGCTCTGGATTAGGGGGCAGCAGGCAGCCATTCACAGTACGTACCTAGCGCCGTGAGCGTAAGTGTATTTCGAGATTTACAGTCCTTTTTTACACATTTATTGCACCGAATTCCCTCAGGATAATCACTGCGATTTATCCAGCAGAAACCAGCTAAGCACTGGGGCTTCGGTTTAAAAAATGTCTTCAAACAGGCTTTCTTACGATGATCTTAAGCCTCATCCGGGCAACTCCATCATTCATATCAGTGCGATCTGAGCACTTGATATAGCGAGTACTCTTTTACACTCTATAAGACTTTTGGTTTGGTGAACCCAAAATCGCCCATCATATAGAGCCATCTTGCCCATGATTAACGACGTAAAAATCGTCCGGCAATCCGATCAACCAACAGAGTTGCTTCCGGAATCCGCAAAAATAGCGTCCCCACACAAAAAACCGTCAAACCAAGCGAGCCCGCGATCGCCAACTGCACCAGGCGATTAATAAATCCTTCGATACCGAATACTTGCTCTAACCCCAGCCGCGTGCCCCAGGCTGCCATTCCAGCAACCCCACTCAGGATGGTCAAAACCAAAACAGGACGGCCCCATTGTATCCAGGGCACGCCATTCAGCTTGCGATCGAGCACCACCACCATGGCCAGTGTTGAGACAATATTGACCCCCACCGTCGCCAAAACCAGACCCGGTGCCCCAAACCAGCGAATAAAGAAATAGTCCAGTACCGCATTCAAGCCAATATTTATCAGGCTAATTCGAAAGGGCGTCTGGGCATCGCCCAAGGCATAGTAAACCCGCACCAGCACATCCCGCGCCAGATACACAAACATCCCCAGGCCATAAGCCACCAAGACCGCTGTCACGACTTCTGCAGCATCCAGGTCAAATGCGCCGCGCTCATAAATCACCTGAACGATAGGGAGCGCCAGGGTCATGATGAGGGCTCCCAAAGGCAACATCGTTAAGGCCGTCATCATCAAGCTTTGGCGAATGCGATCTTTTAACTCGGGCCAATTTTCAGGAGCCGCCAACCGAGCAAAAATCGGCAAAAACGGCACCAAAATCACATTCGAGATAATGCCCAAGGGGGTTTGTACGAGCAAGTTAGCGTAGCCTAAAGCCGCTGCCGTTGCTGGAATGTAGGAAGCAAAGAAAAGATCCGTGAAGACATTGATTTGCATCATGCCAGACGAAAACGTCGCTGGCACCAGAATGGCAAACACATCGCGGACACCCGCATCTTGCCAATTAAAACGCAGCCGCAATCGCCCTAAGCCCGATCGCCATAAAGCAGGTAACTGGACTAACCATTGCATGACCGCCCCTAGCAGGGTGGTGCCTGCCAGGATCATGCCGCCCACCATGAAATAGTCAGGATTGGTGATATCAGTCCCGATCGCGGCGTACAGCAGTCCCAAGCCCGCAATCACCGCCACACTCGAAAACATGGGGCTCACTGAAGGCAACCAATATTGATCATCGGCATTGAGCGTGCCAAAGCCAATGCCAATCAAGCCCGCAAATACTGCCATGGGAGCCATAATTTGCAGCTGACGAATGGCGATCGCCCTTGCCAGGGGCTCAGTATCCCCCAAACCCCGCGCCACAAAATCGATAATGGGTGCCGCGCCCAAAGCCATACCCACAGCAATGACAATGAGTCCGACACTCACCAGGGTGCTAATGGTTTCCACCAGAGGCGCGATCGCGTCTCGTTGGCGCTTCGCCACAACGCTGACAATGGCACTGTGAAACGGACCATTAATCCCCCCCAGCAAGACCAGCAAGAAGCCAGGAATTACGTAGGCAAAGTTATAGGCATCAGCCACTGGGCCAACCGCAAAAGCTGCCGCGATCGCCTGCTGGCGAACCAAACCAAACACCTTACTGATTAAGGTGGCAGCGGCCACAATACCAGCAATACCAGCAAGCGAACGGGTTGGCTTCGTTTCTGACACAGGCAGCTCAACTCAAGTGACGGTCAATCCTCACCCATTTAATCGTGAATTGACAGTCGTTGTCGCTGTGGCAGGATAATTCTACGAAGAAATGATCCTCATGTATTCATGAAAGCCGCTTTGCATTACCTTGTGGGAATTGCCGTTAGTATCGCTAGCTTCACCCCTATGACAGCCCTGGCTCAAGAAACTTGGCAAGAGCCTCCTGAACCCATTGCCACCCTGTTGGATACACCCTGGTATCCCGGCGTCAGTATTTCACCTGATAATCAATGGCTGGTCCGCCTAGAACGTCCCACACTGCCCAGTTTAGAAGAGCTTGCCCGGCCTCGATTGCAGGTTGCTGGCTTGCAGCTGAATCCCGCAACTTACGGCCCAGCAAGAGCTTATGCCTACAAAGGGCTTGTCATACAGGCGATCGCAACGGGCGATCGCGCGGCGATCGTGCTCCCGGAACATCAAGGAATTCGCAACTTAAGCTGGTCACCCACGGGCACCTATCTAGCCTTCACCCTTGATCAACCAGACGGCATCGAACTATGGGTGGCGGATATGGCACAGGGAACGGCGCGTCGTCTGACCCCGGCCATCCTCAACAACACCTACGGCAGTCCTTGCCGCTGGCTGACAGAAACAGCCGGACTGTTATGCAAGCTCGTCCCCGCCGATCAGCCGGAACCGCCGACTCCCTCGCTCGTTCCTCAGAGCCCCCGGATTGAAGAAAACTTGGGCCGAACCGCCCCCGTCAGAACGTATACCAACTTGTTGACAAATCCAGATGATGAAGCCCTGTTTGAGCACTACCTGACTTCAGTTCTGGTGCAAGTCAGTTTAACGGGCGATCGCACTCAACTCAGCGAACCGCAGCTAATTGCGGCCATCGAACCCTCCCCAGATGGGGAGTGGATTTTGCTGACGCGGCTGCAGCGTCCTTTTTCGTATCAAGTGCCTGCCCGCTTCTTTCCGAAGCAAATTGCAGTGCTCGATCAAAAGGGGCAAGAAGTCTACCGTGTGGATGATTTACCCTTAGCCGATGATATTCCGGTCACCTTTGACTCGGTGCGCCAAGGACGGCGCATTGTGCATTGGCGCAGTGATCGACCCGCCACACTTTATTGGGTCGAAGCCCTGGATGAAGGCGATGCCAGCCAAGAAACAACCACCCGCGATCGGGTTTCCCAACTTGATGCACCGTTCGTAGCTGAACCACAGCCCCTTTGGACCACAGAATTGCGCTACAACCGCATCTTATGGGGACATGACACTTTGGCACTGGGCGTCGAGTTGTGGTACGACAGTCGCCGCATCCGCTTGTGGCAGCTCAATCCCAGCGATCCAACAGCCACGCCCACGCTCGTCGAGGACCGTGACTATCAAGACAGATACAATGACCCAGGGCAACCCATCACGACACCTGGTCCTTACCAAAAGCCCGTCTTGATGCTCTCGCCCGATGGTACAAGTTTGTATCTTCGAGGGGATGGCGTATCGCCTGCCGGGGTCTATCCTTTTTTAGATCGCTGGCATTTGGCAACACAGACCAAAACACGCTTATGGCAGGCCGCCGATCCTTACTATGAGTCCATCACTCGGCTGCTGGACAATCGTGGACAGCACTTTATTACGCGCCGTGAATCCCCTCAGGAAACCCCAAATTACTGGCTGCATAACCAAGAAACTGGGAATACGAAAGGGTTGACCGACTTTGCCGATCCCCGTCCCTGGTATCAAGACGTTGAGCCAGAGGTAATTCGTTACCCACGAGCTGACGGCGTTACACTTTCCGCGACACTCTATTTACCCCCGACATACAATCCCGCGAATGATGGCCCCCTGCCGACTGTACTGTGGGCCTATCCCCGTGAGTATAAAAGCCGCGAAGCCGCGGGCCAAGTTACCACTGCTGAAAATGCATTTCGCCGCCCTTATGCATACACTCCCTTGTTTTTACTCACCCAAGGGTATGCCGTCGTCATGGGACCGACTATGCCTATTGTGGGAGAAGGCGATGCCGAGCCTAACGATACCTACGTACAGCAACTCACACAGAGTGCTGAAGCCATTGTGGATTATTTAGTCGAACGGGGGGTGAGTCAACCAGGGCGAATCGCGATCGCGGGGCACTCTTACGGAGCCTTTACGGTTGCGAACCTCCTGGCCCATACCGACTTATTCAGTGCAGGGATTGCCAACAGCGGCGCTTACAACCGAACCCTCACCCCTTTTGGTTTTCAGGGGGAGCAGCGGACCTTTTGGGATGCTCAAGAAACTTATATCCAGATGTCTCCTTTCACCCATGTCGCTCAAATTAACGAGCCCTTACTGCTAATTCATGGTGCGGAAGACGCCAATACAGGAACCTATCCTCTCCAAAGTGAGCGTTTCTATGGGGCTTTAAAGGGAGCAGGTGGCATAGTTCGTTGGGTAGAACTGCCCTTAGAAGGACATGGCTATGAATCACGCGAAGCCATCGGGCATGTGCTGTGGGAGATGAACCGTTGGCTCGCCCATCATCTCAAAGGTGAAACCGAGTAACCAGCCTAATACAAATTACATAAACGTTATCGTCATTCCACACTACAATGCCTAGAAAGTGCAATTAGATAGGTCATTCGCTGTTTTGACTCTACTGTCATTGCACGAATTGTTCTAATTGCTTTTGCTAGGAGTCATCGATCGAGTACAGGAGTGTGGCGAAACCCGTTCAATCTTCTCAAGCACCTTATGCATTTGATGTTGCCAGTGACGAGGTGCTGTCTAGTCTTAAAGTTAGCTCAGCCGATCGCATCTTAATTTATCTGGCTATCAGTGCCATGAAACTGGGTGGACACCGATATGGTGCTTTTTTAGATGCCGCAACCACTGCGGCAAAGTTTGCTGTATATTCTTCCTACTTAGAACAGGGTAAAAATATTCGCAAAACGAGCTTCTTGCACCATGTTGAGCCGAAACGAGTGCGAGCAATTATTAAAGAAGTAGAAACCGTTCTCCAAGAAGGGCGATCGCTAACAGCTCTGAGTGAACAAGAGCCCTATTATCTCATTGGCTTGCCCTATCTATGGCAAGAGAAATATCCTTGGGAACCGGGAATGCCTCGCCTCCAGGGACATGACTTAACGCCCAAAGAGCACGAGAGCTTAGCCGATCAATTACCGCATGACGTTCCTCCCGCGCGTTTAATTGACCTTTTTGGTTTCTTAGACCTCATCAAACTGCTACACGACAAATCCCAGGCCGAATTTCCTCCTAATCGTCGAATGGCTCTGAGTGAAGCCTTGACCGAGCATATTAAATTTCGGTTGCTACATTCCGGCACTGTGATTCAGGTCGATATTCCATTTCTCTCAATTCCGATTTTTGCCTTGGCCCGTAATCACTATGCCCCTCGAGGACAGCAAGAACGGGTTTTCACCATGCTTGACGATGTGGCCAGGGTTTGCAAACTCCTCCAGGGTTGGGTGGTCGAGCGTTCCGATACCTTTCGAGCCCTGGAAGTTTTCGATGTTGACACCGATCGTCGGGAAGAGGCGCTAGAAGAATTAGATGGCCTCCTGCAAGCCTGGGCTGACAAGTATCATAAGGATGGCGGTCATCCGATGATTCTGCAATTAGCAGCCGGCACGCGTGAACCCGGCGATGCCTAGACAGACCATTGAGAAATGTAAGGTAATGCGAAAAAAAAGCATCCTTGCCAGGGATATCCCGCAAAATGACGGCATAGGGGTTTAGCCAGTAGGTTTAAAGCATCATAAAGATGCAATTTAGGGAATGCTGAAGAAAATCCAAGATTTTTCGAGGAGCTTCAAAGATGTGCTCACGCTGAAGGGCTCAGATTCATTGAGCTAGCGACGGCAACGTCGATAACGCTAAATTTATTGCCCCCACCCTCGTTCCCTTGGCTTTCCTCAGGCACCCGTTTTTGCCCCCTTGTATGGCCTAACCCCCATCTCGTTCCCCCCGTCTTATCTGACTCTCCTACTTTTTCACTGAACCCATGCTGCAGCAACTCGAGCAGCTCTGTGCGGACACTGATGGAAGATACGCAACAGATGCTGAACTCATGTTCTTCCAAAACTATTTGCAGACAGCCCGACTACGCTTCCTGCTCTATCAAAAAATTCAGAAGCTAGAACCCCAGCTCATTCAAAAGGTGTTGATGCAGCTTAAAGCCAACAACCCTGACCTCTTGAAAATGGGGGCAACCGACCTGACGGCAAAATGGCAGCGCGATACGGTACGGACCCTGCGGTATGCAGCAACAGCTTTATTAACGGATGATCCAGATATTTTTAGAGACCGGATGCTCATCTGGTTCCAAACCATTATGAAATCCTTTAAAGCCGAAACGAGCTGTGATGCAACCTATCAAATTCTCCAAACCATTTTGAAGAAGGCACTCACTCCAGAAGAAGCCGAGTTATTTTGTCCCCTAATTGAAATGAGCCGAGCCATTTTAGGAGAAACTTACACGTAACTTTGGTGAAATATCGCCATCAGCTGCGTTTTTTCTTACGCTTAGCCACAATCCATATCAAAAAAACTCAAGCTTCCTTGCCAGCAATCGACATCTCTTTGGGGTCACATTGCCAACGAGTGTCTTTCCTTACAAAGTGCACTATAGTACGCTTTAGGGTTGCTAAAACTTTGCCAATAGGTCGATATCTCAATTGAACTAAGCCTGCATTATCAGTTAGCGATTGAGCCACACATCACACTTCTAAACCCTAGAAACTTATGAACACATCAGCACCAACCCTTTCTCATACGCTACACGATCGTCATCCTCAAAAGCATAATCACTATAGCTTTCACGACTTTTTCCAGTTCCACTCAGACTCCGGCTGTGTCACCGATTGGAACGGCAGTCGCAATATTTTCACCAGTGAAGACTTCATCATTGGTTTACTGGAAGGTCTGGGAGAAGAAGTGGGTGAAGCATCTGCGGCTGTAATGTACTCCATCGGTTTGGAATGGGGCAAATATGACTCACTATTTTTTGAAACCTGGTTTGAAAAAGAGTTCGGCATGAGTGCTCGGGCTGCTAATTTGATGTTTTTGCTGGAAACCTGGTGGTGGCCTTTTACCGCTCAAGGTTGGGGACGTTGGGAAGTCGATATGAGTGACCGCCAGCAAGGATTCATGTTTATCAACGTATTTGACTCTGCCGTGGCGCGCACCTTGGGCGATGTTGGTAAACCTGTCTGCCACGTCTATGCTGGCCTCTTTGCCGGATTCTTTACTGAAATGGTACGCAAGCAACTGAGCTGTATCGAAATTCAGTGCTACTCCATGGGCGAAACCTATTGCAAATTTTTGCTTGGGGGTAAGGAGCGCATTGATGCCGCTGCATTTTGGATGAATGAAGGAGCAACGGCTCGCGATATCGAAAAACGGCTACGGGCAGGAGAGGAAATTGCGTGAATAATTCGCTGACTGACAGCAACGGTCATTCTCGCGCCAAGACAGGATGGGAACAGGTCTCTGTGCGTGAGTTCTTTAGTGCCATTGCCTGGGCTGGCGAAGCCGTCACGCCCACCATTCCATCATCTGCGGTTGAAATCAAAACCTTAGATTCGCCGGATGTTTTGCTGAGTGTGCAAGCGTTTTTCGAGTGTTTTCCCTGGGAAGGAGAACCTGATGTTGCGGCTCCGCTATCTCCCTTAGCCATCCAGTCGGACAGCCCCTCGGTCATCGAAGAATTAACCCTTGAGGGGTTTGCTGATTTTTTCTAGCCGGTTAGCCGGGTGAACTGCCTTTGGCTAATCCGTGTAATGCTGCCTTGCCTCTGTACCCACCGATAGGAGAGTCTGCTGTGAATCCACAACTAGAAACCCTTTTTAGAGAACCAGAAAAGGCTTATTTGCGGCCCGATGAACTCAATGCGCTGAGCCATTTTGTCAGCTCTTTACCTGAGCGCATTAACTTTTACCGTCGTCTGCGGAGCGAAGAGTTGTCTTTAATGCAAGCGGTTGCCGATGCTCTAGAACAGCAGTTCCCGCAAGAGTCAGAAGCACGACTCTTGCGCAGTGTACAGAATGGAATTTTACTGCTGCGCTGTGCTGCCATGGCAATGCTAATCGATAACCCAGACTTTGTGACCAGGCGTTTAGGTACTTGGTTACCAGAAATGGTCGCGGCTTATGAAACACAAGCGCTTGACAACACTTTGTATCAGTTAATCAAACAGCATCTGTCCGAACGGTTTACAACCTCACAAACAACCCTTCTGTTTCCTGGCATCAATGCTGCTCAGGCTTTTTTGTCAGAACCGGAACTGGAAACTGAGGAAACCTTAGTGAGCTTGTTTTAAGTCGTTTTGTGGAAGAATAATTCATGATTTCTGTTGCCGAACTCCTTACTGACGATCGCTTACCCGGTAACTACTTTGCCAACGATATCTATGTTCGAGGCACGCTTGAGCTGGGACTTCTCGAAAATCGTCGGGGCGATCGCCTCTTAGCACTGCCTGACACCTTACTGAAAGCAATCGTTGCAGGCTTGAATAATGAGACCGGGCAAGCAACCTGGTTTGTGTTGCGTAATTGCGGCTTTTGGTGGGGTAAGAATTTTTACGCGCGGTTTTCTGAAGAGTTAACCGACTATTATCAGAAAAGTGTTGCCGAACTCTCGATGGTCGAATTTACCAAGGCTTTGCAAGAATGTTGGCGCACCAATGGTTGGGGCACCTTGCACTTGGATGTTAATTATTACGGACAGGGGTTTTTGGTCGTTGCGATTCAGAATTCTCCTTTCACAGCTCATACGTTACAGCCCAACCAACTCTCTGGAGCCCTTGAAGTTGGAGTATTGCAGGCGTTTTTTAGCCAGTTATCCGGACGTGATTTAATTTGTGTACAAACCAGTTGTGAGTCGCTAGGTGCCGATCGCAACCACTTTGTCCTCGGCTTAGAGAATCGCCTTCAGCCCGTGGAAGCCTGGGTCCAGGAAGGACTGTCTCACGACACCATCATGCAATCGTTGACCCAATGATTTTGTGACATCTACCGTTCCGCCAGCCCCCAAACAACACTCTAATTATCGGAGCCTCGGACTGATTGGCCAAGGGCAGTTTGGGCAGGTCTATTGTGCCCTGCACCGTAAAACAGGCCAATTGGTTGCGCTCAAGAATATCAACCGTAGTCGCCTACCAACTCACCGTTTTTTGCGTGAACTCCGTTTCTTACTGAGTCTCGGACACCCTCACATTGCCAACTGCCATGCCTTGGAACAATCAGCCACAGGACGACAACTGGTGTTGGACTACTGTGAGGGGGGCACCCTACGCGGCCTTTTAGACCAGGAAGTTCAACTGTCTCTGCAAGAAATTCTGATCCTGATAGGAGAAATATTAGCCGCTCTCGATCACGCCCATAGCCAGGGCATTGTTCATTGCGACATCAAACCAGAAAATATCTTGCTCTCTTTGACGCCGGATGGCTGGCTGGCAAAGGTCTCTGATTTTGGCATTGCGCGCCTCAGCCAAGAGATGAAGGGAGCCTATACCGGCGCAACAGGCTCGCCAGCGTACATGGCTCCTGAGCGGTTCTATCACCAATATTCGGAAGCCTCCGATCTGTATGCGGTGGGCATTGTTCTATATGAATTGCTATTGGGCGATCGCCCCTTTTCGGGTAATCACAGTCAGCTGATGGTGGCTCATCTCAATGAACCAGTACGGCTTCCCAATACGCTCCCTCAAGCCATCCAAGCGCTTTTGCTCAAAGCACTGGCTAAACTGATGGCTCGTCGCTTCCGCAATGCCTCTGAGATGCAAGCAGCCGTCAGTGCGCTCAGTAGAACTTTGACGCCAGCAGAGTTACAACAACGCTTTCCGAAACCCATTTTCAATGCTGAACCCAGCTCCTTTCAGGCCCAAACAGCAACTTCCCTCAGGAGCGCTGTCTCGATGCTCCAGCTACTGCCGGGGAGTCCTGACACCGCCCCTATGCTGCTAGCCGCGACTGGATCGGTTGTCGACGGTTGGGCATTAACGGAAACGGGCACCTTAGCCAGTCCACACCCTGGTCAACAATGGTGCTTGGATCGGACTGTACAACAGGTCATGAGTAGCCCCGAGGGGGCGATCGCCGCGACGGACACAGCCTTATATCGCCTGGGCTCCGATTCAGTACCAGCCCTCATTACGACTTTTACGGCCCCCATCACGGTCATCGCCGGTCAACATCGTTGGCTAACGGTTCAGAGCACTGTGACGCCAGAAAAGTTCTGGCTCATTGATACCTGGGGCCGTGTCCCCAGCACCCCGAGACCGTTTACGGTTGAGATATCGCAAGGCGTTGTGCATAGCCTCGTCCTCGATAATCGCCATTTGCTAATAGCCGAAGTAGTTGACCAAACAACAAAACTCCAGCTCCTAACCCGTTGGGGCAAACCCTTAGCTCAGCTTGAGTTAGATGTTCCAATCTTTCAACTGTGGCCTAGCCAAGCACCCTACCAATGTTTGGCCCGCAGCGGCACGCACCAGCAGGATTTACTCATCATCCATCTCAAGCCTTTTCGGGTTATGCGCTGTCGGCTCGATGTTGCGGCCCGTTGGGTCGGCGAATTGGTGATTGGCTATGTCGGCATCAGTAAAACGGGCGAGCTTCGGATTGCGAACTTCCAGCGACAACTCATTGGCCAGATCGATCGCCTACCGCCACCCGCCGCGATCGCCTTCCATTCACCCCACCACATCTGGCTTGCCACCAATCATGAAGCCACACCACGACTGCACTGCATCGATATTCGTGACCTAGACTTAGACATTGTCTTTTAGTTTTGCAGAGCGTCAGGGTCGTGACACGCCACTCCCCCACTCTGCTCTATTTCCTGTTCCCTATCCCCTAAAAAAATGCTCGAATACATCACCCTACCGGATAATGTACTGCCCCCAGTTGCCCCCTACTCCCATGCAGTACGCGCGGGCGACTTTTTGTTTGTGACTGGGCAACTCGCAGAAGACCCTGAAACTGGCGAGGTTATCAAGGGGAGCATTGAGGAACAAACACAGCAGGTCATGGAAAATCTCAAACGGGTGTTAACACATGTAGGTAGTGGCTTCGATAAAGTCGTGATGGCCCGGATTTTTGTCACAGACTTTCGCTACTACGAGGCCGTGAACCAGGTTTACGCGAGTTACTGTACCCCTGGCCGGTTACCTGGCCGCACCACCGTTGGTGTGACGGGTTTAGCTGGTTTTGGGGATGTTGAAATTGACTTAATTGTCTACTGCGGGCAATAAAGCCGTTGAGGTATCCCCTGCAGGCAAAAAATTTCGGTAGCGTCAGGCGTTAGGCCAACATTGATTTTTAGTTCATGGCTCCTAATACTAAATCCGGTTTACCCACCCCCTAATTGAGCGACGCGACATGTCGCGTCGCTACGGGTATCACCTATTTCTCATGATTGGGGTTAGCCATTCGGATTCGGTATAACTCTCTAGGCAACCAGGATTTCCTGACATAAATCGTGACTCAAAATATATCCAGCGTTGGAAAAGTTGATGACACTGATCCGATGATTGCAGACTATCGATTTCTACAGAAAGTCGACATAGCAACAGTCATCTAGCGGGAGTAAACATTTGGTATATTGCCGCCCTAAGATATCGCTATCAACTTAAGGCAGGAAATTCCAGTCACCCAAGAATCTCGCAGTCAAAAGCTAGAAGCCACTGTATTCCTGACTTCTGGCCCCTGACTCCTGACGCCCTACCCAGCCAGAGTTGCCTGGCTTAAACGGTACACCTTACCCCTTCCCTTTATTTTTCCTTAAGCTGAATTTGACATCACAATCGCAAATTGCTGGAACAATCAATCGGATGCAGCAACAAGATGCGAGGGCCTATGTAATAAAGTTTTTTAGTAAAAATAGGCACATTCTGTTTATTTCAAGCAATAATTCTCTTATTCGGCGGCTTGTTTGTTCAAGGTGCTAGCTGAATAACCCCCTTCATCTGTACACCTTTAGAACTGTAGAACAAGGAGTTTTCAAAATGGTTGGGTTCATCGTTACGATTATCGTGCTATCGATCAGTCTTTGGTTGATTTCGCTACTGCCCATTGGGGTCGAAATCGATAGCCCCGTTAAAGCATTGTTGGGCGGTGCTGTCATTGGTGCGTTAACAGGACTGACGCATATTATTCCTGGTGGCCTAAGGAGCTTCGGCGCGCTTGTTAGCCTGGGATTACTGCCCCTGATTGTGAGCATCGTTGTTTTTGGCTTGGCAGCGTGGCTCATCGAAGGTTTTCGCTTACGCTGGGGTATTTTGAGCGCCATTATTGGGGCGATCGCACTCAGCATTGTCAATGGACTGCTCACGACCATTTTGGGATCAATCGGTCTTTTACCGGCTTAATCTGCCCTCATCCTCAGGATTTCTGCGAACCTAATCCAGCTTCTTCACCGTAATTTGCGTCGTCAGTGTCGAGCGTATAAGCTGCCCTTCGCGGAGGCTGCCGGTCACGGGGGCTGCTTGCGCAGGAGCGGCTCCGACAGCCAGGGCAATGTGTCTGTCGGTGACGGCTAGGCCATGAGTGGGGTCAAAACCTCGCCAGCCCCCTCCAGGGATATAAGCTTCAGCCCAAGCGTGCAAGTCATGTTTGGCTTGTTGGGGGTCCCCTTCTTGATAGCCACTGACAAATCGCGCTGCGACGCCAACGGCACGACAGGCTGCCAGAAACAAGACGGCAAAGTCGCGGCAGGTTCCCTGCTTTTTCTGCCAAGTAATGCTAGCGGGTAAGGGATTCCCCTTTTCGCGGACAACATAAGTACAGTGCTCGTAAATACGCTGGGTCAATGTTGTCAAAAACCGAATTACATCGCCATCAACTTCGTGTATTAGTTGCTGAGCCAGATCTGTCACATCAACTGCGATCGCTCCAGTTAGTGGCTGATGCAGGTAGGGTTTGAGTGCTGTGAGCACAGACGTTGGATAATCAATCGGCAATGTAGTCGCCCAGGGTTCTAGCAAATAGTTGAAAGGATTCGTGCAATGGGTCGTTACCTCAGAATGGGTCTGAATTTTGAGGTGAGAGAGTGGAGTGTTGAAGAAGCGAATCTCGGTAGCCCCATTACCCAGGAAATCAATCTGATCGCTAATCAGCTCGGGAATAGGTTCGACGTCTATCGCAAATTTTTGCAGGGTCTGGTAACTGTCGCTGCGCGGGCGCAAACGCAACGTATGACTCCCTAAAAATACGGCCTGGCTGTAGCTATAGCTGGTAGTGTGTGAAATTTGGTATCGCATCAGACTCCTAGCCTTCATGACGGGATGGCCTCAAGCTTACGCAGCTTAGCTGTTAAGCATTATGCACGCTAGCGATCGCGACCATCTTAATGGATCGAGTTGAAGTAAGCTGCAAGCAAAACAGTACTATTGTATTAACCACCTAAAACACCCTACTGTGGAGAAGCGGAGCCATGTCGAGCGATCGCATCAACAAAGTTGACTACATTGAAATTCCAACCCGCGATATCCAAGCTTCTAAGGCTTTTTTTGCGGAACTCTTTGGCTGGCAGTTTGAAGATTATGGAGCCGACTATACCAGTTTTGACGATGGGCGTCTCACTGGTGGCTTCTTCACGGCTGATACAACTGCAAGCGTAGCGACAGGTAGCGTTCTGGTAGTCTTTTATCTGGCTGATTTGGAAGCCGCAGTAGCCAAGGTCGAGAGCCTGGGTGGTTCTATCACCCAAGCCATCTTCTCATTTCCAGGAGGACGCCGCTTCCACTTTACAAGTCCTAGCGGCAACGAGTTTGCTATCTGGTCTGACATGTAGCTGCATGAGTAGGTTGCAAGTCTCCTCGGGTGTGCTCAAGCAGTCAGAAACTGGCATAACTACAGCGTTCTCTAGACCTCATCCGGATCGATGCCCAGTTCTCGAAGCTTGGCAGCCAAGCGTTCAGCTCGCTGCTTTTCCTGCTCGGCTCGCTCATCACCTGTCAAGAGCAAATTGCCCTCGTTATCCCACCAGCGCAACCAGGGTAACGACGGATCACCCAGATAAGATCCCTGCCAAATGCCAAGTTCCACACCCATGGGTGGAATCGGGTAGTGGTTCCGGGCGTTGGGTTGACACTTTTGATAGCGCCCCCCCATGAGCTCGTAGACTTCAACAGCCGCTTTTTTAACCTCATAAATGGCATAGAACGGAATCCGAATTCCTTGTTCATAGACCCAAAACTTACCCGCTTTGATCCCATCACTTTTCCGGGGTGAGGTTCTATCCCTTTCTTCATTGCCATTGCCCGATACAAACTCGATCGCAATCAAAGGTGCAACGTACTCTTTCCACATCACGTAAGAGCGCCGTGTCAGACCGTTCAGCAATGGTGGCACGTTAGGTACATAGAACCAATCGGGTGCTTCAGCCCCTTTTTCAGGAGGCTCCATCAAGCGCCAGTAGATACCACTGTCTTGACCAATGCAGTAATAGTTATCGGGGTGAAGTGCATCCAACACAGGGCGAATTGAGCTTGTAAGTAACAGACTTTGGGGATGCTCTTGAAAATTTTTCACAAAGGTTCCGTCAGACTCGGGTAGCTGCGTGTGATCGGGAAGCGATCGCGGTAACCCATACTTCTCAAACGCAGATTCTGTCTGGGCTGTTGCCTGGGATTTTGCGAGGGTCATGGTCCATACTGCCGTCCAGAATGGCCTCATTGTAGCGTGCCGACAAAGCTCAAGCCTTTGACCACTGCGGACTGCCCTCACCAATTAGCCAATAGACACTCACCTCCGCTGATGTGGCTGAGGCGGCTGACAGGAATACCTTGAAGCATACTTTCATCTAATGAATAAATCCTAAAAATTGCATTAGATGCATTTTGTCAATACTACTTGACACTTTGAAACATTTTTCGTTACATTTATTTACAGATAGACAAGTTTAAGCATCCTGATTCCTATCAGGGGGAGCCGACATTATGTTTGCACCTTTAGTTTTAGCCATCCGCCAGGCAATGGGTGATCCCGATTTCTTAAAGTTGCGGGGTCAAGCGATCGCGTTACATTCCAAAGTTATTACCAATGTTTGCAATCGCTTCGGTATTGAGCGTTCTCAGCGGCAAGCCATGATTCGCTTGGCCCGCGACAACGGCAAGCGCCTTGGTCTATTGGTGTAGAGATGTGGCTGCGCGGTCGTGATGCTGCTCAAACAAATTTTCAAATCTTGTTAAATAATGGAGGTCACTCAAATGATGACTGTATTAATTGCACTGTTACTCGCAGGATGGGCTGCAGTTGCTCTCATCGGTACGCAGGCTTACTTCCGTGGCGAGCAGACAAAGCCGATTCATGAGCGTAACTGGCGCTCTGAATCCTTTGAAAAGCTGGCAGTTTCTTTCACGGGGCGTGCAACTGATAACAATGAGCGTGTCCCCGCTTACAGTGCCGATGCCTATACCAGCACGCTATTTCCGACTAAATAGAGTAGTTGTCTGAAGCGTCTTGAGAAGACAACGAGATTTTGTTGCTAAATGATTTCCCCTTGCAATTGCAAGGGGATTTTTTAATGTATACCGCATCCGCATGGCTCACCCCCATGATGGGAAATAGGTGATACCTGTAGAGACACAATATGCCAGGTCTCTCAATTAGGGGATGGGTCAACCAGATTGAGTATTACAGTGTATACCGATTTACAAGCCGATCCCCTAGAGGGGGCGATAAACACGGTAGTTGACATTGGGGAAGATATTATCAATGGCTTCTACCTTCGCTAGCCATCCCGAATCAATCTTGCCCATGGGGATATCTTCCCACAACTTGTTGAAACGGACGAGGTGCGATCGCGTGCGACGTACAGCATAGGGCACCATCGTTCCGGTCCGCATGATGAAAGCCCAGTCCGAAGACTGTGCCAACAAAAGCTCACGCGCCGCCTGATTCAGTGCCCGCCATTCCAATTCATCGGCGGGTTCTCGCTTCGCCAGATCAATCATCCGCTCAGCGGCCTTGTGCAAATGAGGATAAATCCAGGCATTAGTGTCATTGAGCCAATACTCATGGAAACCCTTGTACCCCCAACTGGACTGAGACGGGCGCGAGACTTGCTGATTTGGGTTATCGCGCAAATAGTCCGCTAAGTGGGTCATCTCATAGGTATTTTGGTCATACCAGCTCTTGCGGAATAGATAGTCGATGAACCAAGGCCCCTCATACCACCAATGTCCGAAGAGTTCAGCATCGTAAGGTGAAACGATAATGGGAGGGCGATGCATGATGTTATGCAGATGCTCAACCTGACGCTCACGATTGAACATGAAATTAGCTGCATGCTCAGCGGCCTTTTCGCGGGCCCAGTAAGGGTCATACCAATCCTTGTCAGAGAGTCCCAGCCCTTTGCCCGTAATCTTGTGATATTTGATGCCGACGTTCTTACGTTGACCGTTGGGCATCACGTACGGCTTAATGTACTCATATTCAGCATCCCAACCTAGATCACGATAAAACTCACGGTATTCAGCGGCTCCTGGATAGCCAACCTGAGAAGACCATACCTGCTGGGAAGATTCATGGTCACGGCCAAATGCAGCCACCCCAGTTTCCGTGAAGATCGGTGCATAGGAGCCAAACCGAGGCCGGGGTCGGGCATAGAGAATGCCGTGACCGTCGGTGAGGAAGTAGCGTAGCCCCGCGTCAGCCAGCATGCGCTCCAGACCTTCATAGTAAGCACATTCTGGGAGCCAAATGCCGTTGGGGGGACGATCGAAATGTTCGGCATAGCTTTCGCAGGCTACCTGAATTTGCGCCCATACCGCTTCGGGATACATTTTCATCAGCGGCAGGTAACCATGGGTCGCCCCGCAGGTGATGATTTCAAGGTTGTTCGTATCCTGAAACTGTTTAAAAGCCTTCACCAGATCGCGATCGTACTTTTCCCAGACTTGGCGAACGTGGTTGAACTCTTTGGCGTAGGTTTCGGCAAGGTAGCGTAGGTGCCCGTTATGAACATTCCGCTCAACTTCCATCTCAGTCAGTTCTTCCAGCTTGGCAAGATGATCGTCGTAGCGCTCTTGGAGAAGCGGATCACGGAGCATACTGACTAGAGGAGGCGTCATGCTCATGGTGATTTTGAAATCAATCCCGTCCTGCTTGAGCCCCTCAAACATTGCGATCAGGGGGACATAGGTCTCCGTAATCGCTTCAAACAGCCACTCTTCTTCAAGTACGAAGTCACTTTCTGGGTGACGCACAAAAGGTAGATGGGCATGAAGAACAAGGGCAAGATATCCAATACTCATAATGACTGCGTCTCTCTGGTGGACGGGATGTGAAAAGCCGAAAGATTAAGACTTTACGAAAAGCTTTGCCAAAATTGTAAAGCAAAGCTAAACACTTATTGGCTTAATCCAGGTCGAATTGACGACTCAGTCGCCGTACGGTTTGCTGCATATCGGGTAAACGACTCATGAGGGCTGATACTTTGAGGTACACTTTGTGAGGCAGAGCTGGTGTCCCGCTGACGATGTCACCGGGTTTAACGTCGCTGTGAATGCCGGTTTTAGCCGTTGCGATCGCCCCCTCACCCATTTTGGCCTGGTTCGAGATGCCAACTTGCCCCGCCAGAATTACTCGATTGCCGATGGTAACGCCTCCTGCTAAGCCAACTTGAGCCGCCATCACGACCCCTTTACCCACTTCACAACCATGGGCAATATGGACCATGTTGTCGAGCTTGGTTCCTTGCTTAATCCGGGTTTCTCCTACAGCAGGACGATCAACGGTCGAATTACAGCCAATTTCGACCCCCTCTTCTAACACTGTGATGCCAGACTGTTCCATTTTTTCCCAGCCAGTGGCAGTGGGGACAAAGCCAAATCCTTCCGAACCAATCGCGGCCCCAGAGTGAATGACACAATCAGCCCCCACCTGGGTTCGCTCATGAATCACACAATTAGCGTGTAGGACCGTGCGATCGCCCACAGTGACTTCCGGGTAAACCACCACATGGGGATGGATGCAAACACCGTTGCCGATTTTGACTCCAGCCTGAATCACGACATAAGCACCAATGGCAACATCAGTGCCGATTTGAGCACTTGGATCAATCACAGCCGTGGGATGAATACTCGGAGCAAGCCTGAAAGGTTGGTAAAACAGTGCGATCGCCCGAGCAAATCCCAGACGGGGATCCGCAACACTGAACCAGGCAATGCCGCGCTCGTTGGCATGAGCCTGTAGCTGCTCGTCCCTCGGGAGAATCAGGGCACTGGCACCGGTTGTTGTGACATACCCTTTAAAGCGACCGCCCTCGACGTAGCTAATCGTCCCTGCTGATGCCGTTTGCACGGCTTCTACCCCCATGATTTCAGGGTCACGCTCAGGAAATTCGGTTAAACTCGTTTCCTTCGTAAGACCAATGCTCTCGGCGATTGCGCTGAACTTCATAGCGATGTCTGCAGGGATGGGCTATTTTACGCTACCAGAAACGCGACACACTCTACATGAGCGGTTTGCGGAAAGAAATCTGCAGGCTGTACGCGAGTTAGGCGGTAAGCCCCCTGATGGCACAACTGCTTGAGATCACGGGCTAAGGTGGCAGGATTACAACTCATGTAAGCGATCGTCCGAGGGCGGAGGGCAATCAGGGCTTCTAAGACCTGATTGTCACACCCTTTACGGGGTGGATCGAGCAAGACAATATCGGGGGTTTGCCCTCGCAGCGACTCCGTAACTTGAGGCAATAGCTTCGCAACCGCCCCCGTTTGAAACCGCACCTTACGAATGCGATTCAGTTTGGCATTCGCTTGCGCCATTTCCACAGCTTCGGGCTGCACTTCCAAACCAACGGTGTAGGCAGCGCGTTGAGCCAGTGGGAGGGTCAAAGTGCCAATTCCACAGTAGGCATCCACAACGGTTTCAGTCCCTTGGAGTTGCAGCTCATCCAGAATGATGCGTAACAACCGCTCGGCCTGCTCGGTATACACCTGAAAAAAAGTGGTTGGGTAAATATGAAACACGAGACCGGCAAAACGTTCTTCTAAGTAGGGTTGCCCCAGCACATAACGCGTCTCCTTCCCCCAAATGGCATTCCCCGATTTCGGATTCAGGTTGACGCAAATACCGGCCAGGTCAGGATAGCGTTCCTTCCATTGCCCACATTGCGTTGACAAACCCGGCAAGTCCCAGGTTGTACTCACCAACGTCAATAACATTTGTCCTGTGCGGCGACCAACGCGCAACGCTAGATGACGCAGGGCTCCCTGGCGTGTTTCTTCATCGTAGATTGACCATTCCTGGCGTTGAATATCCTGTTTAACCTCGGCCAAAAGCGGATCAAGACGGGCGTCCTGGACCGGACACTGATTCAAATTGACAATCTGGTGGGTGCCCTTGCGAAAGTATCCAGCCTTCACGGTGCCTTCCGCTGATACTCCCAGGGGGTAGGTGGCCTTGTTCCGATATCCCAAAGAATTATCGGCTTTCAAAATAGGATCGACCGTGATGTCTGAGAAGCCACCGATACGCTGCAGAGCATCGACTAACTGCTGTTCCTTGGCTGCTAACTGGGCCGTATAGGCCACAGGTTGCCACTGGCAACCCCCACATTTATCGGCGACGATACAAGCCGGTCGAATGCGCTCGCTCGCGGCCTCCAAGACCGCCAACAACTTCCCGCGACCAAACGTTGGCTTGGCCCGCACCAAGCGGATCTGAACGCGATCGCCAGGTACCGTATCCGGCACAAACACCACCCGATTGTCCCAACGCCCAACACCATCGCCCTCACTACTCAGGTCAGTGATGGAAAGTTCTAGAGTTTGCCCTTGTTGCCAGTGTGTCATTTTGAATTCAGTTCCATCAGCGGATCGCCCTCTAACACCGATCCATCCGGCGCTTCCAAGACGAATCCAGCATCGCGGATCATCTCGAAGTCGGCCCGAGCAGCTTGACCGGGGGTGGTGAGATAGTCACCAATGAAGAGCGAGTTGGCAGGGTAGAGACCCAGGGGTTGGAGCGATCGCAAATGGACTTCACGGCCACCAGCAATGCGAATTTCTTGGCTGGGAAGTAAAAAGCGGAACAGGCAAAGCATGCGCAAACACTGGCGGGGATTGAGCGTGTTGATATCGGCAAAGGGCGTACCGGCAATCGGAATTAGAAAATTGATTGGCACGCTGGTGACATTGAGGTGGCGTAGCGACAGTGCCAGGTCAATGACGTCATCCGAGGACTCGCCCATCCCCAAAATGCCACCGGAGCAAGTGGTCATGCCCGCAGCTTTAACAGCTTCGACAGTCCCGACACGATCTTGAAAGGTGTGGGTAGTACAGATATTGTCGTGATTGTTGGCAGCCGTGTTGAGATTGTGGTTCACCCGATCCACACCCGCTGCCGCTAAGCGTTCGGTTTGGTCCGCATCGAGCAAGCCCAGACAAGCGCAGATCTTCATCGGGTATTGGCTTTTGACCGATCGCACCAACTCTAGCACCCGGTTAAAGGTAGGCTCAGCAGGCGATCGCCCGGAAATCACCATGCAGAAAGTACCGGCTTTGAGGGTATGAGCCCGCTCGGCTGCTGCCATCACCTTGGTTTGGGTCATGAGGGGATATTTGTCGATATCGGCAGTCGAGATTTTGGACTGCGAGCAGTAATGGCAATCTTCGGGGCAAAGCCCACTTTGAGCGTTGAGGAGAAAGTGCAGACGCACTCGATTCCCCCAGTAGTGCCGCCGCACTCGATACGCAGCATGGAGTTGGGCCAACAACGCTTCATCCGGAGCATGCAATACTCGATGAGCCGCTTCACGGCTGATCACCTCACCCGCCAAGGCTTGGTCAGCGAGAGAATTCCAATCAACGGTGGCGAGTGATGAAGTCATGGCGTACACAATGAAGAATAACGAGCCACTCTATAGGCTAATACGGGAACCGCATTGTAGAGAGCACTCGCCACTGAAATTAATCAGACCGCAGGTGACGGTAAAAGGCCACGGCGATGAGGCCCACCCCCCACAGAATGACATTGGTAACCACCCATCCCATCCAGATAAAGAGGTGCCCGACAATGGCCCATGGACTCAAGGTCATTCTCAGAACGTAGTCTCCTACAGAGCAGGCACGGGGAAGCACATCGGTCGGTGCAGGTGGGCAGACTCCGGTTTGGGCAACTACCATCGCTCTCGGAACAATCCAGGAAATACTCAGCATTAGCGCCGGGAACACCGAAGCCAGGAGAAAAAGTCGTAGCCATCGCTGGCGTTGTTGGCGCGATCGCTGCCGCAAAGACTGACTGGCCTCCAGCCAATCGGCTCCTGGAGGACGCTGATCAGGCATCGTCTAAAACGCGCACCCCAACTGTACTGGTATAGAAGTTGTACAATTCGCCCTCAAGTTCAATTTGGTTGCCAACTTTGACTTTGCTATTGCCGAAAACAGGACCATCTTCTGTAATCAGAGCATCGTCCGTTAGCGTGATCAGCATATCGATGGTGTACTGCAATTCAGGACGCGGATCTGGAAACGCCTTGACAGTCCCATCCGGTTGGGCAACTGCTTGGCTGCGAGGCAGCTTCTGCACATCCTTGATCTTCACCTTGCCATAGGGCTGGTTACGAATGATGATATTGGTTGTCTCGGACTTTTTCAGGGTTTGGAACAGTCCTTCCGGGTCTGAGACTGTCAATCCTCGCACCATGACGTCCACTTCAACCGGTTTGATGTTGCCTCCCACTTGAGCCACAGACCCCCCGGTTCCAGGGAAGAAGAAAATACCGACAATGACCATCAGAATGATCAAAGCGGCTCCGATGTCGAGCAGACTAATTTTGCCGAATAGCCGTCCTTTTGCGTCCAGAATTTTCATAGGTCTTCTCCCTACAGCAGCTCATATCTTGACATTAATGCCAGCGTCTGGGGCAAGTTAGTAACCATACGTTTAGTCTTGAGCCACGCATGCCAGCCTCAAGTACGCCATACTAACCCACACGAGTCATCTCAAATAAGAAACATCTGGCCTGAGGAGCCCGATCGCGATGGCAAGGCCACAAGATGCTGATGGTATGCCATGGATACCGTGGTTCTTGGATGCGTGATTACCTGGAATGCGCTGCCTGCGATCGTCCACCTGGCGCAACTACACACGATCGTCCACTCAGCCCAACGGCATGTGGGGCGTCAAGCTTACAATGTACCTATATTACTTATCCCTAGACGATTGCAAGCGCAACTTGAAAGTCAGCTTCAACGTCGGGAACGCTATCAGCAAAGCACTAAAGATACCGCGAACACACACCCTAGTAGCAATGGGTGCTTAGACTAGACAAGGGCCAGGAGGAATGTTATGCGAGGGTTCGGTATTCAGCAACTGCGGAAAGTGGGTAAACGATGGCTTTATGGGGCGATCGCGCTCATTGTGGCTACGGGTTTAGTCGCCACAACACCTCAGCCTTCGCGCGCTGATATTAACTGGTTTGACTTAATCTTCCGGGGTATTCAATACGTTCAACTATCTAACCTCAGTGATGAGCAAGAGGTTGAATTAGGTCAGCAAACCGATCAGGCCCTCAAACAGCAGGGGGTCACCATCTACGATGACAATCCCGATATTGTCGCCTACGTCGAAGAAATTGGTCAGCGCTTGGCAGCAACCAGCCAGCGCAGCCAGATTCCCTACACCTTCCAGATTGTGGATGACGATAGCATCAATGCTTTCGCTACCTCAGGGGGGTTTGTTTACATCAATAAGGGTCTGATGCAGGAAGCTGAGACGGAAGCTGAGCTAGCGGGTGTCATGGCTCACGAAATTGGCCATATTGTGGGTCGTCATGCCATTAACCAAATGCGTGAAATCACCCTGGCAAGCGGGATTGCAGGAGCGTTAGGCGTCGATCAAAGTACACTGGTTGCCATTGGTGTCGAGTTGGCATTGTTTCGCCCCCATAGCCGCGAGGCCGAATATGAAGCGGACGGGCTAGGATTCGAAAATTTAGGCGCTGCTGGTTACGATCAGCAAGGCTCGGTCACCTTCATGCAAAAGCTTGCCGATGGTGGCGGCTCCCCCCCCGAGTTCTTTAGCACCCATCCCCATCCCGAGAATCGCGTGGACCGCCTGCAAACCATGTATGATGAGTCCGCTCAAGCGGATGCGACTGATGGCAGCAGCACCCAAGCCTATCAGTCCCAAATTAGTGGTCTTTAAGCGATCGCTGTAGCCGCTGATAACAGCGGTACAGGCCCCAAAACATTAAATTAGCGTCCCAATGCAGCGTGTATTTGGGGCGCTTTTCAGTTTGTAACCAGTTCAGAAAATGGGGTCCATCCCCGCCAGTTAACACCGCCGTAGCCTGTGGATACTGACGGTACCAGTCGGCCAAAAAATCCTGGAGGGTGGCAATGGCAGAATATACGATACCACT
This sequence comes from Cyanobacteria bacterium J06639_14, assembly GCA_039818605.1. GTDB lineage: Bacteria > Cyanobacteriota > Cyanobacteriia > Phormidesmidales > Phormidesmidaceae > SIO1E4. The sequence continues at coordinate 14,306 of JBCBTQ010000006.1, read as the reverse complement.
TTGCATAGCCTCTGCCGTTGTTTGGGCCCAGCGCGGCGGCAACGTCGATGCAACTTTGACCTGAGGTAGCTGAGCGGTGTGTGCTGGCAATGCCTTGAATTGCAGGGTCAGCCCCGGCAAAATCGCCCCTCCCAAAAACTGGCCAGCGTCACCCGCTGTAAACGTCAAGGCCGTCCCCGCATCAATAACCAGTACTGGCCAACCATAGCGATCGCCAGCTCCCAGCAAGTTCAGCGCCCGATCAATCCCCATGGTGGGATACACACTGGTCAGCGGTACCTGCTCCAGAGTCAGAACTTGCAAACCAGGATAGCCTTGCCACAAAGCGAGCTGTGCCGGGACAACAGAAGCCACACAGAGCGCGATCGGACCTTTATCCGACAGCGCCGCACCCAAGGTATCTAGCCATTGCGGCAGTGCTAGGGTTCCGAGCGAGGTCCAAGCCTTGGCCCGAAACTGATGTGCGATCAAATTGTCTACCTCAGCTTGATGCAAATGACGCGTATGCCAGGTTCCCTGCAAAGCGTCACCGCTGAAAAGAGCCCAGTGCAGACGCGTGTTGCCCACGACCAGCCCGAGCCAGGGGAAGGAACGATTTGGCAGCATAAGAAACATTAGGATGACGTGTAGACCGACTGACGATTCTTTACGCTAACACCCAGCGGCAGGAAGCAAGTAGAAGGGTGGGAGGGTGCAAGGATGGAAGGGTAGGAGGATGGAAAAGGCGCAAAATTTTGCGTCTGTAGCCTCGTAGAAGGTGGAAGGGTAGGAGGGTGGAAAGAGAAAGACAATGGGAAGTTGGCGCGATCGCGGTTCAAGCGTCATAGTGTAGAAATGTCAATCCGCTTCTCTATCGAGTCATCTGACACCGCAGAGCAACCATGGAACCGCTTTCTCCTAAAAAGATTTTGTCCGGGCTCAAGGCCGATCACTTTCGCCATCCCTTAGATCGGCAAGCTACGGCCACGCTGCGTCAGCTACCGGGCCTTGATATGCTGATTCGTAACGCACTGGGTCCGATCGCTGAGCAAGTATTTTACCTGGACAATATCTCTGCGAGTGTTCTAGTCGGAGAGCAACAACTGCCAGAACTCCACGCATTGCTACTGGAAGCGTGCCGCATCCTTGACCTGGAGCCGCCCCAACTTTACCTGCGCCAGCATCCGGTGCCGAATGCTTACACCTTTGCCATGCGGGGCAAACAGCCGTTTATTGTGGTTCATACTTCGCTCATTGACCTGCTAACCCCTCCCGAGATTCAGGCAGTTATTGGCCATGAATTGGGACATTTGAAGTGTGATCACGGGGTCTATCTCACGCTGGCGAATCTCTTGACCCTGGCAGCCAGTCAACTGCCCTTTGGGGAGCTGATTGTCCCCACGTTCCAAAACCAGATTATGGAATGGGTACGTTGTGCTGAGTTCACCTGCGATCGCGCTGCTTTGTTAGTCGCTCAAGATGCCCGCACCGTAGCGTCTTTGCTGATGAAACTGTCAGGTGGCTCACCGAGCTTAGCGCCTCAGTTAAATGTGGATGCCTTTCTAGAACAAGCCCGCCAGTATGATGCCGCAGTGGATTCTGAAATTGGCGAGGTCATTCGGCAGGCGCGATCGCAAAACCTGACACATCCGTTACCGGTATTACGGGCCCGCGAAATCGATCGCTGGTCGAGCAGCCCTGACTATCAGTCTTTGCTAAAGCGCGAGGTTACGGAGTTGACTGAGGAAATGTTGTCTCAGGGCGGCTGGCGAAATTGGTAGACGCACCATCTTTCAGTAGATGCACTATCCTCAGAATTTAGCCCTAAATGGCTATACAAACCTCACAGCCAACTTTGCGGACAGCTATCAATCTCTTATTACGCTCTGTAGAAAAAGAAGGCATTTCCTATGCACTCATAGGTTACTCACCAGGCAATGAGCGTTTCATACCCAATCTGAATAGCGAACCCCCGTTAGGGAAAATAGATGATACCTATAGGGACGCGACATGTCGTGTCTCTAGATTAGGAGGTAGGTAACCGGATTTAGTATCAGCAACGCAATATAGCCATTCCAAATCTTTTCTCATGCAGCTACCCAAGCAAGAATGAGGCTTACCAAATTTTAGCCATGTGGAGTGAGCAGCCAGGTAATTCAGGATCGCAGCTAACACTCTCAGGATAGGGCAAAACTTCCGGTGAATACCCAAGGCGGTAGATATAGACCTTACGGTTCTTGCGGTCAATGAGGAGTCCTAACTCTGCACCGTTTTCAATGTATTCCTCCATTTTTTCCTGCAATGTTTTGAGGGCATCGCTAGCAGAACGTAACTCCACAACAAAGTTAGGACAAATCGGAGCAAATGAGGCTTGCTGCGCTTGAGACAATGCACGCCATCGCTCTAGCGTTACCCAAGCAACATCAGGGGATCTAGTTGCACCATTCGGGAGGGTAAACCCTGAACTTGAGTCGAACACCTCACCGGTACCATCTTGATCAGACCAATTTGCCACTTGCTGAGCAATTTTCAGATTCCGATTACCCTTATCAGACAACGCTGGGGTCATAACGATTACTTCACCTGTCGCCGCTCGTTCAATGCGTAAATCTCGATTTGACTGGCAAAAGGCATAGAACTGCTCCTCCGTCATCCTGGCCTGAGGCATCAGCGATGATAAATCCACCGTCAAAGGAGTTAAATCGGATTTAATCTGCATACTCGTCATGGCAGTTTGAGTCCAAAGCAGAATGAGGCTTTTGCCAATTTTAGCTCAGGCTAAGGTTAGCCTTTTTCAGCGTATGGGCTACCTCTAAAAGATCAAGTTCTTGAGGCCAAGCATTACCTGGGCTCTCGCCCAGCCATCGGCGGATCCGCTTCCTTACTACCGAATTTCCTCTACCCTCCCACCGCTTTGGACAAGTTACAGAAATCGCAACACACCCCTCAAACTACGGTTACTTTGTCAGATTAGATACAACGAGCCCCTTGAGGACTCGTCCCGTCGAGAGAGGAGCGACTATGAGAAAACTATTTGCACCGATGGTGTGGGGTTGGGTGTTGCTGATCGCGGTTGGCATTGTGAGTTTGACAACAGCAATGCCGACCACAGCTCAGGAAGTAGGGATGAAAGTCTTAACCGTTACTGGACAAGGTCAAGAATTTATTCAAACTACCCAGACGCACGTTGACTTAGGGGTCGAAGTCAGAGGGCAGACAGCGAATGAAGTACAGCAAGATGTAGCTCAGCAATCGACAGCCGTGATTGAGCTCTTGCGCGATCGCAACGTCGCCAAGCTGCAGACAACGGGTATTCGGTTAAATCCCCAGTACAACTACGATCGCGACGGTCAGGGCCGCATCACAGGATATATCGGTGTCAATACCGTCAGTTTTGAGATGCTTACGGAGAAAGTCGGTACGCTCCTGGATGATGCGATCGGTGCAGGTGCCACGCAGATTCAAGGCGTTCGGTTTATCGCTGATGATGAGGCAATGGTCGCTGCCCGCAACGTTGCCCTGCAGGCGGCAACTACAGACGCCCAAAGTCAAGCCAATGCTGTTTTGGGTGCCTTGAAGCTAGGATCTCAGGAAATCATTGGGATTCAGATTAATGGAGCCAGTGGGCCGATTCCCATTCCTCTGCCTCAGCAGGCTCGGCTGACTGAAGCATCGGCTGAATACAGTACCCCTATCGTGGGGGGTGAGCAGACCGTAAATGCGACTGTAACGCTGCAAATTCGATATTGATGTGGGATCTCCGCATTCAACACCCCCATGCAAAATGAATGATATGCTTGCCTGAGGGCATTTCGCTGCCCTCAGGCACCTTCGACCAAGACGTTCCGCCTTCCTAAGGGAGAGTTGAGGATGCCTACGTTAGGGTTGGTTCTGGTTGAGCCGTTTCAGGCTTCTGCATCAGTTAAACCACCCCCTTGATGATGCAAGCAGATTTTTCTTGACTGAATGCATCAGCTCTAGGGTCTGCGGATGTGCTTGATCCGACAGGCATCTAGCCAAATCCTTGGGCACGGGGCGCTATCTTCCAGATCTGCACCTCGCCTGTGGTTCCTCCTGCAGCCAAGTGATCGCCAGCAGCATTCCAGCCGATGCAAGCAACTCCTTCCTGGAAACCTTTTAAGGTTTGAACCAACTGCTTACCCTGTTGCCAAAAACCAATTTGCCCATCCTGACTCGCCGAGGCTAAGAGCAGTGAGTGGGGTTGAAAGGCGATCGCATTTACTCGCTCAGTGTGATGCTGGAGAACCTGCGATCGCCAGCCTCCGCCAGCTTGTGTTGCCCGTTCCCAAACGGTGACGCCTTCAACGCAAGCCGCTGCTAACAGTGGCGACCCCGACTTTGTCATCGGTAGGGACCATGCGAGTTGTCGCACCTTACCCGGAAATCCTTGCATCAGCCAGGGGGGTGGATTGTCCCATTCGGCAACCGTGAGGGTGCGATCCAAGTTACCAGACCCCAGGTAGCGACCATCAGCCGACCACGCCGCATACAGACTGGCTCCTGGCACTTCCACAGATTGAGGAGCCGACCGCCAATCGCCTGCTGACCAAACCTTCAGCCCACCATGGCCACTGACGGCTAGCCAGTCGCCTTGGGGATGCCAGACCAGATGCAGAACGGAAGAGTCCTGAAAATCTAAATCGGCAATGGTGGTTTGCTGCTCGACATCCCAGATCTGGACTTGGGAGTTAAGACCATAAGCGAGGATGTTTTGGTGAGGGTGCCAGGCGAGTTGATCAATCCAGGCAGGGGAGTGATGGGGTAATGGGGTAATGGGGTGATGGGGTGGGAGTGCGCTCCACACACTGACTTCGCTAGTTTGGCCAGCGGCGGCGAGAAACTGGCCGCTGGGGGCGAAGCCGAGGCAGTTGATGGCATTGCCGTCGGGGGAGCGAAGGGGGGTAGTTGTGTCTGAGGACAGGTGGTGGAGCAGAACTTCACCGGCTGCGGAGGTGACGGCGATCGCGTCGCCTTGGGGGGACCAGGCGATCGCGGTAACGTAGTCAGCGAGGGTACGGTGCCACTGGGGGGTGAATTGTAATTTTGCCGTCTTCACGCTAAACAGGTCCGAAATCCTTGACGTAACTTGGTTTCATCCAGGTTACGACCAATAAAGACGAGTTCACTGCGGCGAGTTTCTTCAGGCTTCCAGGGGCGATCGCTACGGCCATCGAAAATCATGTGAACACCTTGGAAAACAAAGCGATTCGTTTCCCCTGCCAGGTTAAGAATGCCCTTCATGCGGAAGATGTCGGGACCTTTAGTTTGCAGCAGATCGTTGACCCAAGCGCTGAGTTTATCGCCATCCAGGGGCTGATCTTCCACAATGGCAAAGGAGTAGACCGATTCATCGTGCTCGTGGGCATCTTCGTTGAGGAATTCGGGATCGACCTGGAGAGCACGATCTAAGTCGAAGGCTTGCACCCCCAAAATAGACTCGATCGCCAGATCGGAGTTTTGCGTACGGTAGATCTTCACCATGGCGTTCATGTCCAGGATGCGTCGCTCCAGATCGGCCAACTCATCTTCAGCAACCAAATCAATTTTGTTCAACAAGATGACATCAGCAAAGGCGATTTGCTCTTGGGCTTCGTCACTATCCCAGTGCTGCCAAATATGCTTAGCATCCACAACGGTAATCACCGCATCCAGGGCTAACTGTGACTGGATATCTTCATCAACAAAAAAAGTTTGAATCACAGGAGCCGGATCTGCCAAGCCCGTGGTTTCGATCACGAGATGGTCGAACTTATCGCGGCGCTGCATCAGATTACCAATGATGCGAATGAGGTCACCGCGCACTGTGCAGCAGATGCAGCCATTGTTCATCTCAAAAATTTCTTCGTCGGCATCAATCACGAGCTGATTATCGATACCGACTTCGCCAAACTCATTGACGATAACCGCAACTTTTTTACCATGCTCATAGGTCAGAATGCGGTTGAGCAGCGTGGTTTTGCCTGCGCCTAAATACCCAGTCAAGACGGTTACTGGCACGCCCGCTGTCGCTGTTGTCACCATGGTGCTTACCTTAAGACGACGGAACCCTTAGAATTTCGGCATTATCGGTGAGGCTGCCAACCCTGAAAAGTTCGTCACGAACATTTTAGATAGCGATGTACGACGTGACTAGATCCAAAAGCTGCTGCTGTTCACGAAAGTGCTCTAACGCATCCTCGACGCGGGACGGGGTACCGGTGAGCATCACCATCCGTTCTGAATCAGTTTGCAGAATAGTTTCAGCCCGATAGTCCACCGCAGCCGGTAGGGGGGTAGCCGGATCGAGCTTGGCCACCGCGATCGCCCGCAAGCGCTCATCGGAACTGGTGTAGACATCAACGTGAAAAATACTCGACAGCCTTTCCAAGGCCCGATGCAGTAGCTGCTGCTTAGGTTGCGTAGCGCAAAAGCTAATAACCAACCGCCCGCCTTCGGGAGTCATGGGTGCAATCCCGCTGCCGAGGATGCCCTCTAGCGAAACACCCCGATTGGAAAAGACCGCTGCCACCGCCGTCAAGGTGCCTGGTTTGTCCAAGGCCTGGACCACAAATACCCACCGCTGCTTAGCCACGGGCCAAGTCCTCCTGGAGTCGCTGGTTCAACTGTGTCGCCATCTTGTCTAGCAATTCGGCTTCTTCAGCCCATAACTGTAGGGGCACAACTTGCGTCCAGCCAAAGGGGGTGACGACGATGGGTACGCCAAAGGGGGTTCGCAACCCGTAAAACTCACCGTCGAGCTGCACTTGTCCAGACACAACGACCTCGCGCCCCTCCAACAGGTTTTGGACCAGGTCAACGGTCACATTGGCCGTAGCCGTAATGGTTTTAGCCCCTGAAACGTGGGTCACAAAGGGTTTGACGACGACCCGTAAATCCGGCGGTAGGCTGTCCACGTAGCGATAGGCGGGGAGAATATCACCTTTTTGGATATGGCCGATCACAACTTCTTTCGCTTGCAGGACTTCGTTAGGAAATTGGCTCACCAAGCGATCGCGCCGCAACTGCCGACGGGCATCCCGCAGTTCATCAGCCGTCATACCATGGATCTTGACGCTACTCCACAAGGGCACCATGCCCTCGCCATGTTCGCCCACAATGAATCCTTTCACCAGCTGACGACGCACCCCCAAGTCGGCGGCAATTTCGCGCCGAAACCGTAATGAGTCGGAGTAAGCCCCGACGCCAATGACTCGATGCCGACCCAAATGACGGCTGAAGACTTCCACCGCCAGTTCGACTGGATTGGTGACGATGATAACGACTTCGTGACCATAGCCATGACGGGCGATCGCCTGAGCGTACTGCTCAAAAATCGGCAGGTTGATGGACGATAGCTCGGCTCGGGAGGTGATTTTGCCCGCTACCGTAGCCCCGGCTGCCATCACAATCACATCTGCGACAATTTCTTCGGGGGCGAGGGCCACGTCCAGCATCGGCGCTTTCTCGGCGTAGGCGTCGTTTAAGTCACTGCATAAGCCATACAAAATCTGACTACTCCGCCCACCGGCACGACCGACAAGCTGCAGCCGCTCGGTGGGCATCAGCGCTCCCAGCGTCACCAGTTGCGCCACAATTTCCCGGCCACAGTCACCACTAGCCCCAATCACTGAGACATCCATAAGCTGTTTGGGTAATCGATAGCTTCAGTAAAGCATGGGGATCGATCTGGATATTGAGGATCTGGAGAAGGATGGAAGGAATTTGGAATTCGGAAGTCGGAGTTCGGAAGTCGGAATACTCTGCAGGAAGGGTCAGGGGCAAAGGAATTCGGCAGGGATGATGGGGTGTTGAATTTTGGGTAGGGAGTTCTTCACCAATTCGGTAAGGGCAGGTTGAGAAAAAATCGAACGTCCATAGTCTGGATGTGGCCATCAAAACCTGTCCTTGGCTGATCATGTCATTGTGAGCAATCACCTGAGCCCTCTACATGCTGAGAATCGTGGGTTAATGCCTGAGCAACGGCTTCACGGCTAATATCGCCAGCAGCAGCGTGGATTTTGTAGGTTTGGGGTGGTTGGGTCATCACGGCAATGACGGTTTCGATGGGAGGGCAGCCGGGTTCGTGGCACTGAAGCTGGCTAATAGAAATGGGCACGTCAGCGGGTAAGTTCAGGACTTCAGAGGTCCAGGTTTTGAGCTGTTGAATGTGTTCTGATTTGGCCGTAGGCCGCTGCTGCTTAAAGAGGTTCATAGTATTTGGGGTGAAGGGGACGATCCTCAGAGGGGACTACCGACTGAGGTTTTAGTTATCGGGTGAGCAAGATGACTTGCGTCCGGTAGCCGGATACATTAATGTACTGAATTAGAGCTGTCTGCGTGCAGCTTGATCTTCCCAAAAATTTGGCCCAACGCTACTGGTAGGTGCGGCAACACCGACCAGTAGCTAACCCCGCTGACAGAAGCGGCTGTCTCGGAGGCTAAGTTATTTTAGCCGTCCTGGACTGCACTAGTCTGGGGCGGTCAAGTTTTTGGGATTCCTACCCATCGTTTCATCCAAGGAATCCCGATATGACGTTTATTAATTCTGAAGGACCGAGGGTTCTTGAAGAATCCTCGGTTCTAGAGCCCGATCGCTTTGCTATTCCTACCTCTCAGCCGGAGCGCGATCGCTTGCGCCATCTGATTATTGGATCGCCCGAAGGGGTGCGATCGGCGATTCATCAGCTACATGTGCTGAAGTATGCGGAGCAACTGGCGTGGAGTCAGCTGATTGTGGTCCCGACTTCGGGCTTGATGATTACGACGCAGCAGGGGGAGGTAATGAGTATTTTGCGGCGTGATAGTTGGCGATCGAACCTATAGGGCGATCAAGCTTTGGGGGTGTAAATGTCCGATCCCCAGAATCTTTAGGTTCTGGGGACTTTTTCAACTCACCATTGAAGCGAAAACGAAGGAGTTTTCAGGCATGCTGCTCACGCTGATTCAAACCTTCCATAATGGTTATAGAAATTGCTAACAATTCCGGAGATGCTAATGCTGAAGGCACTACAACAGACGGTGAAGGTCGGTGCTGGCGGCAAAATTGAATTTATTGCCCCCGAATGTCCTGAGGGTTCAGATGTTCAGGTTATTGTGCTGCTGGCCCCTACAACTCAGTTTTTAGAACCTGGGCAAAGTCAATCGGCTGAAGTAGACGAGGCACACCAACAACAAGCCAGTGCAATTGAAAAGATACAAGCCATGGTTCGTCGCTATGTGCCTGAAGGAACATCCCTCGTAGATGAATTGATTGCCGAGCGACGAGCTGAGGCCGAGCGTGAGTAAGGTTGTTTTAGATGCATCAGCGTTGTTGGCACTTGTTAACCAAGAACCAGGACATACTATCGTAGCGACGATGCTGCCTGGAGCACTGGCCAGTGCAGTCAACATCAGCGAGTTGGTGGCTAAACTTACAGACCAGGGAATGCCTCAATCTGAAGTTCAAGAATTGCTAGTTACATTGAGCTTAACCATTGTTCCGTTTGATCAAGATCAGGGAATTCTTGCGGGTTATCTAAGGCACATCACTAAGCAATTCGGCTTATCGTTAGGCGATCGCGCTTGTTTAGCATTGGGCATGAAGACGCAATGTCTGGTGGTAACAACCGATAAGATCTGGGCAAAGCTTGACATTAATGTTGGGATTCAGGTGATTCGGTGATGAATCAAGCCGTCTATTTGTAACAGCTTATGAAGCTAATTTAAATCTATGGCAATCTGATTTCACAACGCGGAAGAAACTATGCTTTGTGCAATTTGCAAGTTAAGGACATACTCAGCCTGGGCTAGCCACGGTCATCTTGGAAGGAGAGGGGAGAATCGTGGTGTTTAAACGGATACCGGCGGATATCTGCAATAACTGTGGCGAGTACTACCTCAGCGATGAGGTGGCAGATGAATTAATTGGGCGGCGGGTGGAAACGGCGATCGCTAATGGTCCTGAGGTGGAGATTTGTCGCTATGCAGCCTGAGATTGTTATTGAGCAAGACTTATGACATTACAAGAATTAATTCAAGAAGCTCAGCATTTGAGTTGGCAGGAGCAATTCCATTTGGCGACTCGCTTACTGCAGTGGGCGGAAGCCAAAATGCCTGAGCAGGAAGATGTTCAGCCGCTGCAGCGCCAGCCAGATTTGCATCCGGATGCTTTTGTTGTTGGCGACGACTTTGATGAGCCCGTACCAGATAGTTTGTGGTTAGGTGAAGGATGAAATTATTGCTCGACACCCACACTTTCATCTGGTGGGACAGCCAAGCCAACCAAATTCCTTCTGACACTTTGGCTTTGCTCAAATTCTCTGAGAATGAGCTTTTTTTGAGCTTGGTTAGCGTTTGGGAGATGCAAATTAAGGCACATTTAGGAAGGCTCACCTTGAGGACACCTTTACTAGATATTATTCGACAACAAGAAAGTCAGAATGGGGTTGCATTGTTGCCCATTACGCTTGATCCTATTGTTAGGCTTGATAGCCTACCCTGATATCATAAAGATCCATTTGATCGCCTGCTTATTGCTCAGAGCCAAGTTGAATCGGCAACGCTAGTTTCAAAGGATTCAGCTTTTAAGCAATACGACTGTGAAACAATCTGGTAGAGAGCGACGACCCTTAAATATTCAAGAACTCGCGATCGCGTTTGTTGATTTACAGAACTATATTGCTTTGCTACTTCATCATCGCGATCCGTTTGATCGAATTCTGGTTGCTCAGGCAGTCACGCATTCTCTAGATATTGTCAGTGCTGATGCGGCTTTTGATGCCTACTCTGTCCAGCGGGTATGGGCAGTCAAATGACTGAGGAGGCGCTAAAGCGAGTGAAAATGGCGATCACCAGTTAGGGTAAGGCATAATCTAACGCTTATGCTGTTCATACATGGAATCAGCAACGCCTAAACTAGCTCGTGTCAAAGGTCTCAAGGTTGAGCGGTGGACATGATGCAGCGTAGACCCAGCACATCCTGAAAGTTATCCTCTCACTTCTCGATGCCATAGGCGATCGCAGGCCAACGCAATGGCATGACCTGCCGCATAAAGTCCTCGCAACCCTCACTGCATCACCCAAAATCTACGTATCATGCAGCCGATCAAAGAAGCCGCTAACGTAGACATAGTCAGCAATCCTCAGCAAGGAAAAGACGATGGGAATTATTTCTGGACTCCTCGGCAACGCCGCCGAAATTAGAGGCGCTCGACTCGATGACTTACTCGAAGCCATCCTCATTCCCGGCGAACAAGTCGAGAAAGCCTATCAGCTGATCCGCGACATCTTTGTGTTTACCAACAAACGGTTAATCCTGGTAGACAAGCAAGGCGTCACCGGCAAGAAAATTGAGTTCCTCTCCATTCCCTACTCCAAAATCACCATGTTTGCCCAAGAGAGCGCTGGGCATTTTGACCTGGATTCTGAACTCAAGATTTGGGTCGGTAGCGACCCTACCCCCATCACCCGAGAATTCAAGAAGAACGTCAATATCAACGAAGTTTATGCGGTGTTGAGTCGGTATGTTCTGGAGTAGCACTAAAAAGCCTGCAAGAGCATCCTGATATTCAGTAGAAAGAGGGTAATCGTCTCATCACAGTATGGAAAGCTAACATAAGATATCTGGGATATTACTTAAGGCGGGAAATTTGGGGAACAGCAGAATGCAGGAGCCAGGAGCCAGTGCTCTCCTGACTCCTGATTCCCTACTCAGGCAAAACTTCCCAGCTTAAATTACACGCCAGATATCTCAAGGGAGAGAGCGATGTGTGTTTAGACCACAATATGGTCGCTCTAATCAGCTATACAGCCTCCTTGCAGAGTTTCAACTTCAAAGAGCGACAATATAAATTGCCCTTCACATCAACCGGTAGCCAGATAATGCAAAGCATTGATATTACTGAAGCTAAGACTCAAATTGAATTGTTATTCCAATCAGCGCTAAGTGGGGAAGATGTGATTATCACCCAAAATAACCAGCCAATTCTGAAACTTGTCCCTCTCTCCCAAAGCCCCAAGCGGCGACAACGAGGTAGTGCCAAGGGACAGATATGGATGTCTCCAGATTTTGATGAACCACTAGCAGACTTGCAAGCATACATGGAATGAGGATCCTCATCGACACCCATACCTTTCTCTGGTTCATCAACGATAGCCCTAACCTCAGCAGCGAGGCTGCTGATTTGTTGGAGTCGGATAGCACAGATTTACTCCTGAGTATTGCGAGCCTTGGGGAAATTGCTATCAAAGTCAATTTGAAGAAACTTACTTTACCGGATACGTATGAAGCCTTTATCCCCCAGCAAATAGGGCTCAACGACATTGAAGTTTTATCAATAGCCATTGATCATCTAGCGATCGCCGCCACACTCCCCCTACATCACCGCAACCCATTTGATCGCTTGTTAATTTCACAGGCGATATCGGAAAACCTCACTATCGTGAGTATCGACACGAAATTGGATGCTTACGGCGTTAATCGGCAGTGGTAAATAATTTATTCAGAAATAGCAGACAATGCACCGGCAGATAGCGGCAACCGCACCGTAAATGTCGTCCCTACGCCAACCTTGCTCGTCACCTCAATACTTCCCCGCTGCAAATCCACCAACTGCTTCACAATGCTCAACCCTAGCCCCGTCCCCGGAATATTGCTCACATTCCGCCCCCGATGAAACGGCTCAAACAAATGCCGCCGATCCTCCAGCGGAATCCCAATGCCCTCATCCTGTACCTGAAAAATCAACTGACTCTGTCGCTTTGCCAGTTTCAGACGAATCGCCTCCTGCGCCGGGGTATAGCGAATCGCATTCGTCAGCAGATTACTCAAAATCGATCGCAGCAAGCGCTCATCCAACGCCACCACTAGCTGACGACTCCGACAGCCAAACTGAATCGGCCCTTGAGGGCGCTGATACTCCTGCTCAGTCAAAAGCGCCTGACAAAAAGTCACCAAATCCAGCGATCGCGGATTCACTTCCAAGACCTTCGCCTCAATTTTGCCAATCACCAGAATGTCATCAATCATCTGGGTCATGCGCTCCACATTGGCCTGGATATTGAGCAAGTATTCGGCCTTTTCCTCAGGCTGTAGCTGCGCGTCATAGCGATTCACAGACGAGACCGATAGGGCAATATTGTTCAGAGGATTGCGAAACTCATGACAGACCATCGCCACAAACCGCGATCGCAGCTCACTCAGTTCCTTCAGTTGCTGGTTCGCCTGTCGCAGCTTGGCAGTGCGTTGCTGCACCTTGAGTTCCAGCTCTTCATTGGTACGTTGCAAAACAGCCTCAGCCCAGCGGCGTTGGGTAATGTCCCGAAAGGTCACCACAGCACCAATCAGCCGCCCCGCCTCATCATGCATCGGGGTACTAATATATTCCACCGGAAAGCTTGTACCATCTTTGCGCCAAAAGACTTCATCAGTGATGCGACGAATACTGCCGTCTTGAAAGGCTGCGTAGATAGGGCAGTCTTCACGGGGATAATGGCTGCCATCAGGATGAGAGTGATGCAGCACGGCATGCATCGATTTGCCAATCAACTCCTCCATCGGCCAACCAATCATGGCGGCAGCGGCAGGGTTCACAAAACGCACATTGCCCTCAAGGTCTAACCCATATACCCCTTCACCGACAGCATTGAGAATCAACTGATGCTGGCGGCGGAGCTGCTCCAGCGTTTGATCAACTGGTGTATCAACAGCAGCGACAGGGGAAGCTTGAGGGAGCAGCGACGCGTCTTCTTTCGCCATAGCAATATTGTGTAACTTTGAGGACCAAATAAGGCTGGAATGCTTGCAGCACAAAAGATCGATGCGCTTGCAGGCGTGCGATCACGACGGCAAATTGTATCCTAGTACACCACATCGTAGTACTGTAGCAATTACTAAATTTAGAATATCAACCATCAATCAAGAGCTGATAGTACTGGCTTGTTACAAGCTTGCTACGTGGGCTAAGTAAGACTATGCTCACTCTAAATTCCAAACCTCTAAAAATTGCGGGTCAGTTTTTTTGTTATTAAGCAATCTTTTACAGGTTTTGTGCGTTGAAGTATCCATTATGAATGCTTCTGGAATTAGAAATTTCCAGGGTCGCTATGCGAACAGTCTTAGTTATTGAAGATGAGAGTCAAACTCGCAATATTTTTCTGAGATGTCTTGAATTTGAGGGATTTCAGGCATTTGGTGCAAGTGATGGCATAACCGGGATGGCCTTAGCCAACAAACATCATCCGGACTTGATTGTCTGCGACATTATGATGCCCGATGTGGATGGCTATTCAGTTTTATCCGCACTTCGATGCTCACAGGCAACGGCCTCTATCCCGCTGATTTTCTTGAC
>JBCBTQ010000005.1:0-63514 GCA_039818605.1 Cyanobacteria bacterium J06639_14 | reverse complement strand
CCCGGCAGCGGTGGCCCGTTTCAGGCATTCAGGAATGGCTTGGATAATCGCAGCCCGGAGATTTGTCAGGGTAAGGCCAATGAAAAGCAACCCTTCGATGAATACGGCAGCCAGCGCTACTCGCCAGTCAATCCCCAGGCCAAGAACCACGGAAAAGGCGAAAAAGGCGTTGAGTCCCATACCAGGGGCTAAGGCGATGGGGTACTTGGCGACAATACCCATGACCAACGTCGCGATCGCTGCCGAAACGCCTGTGGCAACGACCAACTGACCAAACAAATCACCACTTTCCGTCAGAAAGACAGCATTGGACAGGATTCCAGGATTGACCACCAGAATATAAGCCATGGTGATGAAGGTGGTGATTCCCGCCATGATTTCAGTCCGCAGATCAGTGCCTAAGGCACCGAAATCAAAGAAGCGGGCGATCGCGCCTGGGGGCGTTACAACCTCTGGGGACGGCTCAGACAAACGGTTACTCATAAGAAAGCACCCAATAACTTACGGGTAAAGAATGCTTCAGGCTAAGAAGCATATTTTCTGAAGAGGGCGATTGTATTGTATTACACCTTTTCATCGCTAACTGTTTGCTTGAAACCGTTTGGTAAATATAATTTTTAGGCTCAAGCGAGTACTGATACATGCCTGGATTCCCGGCTGTGTAACTGCTGTGCATGGATCGCAGCATGAATTTTGTCTCTCAGTCAAAAATAGCGAGAGCATCCATTTCCCGATTGCTAAAAACTTTTAAGATTTGGACACAGCCTTTTTTAAGAAGCTAAAGTTTCCTAAGAATCCTATGCCTTCAATCAATATATTCCTGATATTTCCTAATCGATATACACCCCTGAGATGAGTAATCATCCGAGGCCACAGTTGCCTCCTAAGATTTATGCTGAAGCTGTTATTCGGTCAGCCAGCATGGAGTCTTTGTTGCAAACAGGACTCCTGGTTGAAAGTAAAAATGTATCACTATTTCATGCGCCTCCTGATCGTTTAGCCGTAGCGGCAGCGCGCCTCGAAAAAGCGGGGTTTGATGTCTTAGATAAAACTGGCAAAATCTCCATCAACATCGCAGCGCCTCCAGAAATTTATGAGCGATCGTTTGGCACGACTCTAGAGGTAGTTGAACGCCCTGTGACAAAGGAGTTGGGTCTCCCAAGTAGCGCTGCTTTCGTTAATTCAATTGACCAAAAACCTTTTGGTGAAATTGATGTCGCTAATACGCACTGGAGCGATATTCTGGATGGCGTTGCTATTAATGACCCTGCTTATTATCTCCAGTCCCCTGTTTCTAGTGCGGTTCCACCGCCAACCAATGCCCGTTACTTACAAGTTCCTGATGAACTGGCAGACGCATTAAGTGCAAGGCTAGCGCATGAACAAGGGATTACGGGTAAAGGCATCAAAGTTGTCGTAGTGGACTCTGGCTGCTTCACCGAACATAAGTTTTTCAAACACCACAGGTACAAGCTTAATGTGGCGCTGGGTCCCGGTTCGCGAGACCGTCATCGTGATGACAATGGGCATGGTACCGGAGTTGCAGCCAACGTGTTTGCCGTTGCGCCTCATGTAGACCTTACCGTCGTCAAAGCCGATGTAGCATTAGGAAACAAGGCGAGAAACATCAACTCTACCGCTGCTTTCAGAAAGGCCGTTTCCCTCAATCCCGATATCATTTCATGTAGTTGGGGGTCAGATTTACGGCGTCCTGATCAACTTTCTTCTTCTCACAAAGTGCTTGCGGCTGAGATTTCCGAAGCAGTACGGCAGGGAATTGTCGTGATTTTTGCGGCGGGCAATGGGCAATGGGGATTTCCTTCCCAACACCGTGATGTAATTGCTGTAGGGGGTGTCTATAAACACCTGGAAGGTTCGCTCAAGGGACGGCTGGAAGCCAGTAACTATGCTAGCAGCTTCATAAGTACCATTTATCGAAATCGACAAGTGCCTGACGTGTGTGGGTTGGTAGGCCAGTTACCTGATGCAGCTTACATTATGTTGCCCGTCGCTCCTGGAAGCGTAATGGATCGAGGCCGCTCTTTGATGGGAGATGAGACGGAAGCAACCGACGGCTGGGCGGCATTTAGCGGAACCTCTTCAGCTGCCCCCCAATTGGCAGGAGCCTGTGCTCTGTTGGAGCAGTTTGTACCCGGTTTAAGCCCGTTAAAAACTAGAGACATCTTGCGAGACACTGCTCACGACATTCGTGAAGGTCGTAGCAACCCAGCTAGTGGAGGGGGAAAGGCCAGGGCAGGCCCAGATTTGGCAACTGGTTACGGATTGACGGTAGCTCATAGGGCGCTTCAAGCAGCTAAAGCTTCAATGCGTAACACAGCACAAGCAATCGAGACATCCATCTCCAAGCGAATTACACTACGTGAAGATCGTAAAGTGATGAGTGTTAAGCATCACAAAACCTATCGCAATCCTATACAAAGGAGACAGAATATGAAGTTAGAATTTCCAAAACTCGAAGCCAATCTAGAAGAAATTTCCTGGGAACTTCAAGAGGTACTTGAAAAATATATACAAGAAGGAAAGATCGAAGATATTCAGTTACTGATTAGCGAATCTAATTTCGTAACGCGTTCCCCCATTGACAAAGCAGCTTATGCTCTACGAAAATCTTTGAGTGAATGTTTTGAAAAAACCAGTGGAAGTATTATTTCCAATAAGGTTGAGAAGAAACATGTTTTTGCTGCACAAGGACTACTAAAGCTGGGGAGGTATCAGGCAACAGCCATCCAGTTGTTGACTGATACCTTGAAGCATAAGAAAATGTTAGGAGATTCAATTATTGAGGCATTGTCAGAGTGTAGTTCTGAAATTTCCAGCTTTGACGGCAATAAAATAAATGAGCATTTCTCATTCTATGAAGAAGTTTGCATACCAAATCCGAACTGCGGAGGAAAAAGAGTGTTACATGAATTATATAGATATCCCAATGGTGAATCTAAACTCATCCTTAAACCTGGCTGCCAAGGATGCAACTAGAGATACTTCCAAGAATCTAACTTCCTAAAATACTGAAAGCGCAATCTGAGTTTTTTA
The DNA here is from genome assembly GCA_039818605.1 of Cyanobacteria bacterium J06639_14. Classification (GTDB taxonomy): domain Bacteria; phylum Cyanobacteriota; class Cyanobacteriia; order Phormidesmidales; family Phormidesmidaceae; genus SIO1E4. The sequence goes on along the minus strand of JBCBTQ010000005.1, from coordinate 60,460 downwards.
AAGGCAGTCTCTATCACCTGAAATATCGAGATATTTGGGAAGTGTCGTATGACAAAGAGTTGCCCTTTCTAATTGTTCTGAAGTCAATCCTTTTGCACCTTCTAAATTTGCATAACTTAAATCAGCACCTTGAAATTTGGCACCTTCTAGGAAGGCATTCTTAAATTGGGCTTCCATTAATTTTGCATTTTGAAAATTAGTCTCAATCAACTCAGAACATTTAGTATCTGAACATTGGAAATCTGTTTTCATCAGAAGTGCATTAGTGAAATCGGCATATGCAATAGTTGCACCTCTAAATCGGGAATTCACTAATGTACTATTGCGAAAATCTGTATTTGATAGATTCGCTTTTTCAAAGTTTGAATTTCTGATCGTGCTTCCAGGCAAACTAAGCCCAAGTAAGTATTCATTACAAAGCTTCAAGTCTCTCAAGATGTCGGCGTTACCTGTCCACCACAAATAGGTCAACATTGTTTTGATGCCAGGATCAGCCTTGCAATCGTCTCGAGACAATATATCAGTCGATCTATTGATGATTTGGTAGTGTAGTAAAACTAACATTCCAATCATGGGGAAGATAAAAAGGAGGCTGAATGACCTTAGCAAATCTCTTTGCTGTTTCATTCGACTTCTTACAAGAAAATCTATCGCTAAGCGAGATAACGCCGCCTCTTGATTATTCTTTTTGCTCCGCATGAAATCTTGAGCTATTCGTAAAGCCTGTCCTTGCAAAAGGTAATCTTTTACCTTTCCTTGCTTTTTCCAAGATTGAGCAAGATGTTCAATCTGGCGTTTTTGTAGCAGAGCACCTCTAACTCCATCAATCCACTTTTGTAATTGTATCCAGTTCTGAATCAGTGCTTCGTGAGTCAACTCTGCAACTTCATGTTTTCCTTGACTAGAGAGCGTAATTAATCGTGCTTCTTGCGTTGAAAACTTATGAAGTAAGTGCTTCACACGTGACAAAGTATTCTGAGGTATAACGAGATCTTCTATTTCAACTCGACGTCGTGTATCTCGAGTACCTTCTCCAATTTGCACAAGTTCGATAAACGTCCACCGAGCAATCATCTTGTCAGAATCGCTCAATTTGTCGTAAATGTCTTGAGCTTTTCCAGCAAGAGCACCACCGATCCCCTCCATTTCCCAATAAATATCAACTGCATTTTTACCTTTGTTTATCTCCTCCCAAATACGGGAAAGGGCAAATTGTAGCAGTGGCAAGGCACCTTCACGATCTTGGGTGTCCTTAACCAGCAAATCAACTACTGCCTCACCTAGAGGCATTCCAGCGAATCTTGCCGGTTCAACAATCGCTCGACGGAGTTCTATTGGTGTCATGGCAGGCACAATGATGCTTTGATCAGACCCAATTACAGCATTAAGAAGAGGGTGCTTATGAGTTTCACCTAGAAAATCGCTCCGCAGCGTAAGAATAACACTTACATTACCTGTGGGACTGTTCGCTGCATGAAACAGATTTTCAATGAAAATATTACGAGCCTTGACATCTTTGCAAAGAGAATAAAGTTCCTCAAACTGATCTACTAGCAGTACTAAAGGGCTGTCTTGGATATCAGGTATTAGGGTTGCGATACTTCGCAAGCCATCAAATTCGCCATCATCATTAGATTCTCTAAGTGTCTGTTTCAACTCCTTAGCCTTTTTAATTGGGATCAGATCACTAGTAATAATCCTTGCCAGTACACCTGCCAATGCTTCAACAGGATGTGTTCCCGGCATTAGTACCGCTATCCGCATTTTTCCTTTTCCAGATAAGGACCTTCTAGCTAGTTCTGGAATCAGTCCGGCCCTAGCTAAGGAAGACTTTCCACATCCAGAGGGTCCTAAAATCGGCAGCAATCTAGGTTGGTCAGACTGTCCAAATAATGCTTTAAATCGCTGCCACAGCCGCTCCACCTGTTCTTCGCGGCCGAAATATTGATCAGCATCACTTTCCGTGAAGGCAGCTAACCCCTTATAGGGATTTGGACCGATTTTGCCTTTGGGTTCTTCAACAAGTGTTTCACTGCGCTGTTCAAACGTCTGATGGATAATCTTCTGGTAATTGATGACGTTGACTGTGTTGCCATTCCCAGAAACAATTGCACTGCCGATCGCACTTTCTTTAATCTCAATTCTACGATCTTCACCCTGAAAAGGTTCTACCATCAGTCTGCACTCAAATTGTCAATCCCACAACAGCTAAAAGCTTGCACCAAATTTTTGCCTAACCAGCCTGCGGCTTTCTCCACATGAGGGCGTAGCTTATCCATTGCCTCAGCAAAGCCATTCGCCCTTTCAGCATATTTCAGCGCTCTGTCTAGCGCCTGCCCCACCTCGTCTTTATCTGGCTCTAGCTTTTGCAGCTCATCTTCTGCATCTTCTAGGGCATTCTCAATTTTGCGCTTATCAGGAGATGCCAGCTGAGACAGTAGCGTCTTCAAAGCCGTTATCTCTAACCCTATATCGACCGTTTTTGGCTGAGGTAGTGATGCCTGTTGGAATTGGATCGACGCTGTGTTCTGGTCACCCGTCTGAATCACACTGCCAGATACACTACTTCCAATATGAACAGATCGATCAGAAGGAGAATTTGGAGTCTTTGTCATAAGGCACAAGGTGATGACCACTATCGCAGAGCTACACAACAAATAGAGACTATTCCGTAATCATTCGGTATTTCCTCCAAGCCTGTTGACTTGTTCGACATTAGATATGGCCCTGAGCAGTTGTGAAATATTTGCCTTTATTCTCTCGTTATAGCTCCTACCTTGACTATCGATATCACAGAAGTTGCCAATACCATGCCTGGCCTGAGTGTAAGGCAGTGGGTATTTATGGTTTCCCAAACTTCCTCTCAGTGGTTTCTCAAAACATCCAGCAGAGGCTTGATTTATAGTAAAGAAGAGGTTTTTAGAGTCTGTTAAAACATGGTGTTATTTGGCTTTGGCAAAAAGCTTGCCCTTCCCAGCCCGGATGAAGCGCTACCCGGTCGCAGTGAACCCATGCCGGTTCCCGACAAACATTACGTCAATCGCAATCCCCTTAAGCCCCCCTTTCCTGCGGGCCTAGAGACAGCCGTGTTCGGTCTTGGCTGTTTTTGGGGAGCCGAGCGTAAGTTTTGGCAAACCGAGGGCGTTTACACGACAGCAGTTGGCTACGCCGCAGGCTACACCCCCAACCCCACCTATCGCGAAGTCTGCAGCGGCATGACGGGCCATAACGAAGTCGTGCTGGTTGTCTTTGACCCCAGCGTCATTAGTTTTGAAGGCATCCTCAAGGTTTTCTGGGAAAGCCACGACCCCACCCAAGGCATGCGTCAAGGAAATGACTCAGGCACCCAATACCGCTCGGGCATTTACGTCTATTCTGATGCTCAACGGAAGTTAGCCGAAGCGTCCCGTGATGCGTATCAAGTCGAGTTGCAAAAGGCTGGATATGGCGGCATCACAACGGAGATTCTCGATGCCCCTGAGTTTTATTATGCTGAGGACTACCACCAACAATATCTCGCCAAGAATCCAGGCGGATATTGTGGTCTGGGAGGAACGGGCGTTGCATGCGCAACGGGATTGAGTGTATAGGGTCTCGATGGAGACTATGAACATTGGGCTGGCAGCGAAGTCAGGAGTTAGGCGTCAGGAGTCAGAAGTTACAGTCAGAAATCCGTACTCTTCTGGCTCTTGTGGGGCTCTTTGGTTGCCGCAGGGTATGCTGTTAACACTGAAACTTCCTGCTTTAAGTTGACACCTAGATTTAGGGGATTTCTCGAAATGAATATACCGCCGTAGGTTAGTTTCGAGGCAAGAGATCCAGTCCCGCAATCGGTCATTTCTTTCTCAGAAATTTCCTTAGCTTTGAAAATGAGTCAAGGGAATATCTTGACTCATTTTTTATTGCGTTGGAGCGATAGCTCAAGACAAAGGCCAGTCAACAGAAAGCAGAGAGTGATAAAGAGTTGAGGGTTAAGAGTTGAATTCTCAGTTCAATTCAAAATTACGCCTCCGGAGTCACTACGCGAACAAAACTTAGAACTCATAACAGTCTCTTGGCTGTTGACTCTTAACGCCTGACTCCTGAATTATTTCAACCCAAGATTCCCTAATTCTAAGTTGATACTCTTCAAAATCCATACTAAGGTTGATTCAATTCAGAACAGGGTGGCTATACCGTTAAATTAAATTTAATTTAGAGCCCATGGATAGTGTACAGGATGTTTTTATTTCCTATGGCCGAGCTGATAGTAAAATCTTTGCCACAGAACTTCGTCAACGTCTGATCAATCAGGGATGGAAGGTTTGGTTCGATTTTGAAAATATTCCTTTAGGCGTAGACTTTCAAGCACAGATTCGCGAAGGTATTGAAACATCTGATAACTTTCTCTTCCTGGCGTCACCGTCTTCCGTTAACTCACCCTATTGCCAACTAGAACTAGAGCATGCGTTGCGCTACAACAAGCGCATTATTCCTGCCATCCATGTAGAAACGATTTCTTTTGAGACCTGGCATGCTCGTTTTCCTGACGGTACAGCGGAAGATTGGGCGGCATTCCAAGCAGCAGGAAAGGATTCTTTTTATCCTAATTTACATCCCGAAGTTCGTAAGATTAATTGGTTGAATTTTCGCGAGGGTGTTGATGACTTTGAGGCTTCGCTAAAAAAGCTAATTGCCATTTTTGAACGCCATCAAGATTATGTGGCCAACCATAGTCGTTTTTTGTCAAAAGCTCTGACCTGGGAAAGACGTAACCGCGAATCACGGTATTTGCTAATCGCCGAAGATCGGCAACAGGCTGAGAAATGGCTAGCGATTAAATTTAAAGAAGAGCTGCCACCGTGTCGCCCCACCGATTTGCACTGTGAGTTCATCACAGAGAGCAAAAAGAATGCCAACAACCTGATGACACAGGTGTTTTTAGCCCATGCTGAGACTGACCATGAAACGATGGATCAGGTGCGCCGCTCGTTATGGCGGGAGGGATTTACGGTTTGGACGAGTAGTACCGATATTGCGACCGGCGCTGACTTTAAGGACTCGATTAATCGTGGCATTGAAGCTGCTGATAATCTCGTCTATTTGCTGTCGCCAGCCTCTTTACACTCGACCTATTGCCAGCAGGAACTGGCCTATGCCTTGTCGCTGAACAAGCGCGTGATCCCCATTAAGGTGCAATCAGTCGATGGGGAGGAATTGTCTGCAGCCTTAAAAGAACTGCAATATATTGATCTCACAGACAATGTCAGCCGCCAGGATTACGACCTTGATGAGAGCCAACTTTATAAAATCCTGCGCCAGGATGCCAGCTATTTTGAAGACCACAAAATATTGCTCACCAAAGCCCTAAAGTGGGAGCGGCAGCATCGTAATCCTAGTTTATTGCTGCGGGGGTTTAACCTCAGCCATGGTGAATCATGGTTCAAAACGGCTAAGTTGCGATCGCAATATCGCCCCACTCCCCTGCAACAGGAATTTATTGCCGAAAGCTTACGGCAACCCCCTGTGGCGTCGTTGGATGTGTTTATTTCCTATTCGCGGGCCGATTCCGACTTTGCGCGCCGTCTCAACAATAGTCTGCAACTGCAAGAGAAGCTTACCTGGTTCGATCAGGAAAGCATCCCTCCGGGTGTCGATTTTCAAACGGCTATCCATCAGGGCATTGAAGCCTCTGATCAATTCCTATTCATCATTTCCCCCAGTTCCATTCGGTCTCCCTACTGCAAAGACGAAGTGGACTATGCCCACGCTCTCAACAAGCGCATCCTGACGGTACTGCATCGTCCTGTAGAGGTGGAGAACTTGCATCCTGTCCTGGCAGCGGTGCAGTGGATTGACTTCAACCGCCACGACAGTAACTTTGCCAAGAATTTTCAGGATCTGATTCGGACACTCGATACGGACCCGGAGCATCTGCGGACCCACACGCGCTTACTCATGCGCGCCATCGAATGGAACAATCGGGAACGCAAAGAGAGCCTGCTGTTGCGCGGCGATGATCTGGAAGCTGCCGAAACCTGGTTGGGACAAAGCATCACGAAGTCTCCCCACCCTAGCGAACTGCAAGTGGACTATATTCGGGCCAGCCGGATTAGCGAAGATGCGTATCAAAAAGAAGTGATTCGGACCTTAAAGGAGGCTCAAGCTGAGGCTCAACGACGTATTCGCAGGGGCACCTTGTATGGCATCGGTATGATGCTGGTGGGCTTAATTTCAGGGTTGCTGGCCTATCACGCGGTGAGTGTTTATGTTGAGAATCGACAGTTCGGTTTTCAGTCTGACGCCAGCCTTAATCCCTTTGCTGCATTTGGGAAGAACTTGGGGCGAGCTTCCTCCGCTGTCTCGGACCCCCTCATTGGGTTTGTCAATACCCCCAGCGATAGCTTAGTAGAAGAGCCAGAAACTGAAATCGAGCTTGCGGAACCCCCCATTGAACCGCCGATACCTTCTGAGGAACCGCCAGCTATCTCAGTTGCATCGCCGGCCCGAACTTCTGTCTCTGCAGCCACCCCAGCGGCACCGCCGCAACCCCGCCCGGAGTCGCCAGCCTCCCCTGACGCACCCCCAACCCCCACGGTTGGGCCACCAACCACACCGGTTGAGCCACCAGCCACACCGGTTGAATCGCCCGATCCTCCCAGCAACCAAGTGCCCAACATTCCTGGTGCAGGGGTTCCTATCAGCTATCTGTATGACTATTCAGGTCAATTGGTCACCTTAATGGTGGGAACATCTCCAAAGTTCAGTCCAGACCGCAGCCATATTGTGACCGTCCATGGCGATCGCAGCTATCTCTACAGTCGATCAGGAGAACGTCTAGCGGAATTAGCGGGCCATTCTCCCCGATTTAATGGCAATGGTCAACAGGTGGTAACCACTTCCCGAGAGACCAACACCAGCTATCTCTATACCCTCGAAAGTGACGTCACAACTCCATTGCCTGGACATTCCCCGACTTTTACAGCCGATGGAGCATCCCTGGTCGTGAAGATGAACGAAGGCAATAGCATTCACTACAGTCCCGATGGCGAAGAACTGGGCCAATTTGCCGGAAACTATGTGCGCTTAAGCTCCGACCTGGACCAACCGCGCATTTTGACGACAACTGCCGAGGGCATTACCCATCTCTATGATCTGGAAACCGGCGAACAATTGGCGACCATTGCCGGACGCAATCCCCAGTTCAGTCCCGATCAGCAACAGGTTTTGGCCACCGCCCCGAATGGGCACGACTCGATCGTGTATGACCTGGATACGCATCAGGTCATTGCTGAGGTTGACGGGCGATTCCCGACGATGAGCCCCGATGGCACGCTGATTATCACGCGGGCTTACGGGCATGATCGCACGTACCTATACAATCTGGGTGGCGATCGCATCACAGAACTAGAGGGACGATACCGTGGCGTTAGTCCCGACGGCTCCGTCATTACAGCGTCGGCAGTGGGCAACAGCTATCTTTACAGACCTGACGAGGCATCTCTGATTCAGTTTAGGGGCCGCAATCCCCAAGTGAGTGCTGATGGGGCATGGCTAGTTACCACCGTTGTAGAGGCGAACAAAAGCTATTTGTATGCCACCACGGGCGGCGATCCGGTGCAGGAATTGGCAGGGACCTTTCCGAGCTTCAGTGCTGATGATGGAAGTAAGGTCATCACGCGATCGCGGGGACAAGATCGCACCCATGTGCATCACATCCATCAGGATGATCCATCCATTGAGGCCAATGGCACCTATCGAGGTAGCCAACCCAGTGGATTCCTAACAACCTCAACCGCAGGGCGCGATTTGCCAGCGATCGCCCGCCAAGTCACCTCGACGAAACAACAACCCGCTAAATCATCCCCGGTGTCTCAAGCGAGGCGCATAGCTTATCAACCCACTACTTTACAGGCACATCAATCCCTGCCTGTATCGCCGCCGCATGCAGTGCCAGCCCCTAAAGCGAGCGCCAAGCAACCCGCCAAACAACCCATGGATGCGCGACGAATCGCTTCCGGATCCTCCTCTCCCCTTAAATCCTCTGATGAAACAGAGACGCAACCATGATTCGTGCTTGGCAAGCGTCCATTTATCCAAAGCTTGATTAGACTCCATATAGGGGTGAGCTGCACTCAATCGCCACCCATCAGGATTACGAGATGTCTGCCCTCCCTCCTCCCACTGATCATGATCTGCTGGATGCGTTCATTACGCACCTGGAAACGCTCGAAACGGCTGTAAACAAAGCCAACATTGAGGTGCGATCGCTACAGCAAGACTTTTTGACGACTCAGCAGCTTTATCAACAGCAGCTCTTACCCACCTTGATGGCATCTCCCAACGTCGCATCGCTGATAAGCTATCAGACTGAAATCAACCGGGCTTTGCGTCTATTAGGGATGGATGTCAGCTTTTTGCAAACGGCTAAGCATCCGATGACGGTGCAAAAGCGACAAGCCCACATGCGACAGCGGGTGCAAACTCTGCTGGAGTTCAGTCATGGGCTGAAAGCACAGTTGGAGTAGGAACCCGGTTCCCTTGTCCTCAAAAACTGGTCCCTAAGATCAAGACATAGCTGATATCCTGATTTTCAGAAGGGACCGGGCTTCTAGAAGAGACCGGTTTTTTATCAATTCGTCGCGGCCTGATATTGTGAAGTGTCCCAAGGAACCAAAAACGCCCCTAACAGACGGCATCTTAGCCTCGGACCTAGCCGCCAAATGCTGTCCCGACTGCGGTGGTGCCTGGATTCCCCCTGAAAATTACCTCATTTGGCAAAATCAACAAGGCATTGACCGCGAACAAGAACCGCAGGTTGATGTTTTGCCTAGCACCGCCGAGATATCGTTTCAGGTATCACCCCTGGATAATCGGGCAGCGCTATGTCCCGACTGTGGACATTATCTTGTTCGGGGGCGTATTGTACTCAAGGAATCAATGTTTTTTGTTGAACGCTGCCCCAACTGCAAGGGTTACTGGTGTGATCGCGGTGAGTGGGAAATTTTGCAGCAGCTCAAGCTCGATATCCATCTCGAAAATATTTTCTCCGATCTCTGGCAAAGTCGGGTCAAAGAGCTGGAGGCGAGCTGGCGCGAACGACAGGCAACCGTTGATAAACTAGGACCAGACATTGCAGCCAAACTTTTTGAACTGGCTGATTTGCTAGAAAAACATCCCAATGGAGATTTTGGCGTAGCCTATTTGATGCGACGATTTGAAGAATGATGCTGCGCCTGGGAAAGAATGGCTGACACTCGCAATACGCTACTCACAATTGAAAATTTTCGCGTTGCTTACCCCAAACAAACGGCCTGGGCAGTGGATGGGGTTTCTTTTAGTCTGGCTCCGGGAGATATTTTGGGGCTTGTGGGTGAGTCTGGCTGTGGCAAGAGTACGCTGGGTCGCGCAGCCCTTCGACTCTTACCGCGGGGGAGCCGCATTGAAGGCACCGCAAATTTTGAAGATCGCTCGATTCCGGCGTTGTCGGCAAAGGAACTACGACATTTTCGGGGCGAAGCCGTCTCGCTCGTATTTCAAGACCCCATGACGCGGCTCGATCCGCTGATGACAATTGGGGAACATTGCCTGGAAACCTTGCTGGCTCATCGACCTGAGTTGTCAAAGCAAGCGGCGAAAAAACAAGCCTTAGCAGCCCTGGAGGCGGTCAGTATTCCTCGCGATCGCTGGGGCCAATATCCCCATGAGTTCAGTGGGGGAATGCGCCAGCGCGTTGTGATTGCCCTGGCTTTAGTGCTGAACCCTAAGCTCATTGTGGCCGATGAACCGACGACCAGTTTGGATGTCACTGTTTCGGCTCAAATTTTGCAGGAACTGACTCGTCTCTGCCGCGAACGTAATATGGGGCTGATCTTGATTTCCCATGATCTGGCGCTGGTAGCGGAATATTGCGATCGCGTGGCCGTCATGTACAAGGGCAAGCTGGTGGAATTGGGCCCAGCCCAGCAGGTTCTGCAAAACCCCCAGCATGACTACACACGGTCCCTGTTGCAGGCGGCGATCGATCTGCAGCAAGCAGACATCCGCGCTCAGCAAGACTCAGCCACACCCCTGCTGGAAGTAGAGAATCTGCAGCAACATTACACCTTGGCCGCGAACCCCATTGCTCGTTTGTTCGGTCGTCAGACCAACAGTGTTATTCGTGCGGTCGATGGTGCCACGTTTAATCTGCAGCATGGCGAGGTTTTTGGGCTAGTTGGCGAATCCGGGTGTGGTAAGAGCACCCTCTCGCGCACGATTCTCCAAATCATCTCCCCGACAGCCGGACAGGTCCGTTTTTTGGGCCAGGAACTCACCCAGCTATCGCGTTCCGAGTTGCAACAGCGACGACGGGATATGCAGATGATTTTTCAAGACCCCCATGCCTGCCTGAATCCCATGATGACCATCGGCAGGGGGATTGGCGACCCGCTCCGAATTCATCAGCTAGCGAAGGGAGCTGAGGTTGACACCCAGGTTCGCGCCATGATGGAGCGTGTAGGGCTCACGCCGGTGGATGACTACATCGATCGCTTTCCCGGCGATCTCTCGGGTGGACAACAGCAACGGGTCGCGATCGCCCGCGCCCTGATTACCCGCCCCAAATTGGTCGTCTGCGATGAACCCGTGAGTATGCTGGACGCCAGCATCCAAGCTCAAGTCCTAGCGCTAATGCTGGAACTCAAGGAAGAATTTGACCTCACATATCTCTTCATTACCCATGATTTGTGGGTGGCGCGGTACTTGTGCGATCGGATTGCGGTGATGCAGGCAGGCAAAATTGTTGAGCTAGGCCCCACCGCCAGTATTTTTGAAGACCCTCAGCATGATTACACCAAGGTGTTGTTGAGTGCGGCCCCACTCCTGGCAACCCGTTGAAGGCCTCTTGTATTCAATCCGGTTTACCTACCTGCTAATTGAGCGACGCAACATGTCGCTAATTTACAGACGCGATATATCGCGTTTCTACAGGTATCCTCTATTTTTCATGATGGGGTGTGTAGCCATTCCGATTCGGTATTCACTGCTTAAGGAGACTTCCAGAAATAAAAATACCCATGCTTTGGTGCTTTACGCTGCGATAATAGCAGACCGTAGCCCGTGCCCATCAGTCAAGACCATGCTGTCGATGGGCACACTTCGTTTTGCCCATCCTACAGAACCAATTGGTAAATTCTTGCCTGGAAATTCCTTAAGCGCCCTGTTTTGAAAGGTAGACAAAGGCCGCATGGGTGCCGCCCCCTTGACCAACCGCAATCTGAATATTGAGGTGCGCCATACTCTCAAGATAGCGAGCAGTGTAAAGCGGTCCAGTGTCAATCGGTGCGTAGCCAACATCCTTAGCTAGAGCAATAATCTTTTGTTTAGCCTCATCATTGTCTCCGGCAATAAATGCAGTAATCGCTTGCTCGTTTTGCAGCGACTCACCCATTACATCAGCAAAGATGGTGTTGAACGCCTTGACAATGTAGGCTTCTGGCAACAGTTTACTAATTTCTTCCGATGCCGAGTTTTCCTGCCCAAGCAATTTCGGTGACCAGTCAGCATTGAGTGGATTGGTACTGTCGATGACAATTTTCCCTTTGGTGGCTTCAGCGAGTTCTGGTAATACGTCAACACAAGCCGCAAAAGGAATCGCGATCGCCAGAACATCGGCAAATTCGGCAGCCTCTTTGAAGGTGGTCGATGGATAGGGCAATTTCTGGCCAGGAACTGAGCGCAAGCCGATAACAATTTCGTGTCCCGCTTGACCAAATAGATGGGCGAATTGCTTACCAACATTACCAAATCCTAAGATGGCAATTTTCATGAATCTTCTCCAACAAGGGTTAGGCGCTTTGGGAGGGGTGTAGCCGAACTATAGCCACTCTAGTTTCCGGTGTAAACTAGGTACCCGGAGGTAACTATCATGTTTGAAGATCAAAGTCAGAAACTCAAACCCAATGTCTATGCGGCAATCTGTCCCTCTAGAGAGGTATTGGCTTTAATTGGCGAAAAGTGGGTTTCGTTGGCTATTGGAGCGTTAGCAGGCAAGGTAATGCGCTTTGGTGAACTGAAAAGATTCTGTGAAGGGATTTCACAAAAAATGTTGACCCAGACATTGCGTAAACTTGAACGCGAGGGGCTGATAAAACGAACCTTATACCCAGACGTACTGCCCATAAAAGTGGAATATCAGCTAACCGAACTGGGTGAAAGTCTACTGCCCATCGTTCAAGCCGCTAAATTCTGGGCCGAAGAAAATCTTCATCAAATCGAAGCGAATCGAGTCCTATACGACAAAGGTAAGGAATAGTATTTGATCGATCGATAGTTCTGATTTTGTTTGATTTGCGATATCGATCATCCAGGCCATTGCGACATAATTGCTTTGGCAATGGAATGATTTAGCCAGTCGCCAAAGCGTTAAGAAATCAAGGAGTTTTTAGGAAAGCGTCAGTGTTTGTTGCATAAACGGTGTGAAGTGACGGTCGAACGGGTTTCACACCATTCCGTCATCTCAAAATCACGGGTGTGAAATATCCTTGCGTTCTTTAGGTGGATGATTTCACTCTAGAGTTTCAAGGAGCTTGAAGTTCAAAGAAGGTGTTAAACAAACCGTGCACATGAGGGCGAGTGTAATTAGTTTTAATAGCGTTCTGATACAACACTGCCTCCTTGAGGCTGCGACAATAGAAGCCAATTGACTCAGAAACCCGTTTACAGCATTTCTGAATCCAGTGAGGTGCAAAAATCGGTCTAGGGCTCTTGCTCTCAGGAGATAAGCCATACCCCACTCAGAAAAGAAATGCTGTATCCCTTTTAGACTATTTATTAGTGAGCGTCTGGTAGTGAATCACTCAACATGAAGCTTCATCTCAAGATTTGGCGACAAGCTGGCCCTCAACAGCCTGGAAAATTTATGCAGTATACGGTGCCGGATGCGGCACCCGATATGTCTTTTCTAGAGTTGCTGGATGTGCTGAACGAGCAACTGATTCAGGCTGGGGACAGGCCCGTCGAGTTTGATCACGACTGCCGTGAGGGGATCTGTGGGTCTTGCGGCATCATGATCAATGGCCAAGCTCACGGTTCTCAACAACAAACCGCAACCTGTCAGCTTTACGTACGCCATTTTCAAGAGGGCGACACGATTACTCTAGAACCTTGGCGAGCCGGGGCTTTTCCGGTCATTAATGACCTTGTAGTTGATCGCTCCGCCTTTGATCGAATCCTTACTGCTGGCGGTTATATTTCGGTGAAAACTGGCTCAGCCCCTGAAGCCAATACGCTTCCGGTGGCAAAGCCAGATGCGGATCAGGCCTTTGACTATGCCACGTGTATCGGTTGCGGGGCTTGTGTAGCTGCCTGCCCCAATGCTTCGGCCTCCCTCTTTACGGCGGCTAAAATTGCCCATCTTGCCCTGCTGCCGCAGGGTGATCCGGAACGGCCGCAACGGGTTAAAGCCATGACCGAGCAGATGTCGGTAGAAGGGTTTGGCGATTGCTCTAACCATGGCGAATGTGAGGCAGTCTGTCCCAAGGGAATTTCAATCGATGCGATCGCTCGCATGCGACGGGAATATATGAAAGCTCTTTTGTAAAAACTCTTTTTTAACCAAGGTCATGCAGCAACAACTCACGAGCGACAACTACTCCGGGATTTGTCCAGAAGCGATGGCCGCTCTGATTGCCGCGAATCAGGCCCATGCCCCTGCCTACGGCGAAGACCCATGGACCCAGAAAGCAGCCGATCAATTGCGCGAAATTTTCGCGATCGATTGTGAAGTGTTCTTCGTATTCAATGGCACAGCGGGAAATTCTTTAGCCTTATCGTCGCTATGCCAGAGCTATCACAGTGTAATTTGTCATGAGCTAGCGCATGTTGAGACGGATGAATGCGGCGCGCCCGAATTTTTCTCGAATGGTGCCAAGCTATTGCTCGGGAAGGGAGCACAAGGCAAGCTGACGCCCGAAGCCATTGAGGCAATCGTCTGCAAACGCACTGACATTCATTATCCCAAACCCAAAGTGATCAGCCTGACGCAGCCTACCGAAGTTGGGACGCTGTACTCTCTAGAAGAGTTAGCCGCCATTCGTGCCGTGGCTGATCGCTATGACCTCAAGATCCACATGGATGGTGCTCGCTTTGCCAATGCGATCGCAGCCTTGAACTGCACCCCGGCAGAAGCGACTTGGAAGCAGGGAGTTGATGTGTTGTGTTTCGGCGGCACTAAAAATGGGTTAGCCATGGGCGAAGCCGTCGTATTTTTTAACCGAGCCCTGGCCGAAGATTTTGGTTATCGATGCAAGCAAGCTGGACAATTAGCTTCCAAGATGCGATTTATTTCAGCGCCCCTTTTAGGCATTCTGGAAAATGATGTTTGGCTGGGCTATGCCCGCCATGCAAATGCCTGTGCAAGCTATTTGGCGGAACAACTTGTACACATTCCTGGGGTTAACCTGATGTTTCCTCAACAGGCGAATGCCGTATTCGTCGAACTCCCTGCCAACGTGACGGCAGCCCTCCATCAGAAAGGCTGGACCTTTTACAGTTTCATTGGCGCAGGTGGTCTCCGCATGATGTGTAGTTGGAATACAACCCGCGACCTCGTTGATGCTTTAGTGGGTGATATCAAAACCGCAATACAAGCACTACAGCCGACAACACAGCAGCATCAGCAAATTGTCCACTCAAAGCTCAAATAAACTTTGAAATTCGGATCGCAAACGCTTGAAGTTGGCAACTCTGGCAATGACAAGACTCGTTTCCTTCGCTTGCTCAAGTTCTTGCTTCCAAACAGACACGCGATCGCTATCATGCAGCCAAAATCTGACCATTTGGGCTACGACGGCATCCCAGTCCCAATTAGGTCTTTGATGCACGAGATTGGTAGCTTTAATAAAGCCATCAAGGGTACAGTCGTAACTGCCCAAATAGGCACAGCCACGCTCAGGCGATTGCTCGACACTTTGCTGGTGCTTAAAAAAGTTCCAGATTGGAGCAACGCCAATAATTTCAAAATTGTAATTCATGGGATGTTCTTTGCCGCTGGGAAACGATAGCTGGCACATCTTGCAATCTTTCAATGTGGCTATTTTAGCGAAAAGATTTTAGGGAAATTGTTCTTAGTTAACCAGTATTTGGCCATTTATGTGCTTAGCTTTCTAGCCATCAGATGGCTTTAAGAACTGTAATTTAAGCCGCAAAGTAGCGGCCCTAGAAGTATCCAGAGACACAAAAATCGTAGCGTTTTCAGGTCTCAAAAAGCCCTATGGACGCCTCATAAAATGCGCTCAATGAGATTTGCTCCGCCCTTTTAACCAGTAAGTCATCATTTGGCCCTTGCCTTTAACGTCAATGAAACCTCTGGCCTTGAAATCATACTGGTTCTTGAGTCGCTTGTAGACGGCTTCGGTAACCTGAATTTCGTTCGCAACTCCTTGCGATTCCATACGGCTAGCCACATTCACAGCATCGCCCCAAAGATCGTATGAGAATTTCTTGAGACCGATAACACCCGCAACGACAGGTCCGGTATCAATCC
Source organism: Cyanobacteria bacterium J06639_14 (assembly GCA_039818605.1). Classification (GTDB taxonomy): domain Bacteria; phylum Cyanobacteriota; class Cyanobacteriia; order Phormidesmidales; family Phormidesmidaceae; genus SIO1E4. The sequence continues at coordinate 44,955 of JBCBTQ010000005.1, read as the reverse complement.
CAATGCGTAAACTAAAGGGCGAATTATCTTGACGCTCAAATTTACTGATAGCAATTTGCATGTCCAGCGCCATTTCGGCGATCGCTTGCGTATGATTTTCGACAGCGTTGGGTACGCCCCCGACGACCATGTAAGCATCTCCAATCGTTTTGATTTTTTCGAGCCTGTGGCGCTCGGCCAAATGGTCAAAAGCAGAGAATATTTCGTTGAGTAGATCCACCAACTCAGTCGGTAAGATTCCGCCTGACCAGCCTGTGAAGTTAACAATATCGGCAAACAGAATCGTGGCATCGTCAAAGCGATACGCAATCGATTGAGTATTACGCTTAAGTTGATCGGCGATCGAAGCAGGCAAAATATTGAGCAAGAGGCGTTCCGAGCGCTCTTGCTCAATCTGCAAAGCTTCTTCAATTTCTTTCCGATCAGTAATGTCGGTCAAAAAGCCTTCAATGACAGCAACTTGCTCAACATCAGACGACACGCGTACGCCTTTTTCCAGCACCCATTTTTCCGGCCCCTCAGCGGTCAAAATACGATAAGTCATTTGAAAGTTTTGATTCCCCGTCAAGGCACGATCGAGTTCACCTTGGACATAACTGCGATCGTCGGGATGGATCAGTTGCTCAAATGAAATCGTCTGTTTTTCTAATAAATCGGCTGCGGTATAGCCCGTGAGTTCATAGCAACCATCGCTCACGAACTCAAGGGTCCACATTTGATCACAATGGCGGCGATAGGCCATACCGGCCAGGTTCCCCAACAAAGTGGCTAACGTGCGGCGACTTTCTCGCAAAGCCTGTTGGGCTTGCCGCCGTTGGGTGATATCGGCAACAGTTCCTTCGTAGTAAAGGATATCGCCGTGGTCGTCCATCACCGCCCGAACGTTTTCGGAGATCCACATGATCCAGCCATCGGCTCGATACACCTGAGACTCAAACTCAAATACTGCGCCTTGAGTATGGAGGCGCTGGAGCATTAATCGCCGCTGTTCCTCATCGACGTAGAGGCGATCAATATTGGCAACCTGCTCCATTAATTCATCTGGGCTAGGATAGCCGTACATCCTAGCCATGGCAGGGTTCACGCTCAGGTAACGAGCATGTGGACTCGCTTGAAACATACCTTCAGCACTGTTTTCAAAAATGCTCCGATACTTTTCTTCAGCCTGCTGTAGCGCAATATCGGCCCGTCGTTTTTCCGTGATATCTCTCGCCACCCAAATCACTTTATTGTCCAGCATGGGGGAGATTACCGCGGTATACCAGGCCGTGTTTTCAAAATCATCAAAGGCGGCCTGTCCACTCGCATCATCACTCGGCTGCCAATCCCCAACGGGCAAACTGTACTCCACACGCACAGGTCGGCGGGTATTGAGCGCTTGTTGAATGTGACGCATAAACAAACTGGCTTGATACGGCGGCAATACCTCGTATATCGTCCGCCCAACCCGTTCAGTGTGGGGCCGAAAGAGGAGTTGCGAATCGGTTGACACCATATTCAAGTAACGCCCATTGCCATCAAAGACGGTGATCACGTCTGTCATGGCGGCAAACAATGCCCGCAGTTCGGCTTCTGAGGTTCGTAAAGCTTCCTCAACCCGATGCCGTTCACGGATTTCTGAAAGCAGTCTGTGATTCGATTCGGTTAAAGCCTCGGTGCGACGAGCTACGCGTTGTTCCAGTTCTTCGTTGGCACGCTGGAGAGCAGCTTCAGCTTCTTTCCGATGCGTAATGTTTTCAACAGTCCCCTCGTAATACAACAGCTCACGATTACTGCCATGGACTGCCCGAGCATTTTCTGAAATCCAGATAATGCTGCCGTCTTTGCGATAAACCTGGGATTCAAAATCAGTGACCGAGCCATTCTTTTGCAAGGCATCCACAAATCGCTTGCGGCGTTCAGGATCGACATATAGCTGCTGCTGGATACTGGTAAGCTCCACCATCATTTCTTCAGCCGAAGCGTAACCATAAATCCTGGCTAGGGCTGGATTCGCACTAATGTAACGACCATCGCATGTCGTTTGGAAGATACCTTCAACCGCATTTTCGAAAATATTGCGATATTTGGCTTCTGCTTCGCGCAGCGCTTCTTCAGCCTGATTACGCTCGGTAATGTCAATGCCAACCGTAAAAGCAGCCTTCCCCTGGTTATATTTTTGCGCCACGATAACAAAGCGACGCTTTTCCCCAGCTACATGAGCCGACAACTCCCGGCGCGCTTCTAACTGGTTACTTTGGAAAAAGTCCTGAACGAATTGGTTGAAGGCACTACTGGTGTGGAGAAATCCAATGTGCTGACCAATAAATGCCTCCATAGGCATATTGAAGATTTTGGCTAGGTGCTTGTTCACGCCTAGGTAACGCAAGTCGTCACTAATCCAAGAGACGATACCCGGTACGGCATCAAGGATCGCTTGCAATTGGTCACGAGCAGTTTTGAGGTGCTTTTCGGCCTGATTGTGCTCGACAATTTCGGCAATCAACGTCTCGTTTGATTCCCGCAAGGCTTCCGTTCTATCAACGCACTGATGTTTCAGCGCTTCAATCTCTTTCTGCGTCTCACTCAAAGATTTTGTGCGATCGCGCAAGACCTTTCTGAGGTTTGCTAACTCCCGCTTGAGAGCAATGTTCTCACGGCGCAAACCCTCGGTTCCTTTAGCACCATTGACATCATTGCGAGATGCAGCACTGTTATCTTTCTGCGATAGCGGCGATCGCTCACTCATAATGTTGGATGATGGAAGTCCAGTCGAACAGCTTAGTCAAATAACCTCACGCAGGGAAGCTTGCCCTTCGCTAGCGCATTATATAGACACCGTTATCTGATGCAGGGACTCTGTCTCAAGACTGATTGGCCTCCCCCAAGATGGTCTACTGGAAGTTCAGGGTCCCAATTATTCATCCACCTGCGGACAGAAAATTCCGGCTAGTTTTGGGAATTCTACCGAAGGTTGATGATTCCACTATATACTCCTCACACACATCCCTACTTAATTGTGACCTAAGACAGGGGCGGTTGGCATAGCAGCCAGCCAAATGCAATGGTTGCTTCGATACAAAAGCTTAGAAGGCGGTAACTATTATGAGAATTGCTATGAGATTCGGGACATGTGAGAGTATGCTGACGATGGCAGACAACGTGGGTGTGTGAGTCAGTGAAGGCTCTAGTAATCGGTAATGGTGGCAGAGAACACGCATTAGCGTGGAAGTTATTACAATCGCCTCATATCGAAGAGGTTATGTGTATTCCAGGCAATGGTGGTACGGCAGCTTTACCAGGGTGTCGGAACTTGGGACTAGCCCTGAGCGACTTTGAAGGCATTGCCAGGGTGGCCTTGGTAAATAACCTCAGCTTAGTCGTTGTCGGGCCTGAGCAACCTCTGGCAGACGGTATTGCTGACTATCTCCAGGAACAAGGACTTGTTGTTTTCGGGCCATCCCAAGCGGGGGCTCAAATCGAGTCTAGTAAAGCTTGGGCCAAAGCTTTAATGGAGGCAGCAGATATTCCGACGGCCCGAGCCTCTGTTTTTACGGATGCAGAATCGGCGATCGCCTACTTACAAGATCAAACCCTCCCTATCGTAGTTAAAGTAGACGGCCTAGCCGCTGGCAAAGGCGTCACAGTTGCACCCACCAGAGAAACGGCGATCGCAGCCGTAGAATCAGCCTTCAGCGGTAAATTTGGCACCGCTGGCCAGCAACTTGTGATCGAAGAGTATCTGATCGGGCAAGAAGCCTCTGTATTGGCTGTCACCGATGGGGAAACAATTCGCCCGCTGATGCCAGCTCAAGACCACAAGCCGATCGGCGAAGGCGACACGGGGCCGAATACGGGTGGGATGGGGGCCTATGCGCCGACACCTGTCGTATCACCCGAAATTCTAGATTGTGTGCAAGCAAGCATTCTCGAGCCGACGATGGCCTTCTTAAGGGAGCATAATATTGACTATCGTGGGGTTTTATATGCAGGATTAATGATTTCCGATACCGGTGAACCCTACGTTATTGAGTTCAACTGCCGCTTTGGGGATCCTGAAACGCAGGTGGTTTTACCCTTGCTGGAAACCCCCCTAGACGAGATTTTATTGGCCTGTGCTGAACGCCGTTTGGCGGAACTGCCGCCCATTCAATGGAAAGCCCAATCAGCAGCCTGTATCGTAGCGGCAGCCGGTGGCTATCCTGACAGTTACCAAAAGGGCATGCCGATTACCGGGTTAACGGCTGCTGAAGAAGCCGGTGGCCTTATTTTCCATGCCGGCACTCAGCTCCAAGGAAACCAGATCAAAGCCAGTGGTGGTCGCGTCTTGGGGGTTACCGCCTTGGGTGATTCATTTAACAGTGCTTTGGAAACTGCTTACGCGGCGATCGCCGAAATTCACTTCGAGACTATGTATTATCGTCGCGATATCGGTCATCGTGTCCGCTAGCTAGCGGCACAATCGGCAGATCCTCAAATTTGTCAAATTCAATCGTCGTGCAAAAATAGAGCTAATCTTGTCACCCTTTAACTTAGGTATCCGTGGTAAAGGATAAAGTGCTAGATACCTGGTGGAAGCACCTCATAAAATGCAGACGCTAAAAATGTAGACAGCTGGATATGGATTTGATTAACCTGCTCAGACGATTTCGCGATGTCTTACGACGCTGGTGGGGAGATTTTACGCTCCAAACTCGTCTGATGGCAGGAGCTACGCTAGTCGTATCGCTCTTGATGAGTGGTCTGACATTTTGGGCGGTGAATTCCATTCAACAAGATGCCCGCCTCAACGACACTCGCTTTGGCAGCGATTTAGGCTTGCTGTTAGCCGCTAACGTGGCTCCCATGGTGTACGAGAATGACCAGGAAGGGTTGGCTCGCTTTTCCTACAGTTTTTATCAGAGCACGTCCAGCGTTCGCTACATGCTTTATGCCGATGAAGATGGCGCTATCTTCTTTGGCATCCCATACTCTGATCCGTCCGTCCAAAACTCCTTAACCCTGCGACGGCGGATGCAATTACCAGATAACTACGCCAAAAACGCCGACCTCCCGTTTGTGCGCCAGCATCTGACTCCAGTTGGCGAAGTTTCGGATGTTTTTGTCCCCATTAACTATGACGGCAAATATCTGGGCGTACTGGCCTTAGGCATCAACCCCAACCCAACGGTTGTGGCCTCTTCCCACCTGACCCGCGATGTCACCGTAGCGGTTTTCGTATCGATCTGGGTCATGGTAATTTTAGGCGCAGTCTTCAATGCTTTGACCATTACCCAACCCATTAAAGAACTACTAACCGGCGTTAAAAATATTGCGACAGGAAATTTTCAACAACGAATTGATTTGCCACTAGGGGGAGAACTTGGGGAACTGATTTTTAGCTTCAATGAAATGGCCGAGCGCCTTGAGAGCTATGAGGAACAAAACATTGAAGAACTGACTGCGGGTAAAGCCAAGCTCGAAACCCTAGTTTCCACCATTGCGGATGGGGCAATTTTGCTCGATACCGACATGCAGATTGTGCTGGTGAATCCCGCTGCTCGCCGGATCTTTGGCTGGGAAAACAAAGATCTATCAGAAGGCAAAGCCTTACAGCATTTTCCGAATGCGGTTCGGGTACAACTCACCCGCCCCCTATTTTTGGCTGTCGTCGGAGAATCGGAAGGGATGGAATTTCGTATTGCCCTCACGGAACCAACCAGCCGGATGATTCGAGTATTGCTCAATACTGTGTTGGATCAATCGCGCGAAAATGTCAAAGGAATTGCCATAACCGTTCAGGATATTACCCGTGAAGTTGCCTTGAACGAAGCCAAAAGCCAATTTATTAGCAACGTTTCGCACGAATTACGGACGCCACTCTTCAATATTAAATCCTTTATCGAAACACTCCATGAATATGGGGATGAGCTCAGCGAAGAAGAGCGCAAAGAATTTTTGGAGACGACCAACCATGAAACGGATCGATTATCGCGTTTGGTTAATGATGTTCTCGATCTGTCCCGCCTCGAATCTAATCGCCGCTATCAGTTTAGAGCGGTAGATGTCGCTCAGCCGATTGAGCAAACACTGCGAACATATCAACTGAATGCCAAGGATAAACAAATTACGCTGACGCACACGCTTGAATCTGATTTACCTCTTGTCCATGGCAATTATGATCTCTTGCTACAAGTGTTTGTCAATTTAGTGGGTAACGCCCTGAAGTTTACCGAAGCAGGCGGCCAGGTAACCATTCGCGCGTACCAACTTCATCCCCATAATCCCTCGGATGATCTCGATACTTTTATTCGCATTGAAATCTCTGATACCGGGATTGGCATTGCCCAGGAAGATCAAGACGCTATTTTTGATCGCTTTTTCCGAGTCGAAAATCGTGTTCATACTCTAGAAGGCACGGGCCTTGGTCTATCAATTGTGAAAAATATCATTGAAAAACACAGTAGCCGCGTCCACCTTATTAGTGAAGTGGGGGTCGGCACGACATTTTGGTTTGATTTGGCTGCGTCTCAAGTAGAATCACCTGGACCGACATTGAAGATGGTCAGTATGGCAAACGATTCTGCCGAAGAAGAAGAAAAAGAAGAAGAAGATACAGCCACCAAGCTGCTACCGACGATGACAAACCCGGATAATTAAGCTTATTAGCCTATGCAATCGCTTCAGATGTTAATGCAGCAGCTTGAGCGCTCACCTCGCTGGCAAGCCTCCGCTGCGTTTCGAGAGCTACTAGCCCTTTGGCCACAGCTAGTAGGCACTGCCGTGGCACAACATAGCCGCCCCCATCAGATTCAACGAGGGATTTTACAAGTAGCAGTATCCAGTTCAGCTTGGGCCCAAACGCTCATGTTTGAGCGTTTGAGAATTCTCAACAAAATCCATCAACAGATTCCGACAACAAAAACAGACATCCACGAGATTCGGTTTGCCACGGCTCGTTGGCGTCAAGTGCAACGGCGATCGCGGCCTTTAAAGACACCTCAAATAGTGGAACACCCAAGTTGGACAAGTTCCCCTCAAACCGGAGCCCAACCCCAACCTCAAACAGCTACAGACGCCTTTAACCATTGGGCACAGCGGATCCAAATTCAATTCGCGACTCAGAGCCTCTGCCCAGAATGCCGTTGTCCTTGTCCGACCCAAGAATTAAAGCGGTGGCCAGCCTGCTCTATTTGCATGAGTCACCGTTGGTAAAACAGTAGAGACGCGACATGTCGCATCTTTCAATTGGGAGGTAGGCAAACCGGATTGAGTCTAGAGAGGGCCAAAACAGCGGCCAATGTTGAGGAAACAGGGTTACGCCTACCCCGAATACAGCTAGAGAAAAGAGTCTGACATTTTTGACTTCGACAAAATAAAAACGAATAGTTATAAATGCTCACGCTGCGAGTCGTCAAAATGCTTGGTGACGACTTTGGATTCGCTACGACTACAGTTTTCACCTCAGGTACTAGGCAAAGAGTAAATCGACTAGAATTACCCTGATCAGGCTTCCAATCAACTAAAACAACATCCAAAATGATTTCTCACAAAATAGACGATCAATACAAATCCAGATCAAGCCACAAATTTTCAATAAAAAAAATCTCATATAATGATGTCGAGGTTAGCGTATTGCCTTAGCAAGCAAATTCAAACTGGATCCAGAAAACCATGAATTCAATTACTAAAAAAATGACTTTCAGGGGAAATAGCTAAAGGCTCCAAACCCGAAAAAAAATGATCCCCAGCCTTATAGAGAAGATTCAAGAGGAGTTTAATCCCAAACCACTCATATATATATTCTTAAAGAAACCATGAAGAGAAAATTAAAAAAAACATCGCGTTTACATTCGATGAAATCATTGGCAGCATTGAATATCCCGGCTTTTTATCCTTAGGGAGAGTGAAACAGGACTGGCGAGAATAGACTCACCACGTTTAGGGAAAATCCTAATGAGCTCAAATCAGTTTGGTATTTCATGCTGTCAACGCTGTCGTTTCTATACTTTAGAAGGTCGGCGCGGCGGTCATTGTAGCCAACTCGATGTGCCAGTTCAGGGTAAGTGGTCCGCCTGTTCTTTAGCAGCGCCTGTCTTTATCGAATCGATCCAGTCTGTAACTCGCCTTCCGCTATGGTCTGACACCTTGGTGATGGCTCATCGTGATGCGGTGGTTACAGAGAGTGATTATCTAGCAGGTCCGGTTGCTTAATTAAGTAGCCGCTGAATTAGACTCAGGCAAATGGCGATTGTTTAAGCCTGTCATTAGAGCCACTCCTGGGAGTGTGAAGGTCCTTATTTCCAGTTTGGGGATAAGGACCTTTGAATACTGAGTGAAGCTGCCTGCATGAGGTCAGGGCAGCCATGGATATTGGCGGAAATCTGGCGATCGCTTCTCTAAAAATGCCTGCTTCCCTTCGCTGCCCTCTTCAGTCATGTAGTACAACAAGGTCGCATTGCCAGCTAATTCTTGGAGCCCTGCCTGCCCATCACAATCAGCATTAAAGGCTGCTTTAAGACACCGAATTGCGATCGGACTCTTCGCCAATATTTCCTGAGCCCATTTCACACCTTCAGCCTCTAAGGACGTCACCGGTACAACGGTATTGACCAACCCCATGTCCAGGGCCTCTTGAGCTGTGTATTGGCGGCAGAGAAACCAGATTTCGCGAGCCTTTTTTTGCCCCACGATGCGAGCCAGATAGCTCGCCCCAAAGCCACCATCAAAACTGCCTACTTTCGGCCCTGTTTGCCCAAAAATAGCGTTGTCAGCCGCAATCGTAAGATCACAAATCACATGGAGTACATGACCGCCACCGATCGCATAGCCTGCTACCAGCGCAATCACCACCTTCGGCATAGAGCGAATGAGTCGCTGCAAGTCCAGTACATTTAGCCGCGGCATCCCGCCTTCATCCACGTACCCCCCTTTGCCTCGGACACTTTGGTCCCCCCCTGCACAGAAGGCATATTTTCCATCGGTATGAGGACCCGCACCCGTAAGTAAAACAACACCAAGGGTTGTATCCTCACGGGCATCGGCAAAAGCATCGTAAAGTTCGACAACCGTTTTGGGTCGAAACGCATTGCGTTTATGGGGGCGGTTGATAGTAACTTTCGCTATCCCCTCGGCCTTGTGATAAAGAATATCCTCGTATTCTTTGGCAACTTGCCACTGTATGTCCATGTTGCTGGTAGAAAGTAAAACTGAGTCCTCTACCCATCCACACTACTACTCTTCTACCCATCCACTCTGGATGACATCACAGACAATAGCGTGGATCATCCCATCCCAGTGTTGGCTCAGTTCCTCTGCGTGCTCCCCGATGAGCTGAGCCTGCCGTCTGTTGTGATTGGCGCTTTACCCAAGGTCGCTCACTGCCATAAGTTCCTGGCCGGAAAGATTGGGGATGGTTTGCTTTGAGTGAAGGCGATCCCAGTGTTTTGGCTTGGCGATTGAGTGCACTCAGTTTCTCGAATGCGGTTAACCAATCTAAATCGGGGATTTGGAACAGCGATCGCAGCACCTTAAGAACCGCCTCGGCATCTTTGTTTTGAGACACCTGAATAGGCTTAGAAAGCCGTAGCGGATCAACTTGCACGGCTGCAATTGCCTGACGCACAGCTGCTGAAATTTTTCCGGGCAGCTTACGCTCGGCAAGCTGACACTGGTAGTCCCATCCTTGTTCACTAGATGCATACAGGGCGGGCAAGCGATTTAAGGCATACGTAACGATTTCCTCTAACTTGACGTATTGTCGGACCCTTGGCGGCAGCTGCTCTAACTGCTGCTCAATTTCCTGAACAACCAAGGTTTCCATCACATTGATATAGCTTTGCTGTTTCTGTAGTTTTAGTTCTTTCATGGATACACCCATTGCTTCGCGTGTATTGAGAAGGTCTCTCTTGGGGGCTTGAGGCGGGGCTTACCAAGAAAGCCTGGATTGTTGCCAGAGTGGGCAACCGTGCATACACTTAATATAGTAGATGAAAAACGTAGCTAATGTCACTATTAAGGCATATTTACGTAAGCTTGATTGATCGCCAAGTTATATGAAGGTCGCGACCCTATGACCTCCTGATTCCCCCTATCACGCTTCTCCCCACTGGCACCTCTTTGCCATCACCTTTCGCTGTATGGTGGAACCCATGGCTGTTTGTTGATATCCTCAATGTCTCGCTCTAATGCCCTACGCTATTACGTAATTACTCGGCTGTTGCTGGCTCCCTTAATGATTTGGACCATCACAACAGTCGTCTTTCTGCTGCTACGGGCGACACCGGGGGATCCTATTGATGCACTCTTGGGGCCTCGCGCTCCCGAAGAAGCCAAAAACTTGCTCCGGAGTCAACTCGGTTTGGATGCTCCACTCATCGTTCAATACCTGCGTTATTTGCGCGATTTGCTTTCCTTTGACTTAGGGACATCCCTCGCCAGTCAAGGGCAAACCGTTTGGCAAATTGTGGGGGATCACTTTCCAGCCACCGTGGAACTGACGCTGTGCGGCATCTTAGTTGCGGCTGGAGTAGGGCTCAGTGTGGGCGCGATCGCGGCGTCACGGCCCAATTCCCCTCTGGATGCTGGCGGCAGGCTATTTGGCATTGTCACCTATGCGGTGCCCATGTATTGGTTTGGGATGTTGCTGCAACTGCTGTTTGCCGTCCAGTTACGGTGGTTTCCCATCGGCACCCGATTTCCCTTGAGTGCGACACCGCCACCCGGCCCCACCGGCTTGTATTTGTTGGATAGTCTTTTGAACGGACGTCTTGACCTGTTCATCACAACAGTGCATCATCTCGCTTTACCGAGTTTGACGCTGGGTATCCTTATCAGTGGGGTATTTGAACGGATTGTGCGGGTCAACCTGAAGCAGACACTGCGAGCCGACTATGTCGAAGCGGCACGCGCGCGAGGCATTCCAGAGGTCCGTATTGTTTTAGTGCACGCCCTGAAAAATGCCTTGATCCCCGTCATTACGGTTCTGGGGTTAACCTTTGCATCCCTTCTCGGTGGGGCCGTTTTGACTGAAGTAACTTTTTCCTGGCCGGGCCTGGCAAATCGCCTCTATGAAGCCATTTCCCAACGGGATTACCCAGTTGTGCAAGGTCTTATGGTGTTTTTTGCCATGATCGTGGCACTTATTAGCATTGTGATCGATATTCTGAATGCCTACATTGATCCCAGGATTCGTTATTAGGGAACAAGGAGGAGCGGAGTATTAGGATTCTGAGCGGGAACGCGTCAGGCGATTAGAATTTTTTCGGTTGCTTGGTTTGTTTCCTTTTTCCTACCGCTCCTCCTCCTTTTCTTAATGGCTTGAATCCGGTCTCTGCTCACGGCAATAATTGTGAGATGAGATATCCAAATCCATTATTTCTGCTCCATGCTGCCGTAAGTTCAGGGTGTCAGGGCTGTCGCAGGTGAAAATTTGTTTGCCTCGCAGGGCAAGAGTTTGTGCTAATTTTTCGGTCTTACCACCAGGGGTCGCATAGGCAATGAAGACAGACGTCGCGATCGCGTCCACTAATCGGTTGCGCCGCTCCGCTAATGTTGCGGTTGCCCGTTTCTGACTGGCCGGAAACGGAGACAGTAGTAATAACCGTTGTGCCTCGATGGCAGTTTTCTGGAGGGGGGAAAGCCGCAGGTTATGCAGGCTACGAGCAGGACAGTGAATCGTGGGAGTGGGCTGAGGAGCCTGCATGAGTAACCTGCAGCATGCTTTTTCTACGGGTGAGTGAAAGCCGCTAATGGTAGGGATTTGCGCATCGCGAAGCTTTTTGACCCAGACGCAGGTTTGGTGGGCTAAGTGATCGGGACAATGGGTCGAGCAGAAGAGAGCGATCGCCGGGTTGCGAAGCAGATCAAGATTGCCAATAGCACTCAAATGTGGTGAGGGCTTCCCCTCCAGAAACTTCTTCAGTCCCTCTGGATAGGCTGAATGATCGGGTGGCATCAGAACCGGATCAAACACGCAAATCACCCTGCTGCTTCTCATCAAAACGACCGATTCTGTTCCATTACTCCATCATTGGAATGAGGATTCGCGAGGGAACAGCTTCTCTAGACTTCCCTGAAGCTGGCTATGAGGATACACATCAGGCTTTTTGCTCCAGACACACTCTAGGGCTTGGCAATAACTCCAGTGGCGATGTTTGACAACGCAGTAGGTGATACAACTGAGCCACTCCGACCAATGCCAACCCGGCAGTGGATGAGGATTTGTCGTTTGCCTTGGGCTAGTTGCTGTTCAATCGGTATTGAGGCAAGGAGAAACCTCAAGTTACTGGGCGATTATAGTATTGTTACCCACTACGATCATCGTAAATTCTGCTCACGTAATGCCGCATCAATCCAATCTCGTTCATCTCCTGAAAGCGGTGGCAGCGGATCGGCAGTATAGTCAATAAAGTAGTTGTAGCCCGATCGCTTATAAACGTCGTTCAATAGATCCTGAAGCTGCACAATCGGTTCTTTATCATTTGTTTGTAACGGTAATCGGAAAGCCGGAATCGGATCAGTCATGTTGAAAAGGTAGAGATCAGCGGTAGGACGAACCTCGGAACGGCTGACTAGAAGACGATAGTGACTTTTTAAGGGTTTGCCTAGAGTTGGAAGAGGAGCACCCGCACGTAGCAAATCAATTTCAACTAGATGGGTGCGGCTACTCAAGATTTGCTGTCGTTTTTGCTCATACTTTTGCCGTCCATTCCCATGTTTATTGCTCGGGGAAATAATTTCAATCGCTGTAATGACTTCTTGAGTCGCGGCTTCTTTGACCTCTAAGTAAGCTTCTCGTACTTCCTCCAGCATGGGGATCTGTACTTTCACAGGTTCTGGAGCTGGTGTAGAAAGAGCGACGGCTATAGGCGTACCGGAGTCAGGCACACGAGGACGCTGAACGGTGATATCAGGTCGCCCGACCAGCAAAGAATTGGCTCCAATGACTTCATAAATCCGTTTTTCAATATCCACCTGATACTTGGGTACTAATTGAGGTGTTAATACATCTGCCAAGGCTACAATTAGTCGGTTATGAACTGTCGACCAGCGATCGGGATGTTCAAGATAGGGGTTCATTCCAGGAAAGGGGGATGGCATAGAAATAACCTGGCAGTTGAATTATTCGAAGTCTCCTATTCTCTTCAAGATATCAAGTGTGTCCGCTGGGTGCGTCTTTCAGGGAAAGGTATCCCATGTCTACGAGTCATGGCTAATCTGTAGGAGCTCACGGCTGTGTACCTTAGCCACAATGTATATGAATGCGGCAGGGCTTCTCAGGAAGTAGCTGCTTCATATCTAGTACTCTTTCCGCACGATATTCCGAAGTCTGAAGTCTCAGCCCATTCACTGTGACTAATCGGCTTCGCTGACACGGTGCAATGACAACACATCGGTCATCTTCCGAATTTGGTTAAAGGTTTGCTCCAGGTGAGCATGTCCCCGGACATCGAGGCCCAGATCAATTTTTGCAGTTTGGCCTGGAAATGTCTTGACTTGTGCCTTATGCACATTGATTTGTAAATCAGAAAGATGGCTCAGAATATCCTTCAAAACACCCACACGGTCAATCACCTCAATCCGCACCTGCACCGGGTAGGTGGATGAACGTTTGCTAGAGGCTTCGCCAGAGTTCCAGGTAACAGGGATCAGACGATCGCCAGGAATCCGTTCCACATTAGGACAACGTTGACGATGAATCGCAATCCCACGGGAGCCCAGCGAAACGGCCCCAATAATCGGCTCGCCGGGTAGAGGATGACAACACCCTGCCATGTGATGTAAAAGCCCCTCTACGCCAAGGATAGGGGCTTTAGACGTAGGGTTGAGCGATCGCGGTGCACTCGTGATCACTTCCGTAAGCAGTTTTTCGGTATCTTCTGCCGTAGTTTCCGGAGTACTTTCAATGGGCTGTTGGGCCTTAACAGCATCGCGCAAACGATTCACAACTAAATTGAGGGTGACCTCCCCGTAGCCTAACCCCGCTAACAAGTCCTCAACCGTAGGATAATTGCAGCGCTCGGCAGCGGTTTGGGCTGGCTCAGATTTCAGCATGGCATCAAGACCGTTTTTGCCCATTTCTTTCTCCAGGAGTTCACGACCACGCGCAATATTTTCATCCCGATGCGATCGCTTATACCACTGACGAATACGATTACGAGCCCCAGCAGTCACCACATAGTTCAACCAATCCAAGCTTGGGTGGCTATTTTTTTGGGTAATGATTTCAACGATATCCCCATTCTGTAGCTCGGTATCCAGCGTGACAATTCGTTCATTCACCCGTGCCCCGCAACAGTGGTTACCCACCTCAGTATGAATGCGATAGGCAAAATCAATCGGCGTGGCCCCCCGCGTTAGTGAAATGACATCACCATCAGGCGTAAACACATAAACATCTTCGTCAAACAGATTGCCTCGGATATCATCCATGATTTCGTTGGCATCTTTGAGGTCACTCTGCCACTCCAACAGTTGGCGTAACCAGGTAAATTTCTCATCATCAGCAGTCACCAATGTATTGCTAGAACCACCAGCTTCCTTATACTTCCAGTGGGCTGCGATCCCATACTCAGCCACCTGATGCATTTCCAAAGTCCGAATTTGAACTTCAATAGGCCGCCCTTGACTACCGATCACCACCGTATGAAGGGACTGGTAACGATTGGATTTAGGGAGACCAATGTAATCCTTAAAACGGCCCGGAATCGGGCGATAGGCATCATGCACAATCGCCAGCGCGCGATAGCATTCTTCGTTGGTCTTAACGATTAGACGAATGGCTGACACATCATAGATTTCATGAAAGTCCTTCTGTTGCAGCTCCATTTTGCGATAGATACCATACAAATGCTTCGGGCGACTGCTGACCTCCTCGACACCGATCCCCGCATGCTCCAAACGCGTTTGCAACATGGTGGCTACTTGCTGCAACCGGACTTCTCGATCCGTTCGCTTTTCCGTGACATAAGTCTGCATTTGACGATAGGCATCAGACTCCAGATACTTGAAGCACAAATCCTCCAGTTCCCACTTAAACCGACCGATCCCCAAACGATTGGCCAAAGGGGCAAAAATCTCCAGTGTTTCGCGCGCGATACGGCGGCGTTTAATATCACTGAGGTGTTCCAGTGTCCGCATATTGTGTAGGCGGTCAGCCAGCTTGACCACAATGACGCGAATATCCTGTGCCATCGCAATGAACATGCGACGGAAATTCTCAGCCTGACGTTCTGTTTTGCTGTGAAAGTTGAATTTAGAAAGTTTGGTAACGCCTTCGACCAGTTGCCGAACTTCTAAGCCAAAAAGCGCTTCAATTTCATCGGACGTGATATCGGTATCTTCCACCACATCATGCAGAAAACCGGCTGCAATCATAGCGCTATCGCCACCCAAGTCACGCAAAAGGCCAGCGACTGCAATCGGGTGACAAATGTAGGGTTCGCCTGAAGCTCGTTTTTGATTTTGATGAAGTTTATAGGCAAACTCAAAGGCTTGCCGGACTAGAGGACAGTTGGACTTTTCCAGACCAACAGTGCCACACTCGGGGGGTTGTATTACATCTGTCCCATTGTGAGCCTGCCCATTGTAATCATTGCCACGAGCAAAGTCCTCTAGCAAACAGGTTGTCAACCAGTCAGGAAGTGTGCAGTCGGAAGGGATGGTAGAGGTCATCAGCATAGGATCACGGGTAAGGGACGATACGACAACAAGGCTGCTCGTCATCGACTAGCAAGGAATTCAGGAACTCATCATCAGTAAAGAGACTTAAGAATCGAAGCTAGTTACCGCTGCTGCGAAAAGCGGTTGGCCCATTGGGCTTGGAAGGCATCAGTATAAGGGACGGAACTCATACGGGAGTAGAGTGAACGCTGATGGCAAAGCGCAATGATTAAAAGCAGGCTTGACTTCCAAGCGAATGGCGAGAAGATATACAGCAGCTGACTATCCGTAAACGTTACGGTTTTATTTAACAACTATTCTATAGAATGTTATTCACAAAACAAAACATTTAAGGGAATCCTCTCAAGAGCAACGCTCTACCAGGAAGCACCCACTGTGACCTTCTCTTTCGAAAAAACTAATGGCAGAACGCTCTGGCGAGATATTCTGTCAGGAATGTTTTACTAATTCTTTGCAAAGCATTTCAGTTAAAGTGCCCCATCATGAAGCCTTTCTAAAGGCCTCATGCCTTGCCAAAAAGTTCTCTCGGTAACAACGTCTATGGCGACCAGCATTGTTAGGCGATTTCCAGCCAAGAACTGACTGTTTGGAGTGAGCTATACAGCTCTTTGGAGATATCTCCGCTAAGCAAAGCTGAACATTTTCCAGTTTCCGTAATCCCTTTCTCTGCATGGGATTAAAGACTTGGCGGTGATATTGCTGCTGGAGGTTAAGTTGCTCAGAGGCAAATATTCCACAGCTAGAAGCAATCAATCAAGCGGTGTAGATTGATAATTCCCTGACAGTGTCAGAGAAGCATAACATGCTGCGGTCTTATTATTTTTATTCCTTGAAATTCCCTTCGCTATTAGGCAGTTTCGTCAGGCATCTTGGGGGGCGTAATCTCGAAGCAGAGTGATTGCTTTCTGCAAGGCTTCTAATCGCTGTTGTACTTGATGCGATGGGGGAAGCTGCTGTACGACTTCTAAGCATTGAAGTCGTCGCTCTACTTGTCCAGCAGCACCGACCAAAAATACTTGTCGCTTTTTAGCAAGGGCATCTTTGAGCATGGTTTCAATCGCCAAGAGTGCCGTTACTCCTAATTTAGGAACGTTACTCAGATCGAGAATCAGAATTTCATAGTTTTCGACAATTGCCATTCGCCGCGAAATCGACTTTGCCGCTCCAAAGCTCATCGGGCCACTCAAACAAAACATCAAAATACGACCTTTAGCAGCCTTGAGGAGCGATCGCTCTTCCGGCATCAACCAATCTTCGTTATCCCCTTGAGTCACGGTCCGCATGTCTTTGGCCTGCAGATCGGTCAAGCTTTGGATCGTCAGCAGGTTAGCCACAAAGACCCCAACGACAACAGCCGTAATCAAATCGACGAATACGGTCAGCACTAGCACCAAATACATGACACCAGCGCCTTTGGTAGACAACCGATGGGCCCGCTTTAAGAAACCCCAGTCAATAATGTCAATGCCGACCTTGATCAAAATACCAGCCAGTACGGCATGGGGGATCGGTTCAGTCAGAGTCCCTGCGCCCAACACAATGATGGTGAGCATAACGGCATGAATCATGCCCGAGAGAGGAGTTCTGCCACCAGCCTGGACATTGATGACCGTTCGCATGGTTGCGCCTGCCCCTGGAAGGCCACCCAGCACGCCCGAAACAAGGTTGCCAATCCCTTGGCCAATAAGCTCACGATTGGAATTGTGTTGGGTGCGGGTAATGTTGTCAGCAACTAATGAGGTCAAAAGGGAATCCAAGGCCCCCAACACCGCCAGCATCAAGCCGTAACCCAAAATGTCTTTAAGCGTAGCCCAGCTGAAATAGGGTAGATGTAGCGTGGGCAATCCTGAGGGAATATCGCCAATACGAGGGATATCGCTGGTTGGAAAAACTTGTATTGCCAATAATGACAAGAGTGTTCCTAGCACTAGCGCAATGAGAGGGGCTGGCAATATTCGGTTCAAGCGAGGAGGAGCAGCAAAGACAATGACGAGGGTTAAAACACCTAATCCAGTTGCCAGCGGATTGATATCGCTTAAGACAGAGGGGATCCCCAGAAAAGCGTCCAGCACTTTTGCGGTTCCCTTATGACCAAACAGAGGCGCAATTTGAATCAACAATATGATGACCCCAACACCTGACATAAAGCCAGAAATGACGGTGTAGGGCATGAGGGTGATGTATTTTCCTAAGCGCAAGATCCCCATCAGAATTTGCAATAGGCCGCCTAACATCACCACGGTGAAGGCCATCGCCAGACCCGTGTCTGGGTTGTCAGCTACCAACGAGGTAAAGATGGAGGCCATGACGACCGTCATCGGACCGGTAGGTCCAGAAACCTGGGCCGGTGTCCCACCAAACAAGGCCGCAAAAAAACCGACACACATGGCTCCATATAAGCCTGTAATGGGGCCTGCTCCAGATGCCACCCCAAAGGCTAGGGCTAAGGGCAAAGCGACAATCGCTGCTGTGACGCCACCAAAGAAATCACCCCGGAGATTATCAAACTGTAGGCCGTGAACCCAGCCTTTTGGAAAAGTGGTCATGAGTTTGCCTTTAACTCCAAAAGCGTTGAAGCCTCAACCATGTGTCCTCCAGAATCAAGATCTAACTGGGTCAGGAATGAAGGGGAAGTTACAAAAGTTACAGCACGAATGGAAACGTCGGCCAGGGCGATCGCGACAGCATTATCAATATCGAGCTGCAGTCGCAGGCTGAAAAAAGCGTCCATGAGAAACAACGACTGCCACGATGGCAACTGCCCTGAGGACAATCACAATAGCCAATGTGACATCACGGGTATGCAGTTCGCGCCCCACCTTAAACCCGATTGCCAACCGCAAATAGAGTGAGCATAGCCTAGAAATAAGCTAGGGAATTTCGAAATCAGATTGATTTAAGCAACACAGTAGTGAGGCCGAGAAAACAGAATAAAATCGAAAAATTCAAGACATTCGACAGAATCAAGCTAGAGGCTATGCCGTAACAATCAATTTCATCAACTTGAGGAGGCTGCCAAGGAAGCAGGCAAATCCGAATTCTGAGGGGGCTGCTTCAAGCAAAACAGAATCAATGAAATTGATAGTAGCTCACCTAATGTATCTTTGTTTGCAGTACGTCTGACAAGAGCATTATTTTATGACATTGACAGGGCACTCCCTACAGTTGGAGTGCCGCCAACCAATACCTTCTGAGAATTCGCAAACTTTTGGCGATTAAGCTTCCACCACCACTCCTCGCCAAAAGGCAACATAGTCCTTAATGTTACTGACTGCAGGTTTGGGCTCACGATACGTCCAAGCTGCATCCGGATTAACTTTGCTATCGACCTCTAGGGTGTAATAAGAGGCTGTCCCTTTCCATGGACACATGGTTGTCGTGTCACTTGACTTGAAATACTCACGATTGAGCGAATCCGGCGGAAAGTATTGGTTGCCTTCGACAACTTCACAGCGATCGCTCTGAGCTAATACGGCTCCATTCCATACGGCCTTCGGCATCTTTATCAACCTCCCAAAAAAGGATTGCTAACTATTCAAATCTAATCGGGTGCGCAACTTGTTTCACTATGACCATTCTGTAATTGTGTCCCGCTCAATGAATGGCATCAATAAAGAATAGCTAGGCTTTATGAAAAGCTGCGGTAGGATTGACCGCAGGCAACCTTCACAGAGAGTCTGCCCGCCATGAGTCAATTTTCGCCTTCTATTCTCAAAACATTGCAGCAGCGTGATCACGCTGGTATTAAAGCAATTAGGGATTATAGCCAAGTCCAGTCCTTGACCGAAATCTGGCCCCTCGCAGCAGAACGGTATGGCAATCGCCTCGCACTACATGATCCCCATAATCGTCCGACTGCTGAATTAACGTATCAAGAGTTGTGGGACAAGATTCGGCAATTTGCGGCTGGCTTACAAAGCCTCGGACTGGCACCACAGGGCCATGTAGCCCTCTTTGCCGACAATAGTCATCGCTGGTTCATTGCGGATCAAGGCACCATGGCAGCTGGTGGCATTGATGCCGTCCGCAGTGCCCAAGCAGAAACCGAAGAACTCCGCTACATTGCTGAACATAGCGACAGTAGCATCCTGATTCTGCAGGATGCCAAGCTGTGGCAGCGCTTGCGCGATCGCGTCCAAGATTTGCCGTTACAGTTTGTTGTGCTCCTCTCGGATGAGGTCGTATCAGAAGTCGCCAATTGCAAAATTGTGAATTACAGCCAGGTATTGGACCTGGGTAGTCACCAGCCTTGGCAACCCGTCCCGGTTGAGCCCGACAGCCTGGCCACCTTGCTTTACACATCTGGCACAACAGGCAAACCCAAGGGGGTGATGATCACCCACACGAACTTGATGCACCAGATCAAGACCCTAGGGTCAGTTGTACAGCCTGCGGTGGGCGATCGCGTTTTGGGTCTACTGCCCACCTGGCATACCTTTGGGCGTACAGCCGAATATTTCCTTTACTCCCAAGGATGCACCCAAACCTACACAAATATCCGCCACATCAAAAGTGATTTCAAACAGGTCAAGCCTCAGTTTATGGTAGGGGTTCCCCGGGTCTGGGATTCCATCTATGAAGGGGTCCAAAAACAATTTCGGGAACAGCCTGCCAGCAAGCAACGGTTGATCAACACGCTACTGTGGTGCAGCCAAAAATACGTTGAGAATCGTCGCACCGCCAATAATCTTAGCCTTGAACATCCTCACACAAGTGCCGCACGACGGCTGGGATCACAGCTTCTATCCTGGCTGTTCCTGCCGGGCCATCTGTTAGGCGAAAAACTCGTGTACGGTAAGGTGCGCGAAGCCACTGGGGGACAAGTGAAGCAACTCATCAGCGGTGGCGGAGCCTTGCCGCGCCACATCGATCTCTTCTTCGAGATTGTGGATGTTCCTATTCTGGTAGGCTATGGCCTGACCGAAACGTCGCCTGTCGTCTCGGCCCGTCGCCCCTGGCGTAACCTGCGCGGGGCTTCAGGACAACCGATCCCACAAACAGAATTCAAAATTGTTGATCCTGAAACGGGTCATGCCCTCCCCCTCGGGCAAAGGGGACTCGTGTTGACGCGTGGCCCTCAGGTAATGCCTGGTTATTACAAAAACCCAGAAGCAACTCAAAAAGCAATTAACCCAGATGGTTGGTTTGACACTGGGGATCTCGGCTTACTCACTGCTGATAACAACATCGTGCTAACCGGACGGGCCAAAGACACCATTGTTCTATTGAACGGTGAAAATATCGAGCCTCAGCCAATTGAAGATGCCTGTATCCGCAGTCCCTACATCGACCAGATGATGCTGGTGGGGCAAGATCAGCGATCGCTCGGGGCCATTATTGTGCCCAACATGGATGCTTTGCAGCAGTGGGCTAGCAGTCAATCCATACCCTGGGAATTATCCACCGAGGGAACTGCGAACTCGTTAGATGAAAGAGTTCTAGAGGATGATCGCATTCAAAAGCTATTCCGATCCGAGCTCAATCAGCAAGTGCAAGATCGGTCAGGCTATCGCCCTGATGATCGCATTGGCCCCTTTCACCTGGTGCTAGAGCCATTCTCCATGGAAAATGGCATGATGACCCAAACACTGAAAATTCGTCGGCCTGTTGTCCGTGAACGCTATCGCGCTATTATTGACGCGATGTTTTCCTAGCAACTATCCTTTAGCCCTAAGCTCCGTTAATTCTGTAAACTTTTTAACAATTTCAGAATTAAGGGTTGCGAGTGCGTGCATCCAATGCCAGTTTTTTAGATAGTCTATTTGGAACTCCCTACACATCTAAGATCTATGGAAGGTTCTCAGCTCCAGCTCAAACGCAATATCACTATCAAAGCAATTGTGACGCCTCTTTGGAAAGAGGAAGCTCAAAAGCAATTGCAAAACCAGATCAACCAGGTTGACAGTCGTCTGCAACAGCTGGAAGTTCAAGGTCAGCGGGTCATTCAAGAGGTCCAAAAGAAAACCGACAACCCCGAAGATCCTGCCGTTAAACAGCAGATTTCTTCCGTACAGAACAAACTCAACCAGGACAAAAGCAAGCTACTGCAACAGAAAAATCAACTCCTACAGCAATTGCAAACCGTGCAAACGCTCGAATTGGATAAAGAGGTCAACCAGGGCCAGATGGAAAGCTTTTTCATGGTGGGTGTGGGTGACAACTTAGTGAAAAAAATGCAAGTGGAAATTTTGCTGCGTGATGGTGAGGTTATCGACATCCGCGGCGAATTGTAATTTCACCTTCTGTCGATCCCAATCAATCAGAAAAACCTTTGGATACGTGCAAAGCTCCTATCCAAGGGTTTTGGCTGTGCATAAAAGGGCGAATTGAGGGCAGGTGATGGGATTTCCACCCATCGCCTGCAAAATTTGCAGCTAACTGCACGCCAGGGAGGTATCGCAACAGGATAGAATTAGGGACTGTTGCTTGGCATTGCCCAGCACTGTATCGGCTGTTGTTTTGGAAGTGCACCTTTCATGATTCGCGAAGTTTTCATGCCCGCCCTGAGCTCGACCATGACGGAAGGCAAGATTGTCTCTTGGGTAAAGTCACCAGGAGATAAGGTGGAAAAGGGCGAAACCGTTGTGATTGTTGAATCCGACAAGGCAGATATGGATGTGGAGTCCTTCTATGAAGGTTACCTCGCAGCAATTGTGGTTGACGCTGGGGATGTAGCAGCCGTTGGCAATGCGATCGCCCTCCTCGCTGAGACTGAAGCTGAGCTAGAAGCAGCTAAGACGAAAGCCGCGACACTTAGTAATGGTGGTACTTCCACCGCTGCACCAACGCCTACTGCTCCCAGTAAACCAACCTCAGAACCGACTACGACCGTTGTCAGCCCGGCTCAAAATGGCAGCGCTACCCAGAGTGGCAGAATTGTCGTTTCGCCACGAGCACGTAAGCTCGCCAAAGAGTTAAAAGTTGACTTGGCCACGATTCAGGGAAGTGGTCCCCATGGCCGCATCGTTGCTCAGGATATTGAATTAGCCGCTGGTAAAACGCCTACACCCACTGCACCGCCAGCAGTCCCCAGTACGTCTACGGTTGCGACACCTGTCGTTGCTGCCCCGACGCCCGTTCCAGCAGCACCAGCACCGGCACCAGCGGCTCCCGGCCAATTGGTACCTTTTAACACGCTGCAACAGGCTGTGGTGCGAAATATGGTAGCGAGCCTGGCCGTGCCCACGTACCACGTTGGCTACACGATCACGACGGATGCCTTAGACACCCTATACAAACAAATTAAATCCAAAGGCGTCACCATGACGGCGTTGTTGGCCAAGGCCGTCGCCGTGACTTTGGTCAAGCATCCACTGCTCAACGCTAGCTATAGCGATCAAGGTATCCAGTACAGTAGCAGCATCAACGTATCAGTAGCAGTGGCAATGGATGGCGGCGGATTGATTACGCCTGTCCTCCGCGGGGCCGATCAGATGGATATCTACTCTCTCGCACGTACCTGGAAAGATTTAGTGGCTCGGTCACGGACCAAGCAACTGCAGCCGGATGAATATTCAACGGGTACTTTCACCTTGTCTAATCTCGGCATGTTTGGAGTCGATAAGTTTGATGCGATTTTACCTCCGGGGCAAGGCTCTATTTTGGCAATTGGGGGGGCCAAACCCACGCTCGTAGCCACCCCTGATGGCATGATGGGGATCAAACGTCAGATGCAGGTAAACATCACCTGTGACCACCGCATCATCTATGGAGCCGATGCAGCAGCCTTCTTGCGTGATCTGGCGCAATTGATTGAAAACGAGCCACAGTCACTGACACTGTAGCCATCTATCCCATCACTGTAGATAGCTCGCAGCTAGTTTTTAGGGTCGGTTTGTGAGTGGCGCAAGAGCAAGAACTGCGCCACTCACAATTGTCGTTAACATCTCTACCCAACGGCTTAGGGAGCAAAAAGCCCACTTCTGCGTCCATATTCTCGAGATCAAATGCATTCCAATGCATCAGCGTCGAGTAATGGCTAACGTTTGCAGCACCAACAATGCGCATTCTACTCTTCAAGAAACACGCACAGAGAATGGCATCTTAAATCTGATTGTACTGGCAGTAATGATGTAGAGCCTCCTGAACTTTTTCTCGATCTTGCCAAACTGCATTTTCCCCAAGAGTTTCGGGGGGAGTTGGCAGGAGGTTCTTCCTAAAATCTAGGGTCTCTAGTTTTACAAGTTGAGTCATGCTTTCAGGTAACATCCTTAACTGATTATTACGGATGTTTAGTTCTTCTAATTGGGTGAGTTGACCAATTTCCATCGGCAGGACTCTTAACTGGGTTTGATTGAGATGCAGTTTCTTCAACTGAGCTAATTGGCCGATTTCTGGAGGAAGTTCTCCCAGTGGATTATTGCTAATGTTGAGTTCTTCTAACTGGATGAGTTGAAATAGTTCTGGTGGCAATGAAGTTAGTTTTTTCGACCTGAGGCTAAGTTTTCGCAAATTTGGGAGTTTCAGAAGTTCCGATGGGAACTGACTTAGCTGACTTCCGCTGATGTTGAGTTCCTCTAGTTGAATGAGTTGAGCAATTTCTGGCGGTAGGATGCTCAATCGGTTCCCTCTAAGGTCGAGCTCCCTTAGTTTAGCTAATTGCCCAATTTCTGATGGTAGGGTGCTCAGTTGGTTCCCTGTAAGATCGAGCTCCTGCAGTTTAACTAATTGACTGATTTCTGTTGGGAGTTCTTCCAGCAGGTTTCTGCTAATGTCAAGTTCCTCTAGTTGGGTGAGTTGAAATAGTTCTGGCGGCAGTGCGGCTAGTTCGTTAGAACTGAGGCTAAGTTTTCGCAAATTTGGGAGTTTCAGAAGTTCCGATGGCAACTGACTTAGCTGACTTCCGCCGATGCCGAGTTCCTCTAGTTGAACAAGTTGAGCAATTTCTGGCGGCAGTACTCTTAATTGGTTTCTATCGAGCCTCAGTTTTTTAAGCTGAGCCAACCCAGCAATTTCTGGGGGGAGTTCTCTCAGAGAGTTGCCCCTCATTTCGAGTTCCTCTAGCTGGGTGAGATGACCTATTTCTGGAGGTAAAACACTTAGTTGATTTACATTAAGGTCAAGCTTCTGTAGCTGGGTCAGTTGGGTTATTTCTGACGGCACGACACTTAACTGGTTGCCAATAAAATATAGCTTCTTTAGATGGCTCAGGTGAACGATTTCCGCAGGCAGCTTTTTTATCCGATTACCGCTTGCCGAAAAATAATCATCTCCGTAACCCAAAATCAGCACCTCAAGCTGATTTAGCTTACCAATTTCAGGGGGGATTTCTACCAGGTTGTGCTCTGACAGATTTAATTTTTTCCAACCCTTTTCAAATGCTTGATCAATTAATTGCAGCAAGTCATCGTAGGCCATATTGCACACCTCTCAGGCTCTCTGCATACCTCATAGCTCTCTGTAGCTATGAGCCCTAACGGACTAGTTCACCCATCTTATTTACCTTTCAAGCCTCACCAGGATTTTCTGCGCGATTGGGCGTAACCAGATAGTTAGGCCGCAATCACATTGTAAAATCACCCCCATGGGTACTGTCCAACTAAGAAATTTTGCCTTACTTGTTATGTAGAACATCACAAGTAGTAGTTAGTTGGGACAGAATAAATGCCATTTCAGAACAACTACGCAAATTTGGTTGTCGAAAAGCCTCAAGCCCACACCCGACTGATCCGAGACTATGACGGTCCCAATAAAGATTTTGACTTCATTATCATTGGTTCTGGAATGGGTGGCGGCATCTTGGCCGATGATTTGGCAGACCGACTGGGAAAAAGTCATCGCATCTTGATATTGGATGTGGGTTCATTCGTCTACCCAACGCATGTCTACAATATCAGCCGGATCCCAAACTTTTCCGTGGCTAGACATTTTGGCGTTGATAACTTTAAGCAGCCTCCAAGTGACTTCCATTTCATTGGTGAAATGCCCCAATTAGCGTTTGGCGGACGCTCTATTTTCTGGTCCGGATTGATTCCAGAACCTCAAGGTTGGGAACTGGAATTCTTTCCCGATACAGTTCGTCAGGATTTAGATGCAAAGTACTTTAGCCTAGCCGCTGACCGCATGAATGAGTCCATCTCACTCGGCAAAAAAGCTCAAGAAGTAGTGCAACATTTCCAAAATAGTTCTCTAAATGCTGACTTCGTTATCAAGGAGGCACCCCGTGCTCTGCACCAGCCCTATCTCAACCCTGACGGTACACCACGAGATCAGCTTTTTGTAGAACCAACGGGGGTGTTTAACACGGCTGAACTACTCATCAATCAGGTGGGCTTAACAACACCAGAAGTCAATCTCGATGGGCAAGGACTCTTCATCAAACTCAACAGCTTTGTCGAAGCTATCAACAGTGTCCCCTTTGACTGGTACGAAGTTAAAACCACCGACACTATCACCGGTGAACAAACTAGTTTTTATTCGCCTAAAGTTGTGATTGCTGCTGGTTCTACGGAAAGTCCCAAGCTGATCAATCGCTCTGCGGTCTATCAAAATATGCCTGATAACATTAAGCAGCTTGTCGGCTTTGGCTTAACAGATCATCCCGTCACCGGAGAGTCTCAGGCTTATGTTTCGTCGCTCGGCAGTGTGGCTCTTAGTCGCCGCGATCACGCCAAAATCATCTTTTACTCACGCGGCAAACTTGACGCCAATGGTCATGTGAGATTTCCCTTCAATATCGAAATGAATATCAATCATGAATACTGGCACTTGCGAAACAACGATCCCTCTGCTGAGCCAGTTGTCGATGACACCAGCAAAACCCGTATAGACATCAAGTTCAGCTTTGCCAATTGTTTGGATGATGAGAACGGCATTTTCTCGCACGCAAATGACGGCTATACTCCGGACATTCGCTTCAAACGCTTTTCAGTGCTAGATGATTTGTTGCAGTCTCGCTTCCCGGCTCTCGCTGGCTGGCGAAAAGGGCAGCAGGAGTTTTTCGATCTACTCAATCAAACGCGAAATCGTGTGTTTGCAGAATTCAATGATGTGGACTTTATTACCAGTGATTACGGGGGAGGGAATGGCAAGCAATGGCCTTTTGGTTGGGGGACCGTACATCACGCCTGCGGCACCTTGCGAATGCCCTGGAAAGCTAACCGTGATGCTGAGTTCAATGATCAGTCAGTTGTCGATGAAAACCTCAAAATCCGAGGCACCACCGGCTTGTATGTTTGCGATATGTCTGTCATGCCCATCAGCACTGCCGCCAATCCTGTCCGTGCCCTTGCAGGGTTAGCTTTGAGACTGTCAAACCATTTGGGCTAAGAGAGTTAGTAGCACTTCATAGGCTACATATCAAACATATTGGCCAAACTGGTACTCGACGGCGTAAGTTTTCAGACTAATTCGATAGTGGAAGGGTGGTTGGGTGGAAGGGTAGTTGGGTCAAAGGAATAGTGGCGGTATTTCTGCCACAGGGTACTAGCACCGCTATACGACATGCAAAATTCAAAACCCTCCCGTAGTCTGCCTTTTAAGCCTTGGGAAGGATGCACATACTTCCGCCATCGAGTACTAGGCGTTGCATTAAAGACATCGACGATGATACTCAGCGTGATTGGCTAACGTCGAGGCTAGGCAAGGATAGAAAACGTAGCTAGGCTGATGCCAATACCGATTGTGATAACTGCGCTGACGATGGAAAGATGCTGCAGCCAGCTAGTTGCCATGGGTAACTTTTCTAACCATTTGCCAGCATAAACAGTCACAAGTCCCAATGAGGTTAAAACAGAGGCTAACCCTAAGCTAAAACCACTCACCAACAATAGCCCGTAGATAATTTGATGTAGGGCAACCGCACTTAATAGCAACACTAAAGCTGCAGGGCAAGGAATTAGTCCCCCTGAAATGCCTAAGCTAATTAAATTCGCTAAGTCCGTATGAGCATGGCTGTGGGAGTGAGCATGGCTGTGGGAGTGAGCATGGCTGTGAGAATCAGTATGAGAGTGGTCAGGGTGTGCTGGTGCATGATGCGCATGGTCATGCCCATCATGCACATGACCATAGGAACTCAGGCGGCTTTGTAATAATCGGATCCCAACGACACAGATAGTTCCCCCACTCACAACGCTAAAAATAGGGTAAAGTTGCTCCGGCAGTACATATTGAGACGCAAATAAGGCGATTAGCCCTAGGGCAAAAACCCCTAAAGTATGGGTTAGTGTCGTCGTTGCCCCCAGTAAGATAGCCTGCTGAGGCGTACCTTGAGTACCTATAAGATAGGCCGTCACCAAGGCTTTCCCGTGTCCTGGTGATAGTGCATGAGCAGCCCCTAAGGCAAATGAGATCGCGATGCCGACGATCATCGTGCCCCCAGTCAGCTCTGTTTCTAACAAATCAGAGAGGTATGAAGTCTGTTCTAGATGAGCCAAGAGGAAAACGTGCAGCATGCAATGAATTCCTTTCCCTGCCATAGGGGGAAACGACGTAATCGTCAAAAGATGCGATCGTCAAAATGATACAGAATATCGTCAATCAATACTGTTGCAAGGCTTGCAAGTCAAATTCTTTCATTTAACCAGTAACGTAACTGAGTAATGTCAACCAGCCTATTGATTCTGCAATGGGACTAACGATATTCTCACAACGGTATTCTTACAAATACATGGAGCTTAGACCGTAGAATCGGCTTTAGGAGAGTTTTATGAATGCTAGTTTGGTGACTTTCAAGAGATTGAAACGATGGCTGTTATTAGTCGTGACCACTTGTCTAACGCTAGGAATTTCGGTGTACGGCAGTAGCCAGATACTGACTCACCCAATCGCACTAGCGCAAACCCCCCCTGAATCCGCCGTCATCCCAACCAACGCAACAGCCTATCACTTCAAACTTGGGGATTGGCATGCCAGTGTCGTCAGTGACGGCACGTTATCGTTCCCGGCTAGTTTCTTTGTTCCCAAAGCTGTTCCCGAGGAAGTAGAGGCTGCCCTCACCGAGCATTTTCTGCCGACAGATGAATTGTTTAACCATGTCAACACGCTTTATGTGGAAACGGATATCCACAAAGTTTTGATTGATACAGGGGCGGGTAACACCTTCGGCCCCACAGTGGGCCATTTGGTCGAAAATTTAGAGGCCGCTGGCATATCACCTGCAACCATCGATACGGTTATCCTGACCCACGCTCACCCTGATCACATTGGTGGCATTCTCGATGAGACAGGGGCCTTGCGATTTCCCAACGCCAACTACTACATTTCTGAGGCCGAGGCAGCATTTTGGACCGCTGCAACGGTTGAAATGCCCAATTCATTTTTGGATGAAGAAACAAAAGCAACTTTGATCGGTGTTGCACAAGGACGGCTAGCCGCGATCGCGGAACGCACAACCCTATTTCAGATGGGCGATGAAGTCATTCCTGGGATCCAATCCAATCCGTCGCAGCCATTGGCCACACTCCAGGCCAGTCAGCCTTCCTGATAACCTCTGGAGAAGACACTCTGCTAACAACCGGAGACGTATTCTTTAGTGACCCCCTTAACCTCGAACATCCTGACTGGGAAGTGACGTTTGACACAGACCCACAGCAAGGTGTAACAACGCGCCACCAGTTATTAGAAACCGTAAATCGCGATCGCCGATTACTCTTGGTTCCTCATATGCCCTTCCCGGGTCTGGGGCATGTACGCACGCAAGGAGACGTCTATGGTTGGGAACCCATAATTTGGCAATTTAACCCCTAGTAAACAATCCGAGTTTAAGTCCATGGTCACATCCACAAGTCATCTACCAACCCAATCTTTGGCTCCACGTTTGGGGGGGACTGTCCAGACCTATACCTGGCATTGGCAAGGGCAGTCTGTCAGGGTAGTCTCTGAAACCTTGGGAGAAGGACAACCCATACTACTGCTCCCGGCTTTCAGTACGGTTTCGACACGGGCTGAAATGGCCCCGTTGGCCCTCATGCTAAGTGCCCACTTTCAGGTGACCGCCCTGGATTGGCCTGGTTTCGGGGACTCGGACCGACTGCCATTGGATTATCAGCCTGAACTCTACCATCAGTTTTTGGCTGATTTTGTGCAGGCCAAGGTAACGCCCGCCACAGTCGTCGTGACGGCAGGACATGCGGCGGGTTATGCCATGCAGCTAGCCGCTCAGAATCCCTCAGCCTGGTCAAAAATTGTGCTGGTAGCACCCACCTGGCGAGGACCGTTAGCGGTGATGGGGGCTCCCCCAGCAATGCGGGATGGGGTGAGAGAACTGGTGCGATCGCCGCTACTGGGGCAAGTACTCTATGGACTGAATACCCGACCGGCTTTTCTCAAATGGATGTACCGTCGTCATGTGTTTGTGGATGAAACGAAGCTGACACCGGATTACATTCAACAGCGCTATCAAAGCACGCAGCAAACGGGTGCTCGCTATGCTCCAGCCGCTTTTGTTACCGGCAGCTTGGATCCGGTAAAGGCTCGAGATGAATTTCTCGCCTATTTTGAGGGACTCGCAATCCCCCTCATGGTCGTAGTTGCCGATCAGGCTCCACCGGCTTCGAAGGCAGAAATGGAGGCGATCGCCACCCTACCTCATATGCAGTTGGCCCGACTCCCAGGCACATTAGGTCTGGCAGAAGAATACGGTGATGAGGTCGCTGCAGCCATTTTGCCATTTTTACAGGCGGCACCCCAGTAATACCAATGCTGCAAGACAGCACTACACAGAGAAGTAATGGAGTGGTCTCTGTAGTCTCGGTCAAGAGAATCGGGATAAGGAAAACAAGGATTGAATTCCTCGCCCCTCGACTCTAGCCTGGGCTGGAGTCGAGGGGCGAGACCTAGTGCTCCGATCAGGTAATTTCTTCCTCAGAGATCTCCTAGCTTTGAGGCTCAATTCCTTGAGCCTTCATCTGAGCCCTTAAAAGCGCTAGCTGCGCTTCAGCCTGCTCGGCCCGCTGCCGTTCTTGCTCGGCCCGCTGCCGTTCTTGCTCGGCCCGCTGCCGTTCTTGCTCGGCCCGTTGCCGTTCTTGCTCAGCTCGTTGCTGTTCTTGTTCGGCCCGCTCTTCAGGAGAGGAAATTAACTGTCCTTGAGCAGTGAAGAAACGTAGCTTGTTGTCATGTTTCCCCAGATATAGACCTAATTGCTCGCTCCAGAGATAACTTTGTGCATTGGGTTGAATGGGCTCGTAATGCCCCTTTAGAAGCTGGAAACCCTCCAGTGTGAAGTCTTGCGGATCAAACAAAAAGTATTCTGGAGTTCGAAAAGTATTTTGATAGAGTTCCTTCTTCAATCCGCGGTCAACTTTCGCAGTTGATGCCGACAAAATTTCCACAATCAAATTAGGGTATTGACCGTTTTCACCCCAAACCACCCAGCTTTTTCGGGGCTTGTTCTCGGTGCCAAAAACAACAAAAAAGTCAGGACCTCTGAAGTCACGAGACTTGAGTTGTTCTTCGTTATAGTAGATGGTCAAGTTACCGGATATATAAACATCCTGACGATCGCGCCACCACCACCGCAGAAGCTGGATTAGTAGATCAATCTGATCACGATGAAAATCACTTTCCAAAGGAGGTTCATCGCTCCAGAGATCAGTCGGTGGGCACTGAACGTCCGCAACTTGAGGAAATTCTGTTTCAAGGGCAACGGACTGAGACATAGAAACATCAGGTGTATGTCAAATCATTCTAAGGGGAGAGTGTGCCCCCTCGTCTACGAGCGCGTCTGCTCATCATCTAACGCCACGCGGAAGAACAAGACCGTCATAAGCGCACAAATGATGGCATTGACTAGCAAATAAATCACCGCATTACGGCCTGCGCCAATCCACAAGATGGTGGGGGAACTCAAGGCTGCTACAGCCATGAAGGCAGTCATCCCAATGGCAACACCTAAAGACATCCACTTGAGACCACGACTGCTAATCAAGAGGGTCATCAGGCCAAAAGGAATCAACACACTGGCAAAAATGGGGTTCAGCGTCGCATCGTTCCAAATAGCTCCACCCAGCTCTGGAATCGCACTCCCCACTAGTCGCAGTGGCCAATGGGGCATTGATGTAATATACGTTGCCTTGAAGATGAACAATCCAATGCTACCCAGCACAATCCCCAACAAGAAGGTCAGATTCCAGGGATTAAAGCTACTGCCACGAGGCACAAGCAGCCAGCTAAGGGCAGCCGCGATCGCCAACTTCAAGGCCATACCTTGCCAATCAAGTACACGCCAATCGAAGCGAATGGGCGACGTTCCTTGAACGGCTTTAGCCGCATTAAGATAGCCAGCCCCAAAGTGGTTCTGTTCATCACCTTGGACTGGCTGAGCAGAAGCTTTAAGAACTTCCCAAACCTGATCAGGAGACATGTTACGGTGACGCGACTTGATTAGGGCTGCCACACCTGCAACATGAGGTGAAGCCATGCTAGTGCCTTGAAAGTACTTAAATTGAAACTCACCTAGGACGCGCGGATTAATCGTTTCTTGCAAAATGCCATCCAGTTCACTCGTCCTCGTTGCGCCTCCAGGAGCGGCAATATCGACGCCCTCACCGTAGTTAGAGTAAGACGTCTTCTTACCATCCGGACCAACAGCAGAAACGGCAATGACGTTAGGATACAGAGCTGGATAAGAGGCACGAGCGCTACTCTCGTTCCCCGCCGCAGCGACAATAACGACCCCTTTCGCGTGGGCGTAATCAATCGCTTCTTGCATGAGCTTAGACTCACCGCCCCCGCCTAGACTCATGTTGATCACATCGGCCCCATTATCAGCCGCAAAGCGAATAGCTTCGGCGATGTCAGAAATGGTGCCAAAGCCAGCCCGACTCAGCACTTTCAGAGGCATGAGTTGAGCCCCATAGGCGACCCCAGCAACCCCATAGTTATTGTTAGTGGACTGGGCAATGGTACCGGCTACGTGAGTGCCATGACCGTTATCATCAGCGGCGTCGGTGCGATCGTTGACAAAGTCATAGCCAGCCACAAAGTCCGTTTTGTTTAAGTCAGGCCCCTGGCTAATCCCTGTATCGATGACGGCAACTGTAGCACCTTTACCATTGACACCTTTCCTCCAAGCGCCCTCGACATCAATCTGACGTAAATTCCATTGCTTGTCATAGTCCGGATCATTGACCGAAAAAGCACAACTGAGGTAATAGACGTAATTCGGTTCTATGAATTCAGTCTGAGCCGCCAGATTAGACTGTTGCAAGTCTCTTAACAGGGCCGCATCACCCCGAACGACATAAACATGGTCAGCCTGTGAGAATTCACTGTTGAGAGTGGGATTCAGATTGAAACGATTGCTCAAGAGCGACAGGGAATCCGGAAGCTGAGAGAGCACTTCATTCGTCTCCTGAAAATCGAGGACGATGGAATCAAACTTCCCTGTCACTGGAGGCGGTCCACTATGAGATTGTGTATCCTGAGCCACCCCACTGGCGGGTGACAGAATATAGCTAACGAAGAACGCTAGGATAATCCCTAAGAGAACAGAGAGCAAAGATTGACGCTTCATAGGACGGTACGGATGGTGTATTCAAAGGCGGCTAAGCGGTTTTGATAGCCCCAGAGCTTCGCTATCGTGTGCCGATGGACTCAGTCTAGTCGATAGAAATCTGAACCGGCATCGGGGAGGGCAGCTAATGAGAAGATTTGTGATCATTCTGATAATTGCGCTGACTCTAACAAGTGGCTGCGCCGAAACTAACAGTCGTGAGCCTTCGGTGGAGCCTGTTGAAGCTGAGCCAAATCAAGAGGAGGTTGTTCCAATGCCGAATGAAACGCTATCCGCTGAACTGCAACAGATCGTGTTGGAGGCGGTTGGAGCGCAGCAAAATGTTGCTCCTGATCAGCTACAAATTACGTCTGCTGAAGCCGCTGACTGGCCGGATGCCTGTCTGGGAATCGCGGAACCGGATGTCATGTGTGCCCAGATGATTACACCGGGTTGGTCCATTACGGTTACCGACGGCCAGCAGACCTGGCAGTATCGCACGGACTTAGATGCTCTACAGGTTAAGCTCGACACGACACAGTAGCCTCAAAATAGTCGTCGCAAAACTGCAGGTTCAAATTACTTTGCCAACGCTAACCATGAGTCAAAATGTGAGTCAAACTGCCGAACAGGTTCGATGGACCATCCACGATCTTGAGGTACTCCCTCAGAGTGAGGGGACTCGCTATGAGCTGATTGATGGAGCGTTATTCATGACGCGATCGCCTCATCGCAAGCACCAGCAGGTCGCAGGCAAAATTCATAAAGCGCTGGATAATTGGTCAGAAGCCTCTGGTTTAGGTGAGGCAATTCCTGCTCCAGGGATTATTCCATCGGATGCGGATAACGTGATTCCGGATGTGGTCTGGGTCAGTCAGGAAAGGTTAGCGCTGATTGAGGATGACGCTGGACACTTGACAGGATTTCCAGAATTAATTGTCGAGGTGTTGTCGCCAGGGGAAACCAATATTCGTCGCGATCGCAAGACCAAGTTGAAGCTGTATTCGGTCCAGGGAGTTCAGGAATATTGGATAGCGGATCGATTCACCCGGCAATTGGAAGTTTATCGCAGGGAAAACGCACAACTAGTTCTGCAAGTAACGTTATTAGAGACCGATGAGATTACATCACCCTTATTACCTGGATTTCGCTGCTTAGTTGGGCGCTTCTTTTTATGAGTTGATTTGTAGGTGGATCTTTAAAGTAACTCACCCTATGCTTGCGATATCTTCGCTTGTTGGGAATTCACACTGCCCTTGAATGCAAATACACCATTGGTGAGCCAGCGTAGCAATCTCCTGTCACTTGTGCTTATTAGTCCATAATTCTGATCAACTTAGGGCTTGCTGTGTATCTGTAGTTTGGGCCGTTACAACCCCATTAAATCCTGACAGATTTGACGGAAATGGTCGCCGCGAGCTTCGAAGTTGGGATATTGGTCAAAGCTGGCGCAGGCAGGAGAAAGCAGCACAGTGGTTGCCCTCAGCTTGGGGGCTAATTCGATGCTGCGTTTAATCGCATATTCCATCGTCTCGACGATCGCATAGCGGTCATACCCAACAGCCTTGAACCGTTCCGCAAAAGCGCCTGCGGCATCCCCAATCAACAGGACATATACCGCCTTATCTTTAATGACTTGCAACCAGCCCGTATCATCCCCTTCCTTTGCTTTGCCACCGGCAATTAACACAGCAGGACCGTCAATCGCGCGCAATCCGACCTCAGCCGCATCATAATTCGTTGCTTTACTGTCATTGATATAGGAAATGCCTTGCCAAGTGCCCACCCGCTCCAAACGATGAGGAACACCCGGAAATGCTGCTACGCCTTGGGCGATCGCCTCAGCGTCAATCTCTGCCAAATGGGCCGCAGCCACTGCCAGCAGAAGATTCTGTTGATTATGAGCCCCTACCATACGTAGTGCCTTGGCGGCCACAATGGGCTTACCGGCGGCCATCACCCAACCCTGTTCAAGATAAACCAGCGGTTGCAGAGGGGCGATCGCCTCCCGTCCTTGCACGCTTGTCCAATAGGCATCGGGAAACAGATGGGGCGCATTTGCTTGCAGATAAGGATCATCGCCATTAAAAACCGCTTGTTCAGAGCGATGAAGCAAGGATGCCTTGATACAGAAATAGTTGGGCAGGGTCTTATGCCGTGCCAGATGATCGGGGGTAAAAGTCGTCCACAGGCCAATCTTGGGCGCTAGGGTCGAGGCGGCTTCGATTTGGTAGCTGCTGAGTTCAGCAATCACCCAGTCAGGGATATTCTTAGCCATTGCCAGGTCGCAAGCTGCGTAGCCAATATTGCCACAAGCCGGGGCTTGGAGACCTGCCGTTTGGAAAATCGCCGATGTTAGAGCGGTTGTCGTAGTTTTGCCATTGGTGCCAGTGATACCGATCCAGGGGCGATCGCGGAGGCTACGCCAGGCCAACTCCATCTCCCCGATCACTTCGATTCCCTGTTCTCGAGCTTCGACTAAAGCCGCGATATCCCACGGGACACCGGGGCTCACAACGACCAGATTGATCGCTTCTTGAGCCGTGAAACTATGGCCCAGACGAACGGTAACGCCTTGAGACTGAAGTTGGGGAACGGCATCTGTCAGCAGGGGGGAAGTCGTGCGATCGCTCAACACGACTTCCCATCCTTCGTTCCTGAGTAAAAGTGCAGCTGCAATGCCTGACTTTCCCAGGCCAATGACATGAGCGTTTTTTTGCATCCCTGATTCCCGGCCTACTTTTTTATCCTTTGACAATGGCACCAAAGTCTGCAAGCACGCGTGCATGATTGCGCAAGAGTCCTAGCAAATTTAACCGATTTTGCTTCACAGCCGGATCTTTGTCCATCACTAAAACACTCTCAGGACCATCAAAGAACTGACTCACCACAGGAGCAGTTGCTTCCAGCCCGATAAGTAGTTTGCGATAGTCGCGATCGCGCCGAGCCGCTTCCGTTTGCGGCAATAGGGATTGTAAAGCTGCCAAGAAAGCTGTTTCCGAGGTCTGCTGAAAGCGATCGGGGTCAATGACAGGTGTGGGATCGAGCACGGCAGTGTCCAAATCGCCCTGAGCAGCCAAACGAGAAGCTCGATTTACAGTTTCATAGATGCTATCGAGGGTGCCGTCTTGCCGGATTTGCTGAAGGAAAGTGGCCCGATCGCGCACGTCCAGTAAATCCGTCATAGCCCGCTGCATGTAGGCCGGATCGTTTTCGCCCAGTACCGCATTCACCAAGTCATAGTCAATCCCCAGATCATCTTGCAACAAGGTTTGTACCCGTTGGAGAAAGAATTCTTGCAATTGCGATCGCAAGGGTTCCGCAGTCGCAACAGACAAATCAGGATTTTGGACAAAGTTAGCCACGATTTGGTCGAGGAGGGTGTGTAAGTTGATGCCCAGCCCAGCATCCCAGGTGATAGTGACAACGGCGTTCGCAGCTCGACGCAGCGCAAATGGGTCGGAAGACCCAGACGGCAACATACCTAGACTAAAGATACTGACCAGCGTATCGAATCGGTCAGCCAGCCCTAAAACCTGACCCATGAGTGTCTGAGGCAAGCTGTCCCCTGCCCCTCGGGGAAGATAATGCTCGGCAATCGCGATCGCGACTGCTTCGGGCTCCCCACTATGGCGGGCATACTTTTCGCCCATAACACCCTGTAGCTCAGGAAACTCCCCCACCATCTGGGTTACCAGATCGGCCTTGCAGAGATAAGCAGCACGATTCAGATGTTGCTGCTCACTGGGACTCAGGCCTAGCTGAGTCGCAATCAGGTCGGCGATCGTGGCAATGCGATTAACCTTAGCTCCCATGGAGCCGAGTCGTTCTTCAAAGGTAACGGTATCGAGCTTGGACACAAAGGTGTCAAACGACACAGCCCGGTCGGCATCAAAGAAGAATTTACCGTCCGACAACCGGGCTCGAATAACCCGACCATTCCCCTCAGCAATCAGGGCCGACTTTTGCGGATCCCCGTTCGACACGGTGACAAAGTAGGGTAGCAGCTTGCCGGGTTCCGCAGGATTCAGGATAGGAAAGTAGCGCTGGTGACTCTCCATCTCCATAACAGCTACTTCCGGGGGTAATTCGAGAAATTCCGTTTCAAATTGCCCGACAACGGCAGTGGGCCATTCCACCAGATTGGCGACTTCACTCAGAAGGGCGTCATCAATTTTGGCCTGTCCGCCTGCTGATTGGGCCGCCTTTTCCACCTGAGCGCGAATCAGCTCTAAACGACGCTGTCCATCAACTTCGACAAAAGCATCCCGCAGAACTGTAGGGTACCCACTGGCTTTTGCCAGTACCACTTGCTCAGGATGGAGTACCCGGTGCCCCTGGGATTGCCGATCGCTCTGACAGCGCTCGGACCCATTTTCCAGGGTTAAGGGAATCAACTCATCTTCCATGAGGGTAACCAACCAGCGAATGGGACGAGGAAACTTCAATTCCCCGTCACCCCAACGCATAAATCGCTTACCTTCTAACCCCAAAATCCACTGGGGAATGAATTCCTGCAAAAGCTCTACAGCAGGACGACCGGGAATCTTATGTTGGACAAAGATAAAAGCGCCCTTGTTCGTTTCCCGAATTTCCAAATCTTCGACGGTAACGCCCTTCGAACGGGCGAACCCCTCAGCCGCTTTCGTCGGTTGACCATTCTTGAACGCAGCCTGCGCTGGAGGGCCTTTGGCTTCTTCTTCGCGATCGGGTTGTCGTTCTGGTAGGTCCGTCAAAAGCAGCGCTAGCCGCCGAGGTGTGCCGTAATATGCGATCGCAGCAGGCGTTAAAAAAGCCTCTGCTAAATCCGTGGGAATGCGATCGCGCCACTGAGCTAGCGCTTCTTCGACAAAGCTGGCAGGCAGTTCTTCGGTGCCCACTTCTAGTAAAAACGTCGCCATAACCTCGATGTCGTTGAAATTTAAGGGCAGATAGCTAGCTTCTTTCCCGAATCCTTGCCTAGTGTATCGCGATGATGAATGAGTAAACCTAACGTCGCCCAAGGAGGTAATAGGTTGCCATCGGTCCCTTTCCCTTAACCACAACTTTTTGCACTGCAGGCTCAAACAAAAATGTCTCTTTTAGGTGAGTGTAGGTTGCTTCGGTCACTTGGATTTTGCCCGGTGTCCCGTGGGCCTCCATACGACTGGCTACATTCACCGTATCGCCCCAAAGATCGTAACTGAACTTTTTGATGCCAATAACACCAGCAACGACGGTTCCCGTATTTATGCCCGTGCGCAATTGCAGCATTTTGCCGTGGAGACCCTGAAATTGCTGGATCACTGCTTGCATTTCTAAAGCCATATCGGCAACCGCTACGGCATGGTCGATGCGGGGGACAGGGATACCACCCACCACCATGTAAGCATCGCCAATGGTCTTGATTTTTTCGAGCTCATACTTGTCAACCAGGCGATCAAAAGCAGAAAAAACTTTGTTAAGCAAACTGACCAATTCCAACGGCTGGATTTCAGCTGCCAGGGGAGTAAAGTTCACGATATCGGCAAACATGACCGTGGTTTCATCAAACCGTTGCGCCAGGGAACCCTGAATCTGTTTGAGCTGATCGACGATCGCTTCTGGCAGAATGTTGCGCAATAGTTGATCCGATCTTTGTTGTTCGTATCGGAGCGCGCCCTCCACCTGCTGGCGTTCTTGAATTTCGCGTTGAAGCTGGACGTTTTTTTCCTGCAATTTGACTGACTGCTGATGCAAGGTCTTTTGCAGCGTTGTTAGCAAGGAAGCAGTCCCTCGGATAGGCAAATTTTGCCGACTCTGCTGCATTTGTAATATACGACTTCGCTGCGAGAGGTGGAGTTTAACTCTGGCCGCAACTTCTTCGTCCCAGTAGGGTTTGGGAATGAAATCAACTCCCCCCACTTCAAAAGCCCTAAGGCGGTCAAGCTTACGACTGCCGTCACCGATAAATAACACTGGGATGTGACGCGTACGCGGCGATTGCTTTAATCGTTGGCACAGCTCAAATCCACCTGAATCAGGCAACTGCACCTCTAGTAAAATCAGGTCCGGGCACCTTTGCTGAATCAGTGCCAGCGCACCGTTTGCCGTATCGGCAGTATGGACAACATATCCTTGCGTTGCCAGCGTCGATACCAAGTGATCGCGACTATCTGGATCAACAATCAGAATACTGTTGAAAGGTTGGTTCGTAGAGGCATGAGAGCCATCCGTAATCGGTGACATCCACTGATTGATAGCTTTTGGAGCAACGTGTAATACCTGACGAAAGCCTTAGCAACTTCTGGTACAGGTCATTAAAACCCTCATCTTTGCCATAACAATAACAAAAACGTCGATGCTGCCCAGGATCATCATATTGACTATTCATCAGCGATGCGTTTGTATCCGGCAAAGTTATTTGCCCCATTGAACACGTGCCGATCGCACTTGCATCCGCGCATAGGATGGCAACACAGCCAAACGAAACACTCTTTAATCAGGCTTTACTTGTCACGCACTGACTTAATAGCTGTCTTCGCTGTCGACAGTCCGTAGCGCTAGCAAATGGTCTGCCTCATCCAAGCGATTTGCGATCGCTTGTCGCCACTCCAAACTGATGTGTAAATCCGACAACACTGCGATCGCCTGCTGCCGATAAGCGGCACTTTCTACCGTGTCACCTTCATCGATATGCACTAGTTTTTTGTAGACTTCTTCAGGAGAAAACTTGACCATAGTGACCTGCCTCTTGGGGAGCGTCTAGTGACTTTTCCCTATATGACCTCCTTAATTCTTGGATAGTTTCCGGCAATGCCGACACTGGCAACATGAAGTGTCACGGGGCTGTACAAACCGTCTTAGTTCTTCAAGTTTCTTGCCAAATGCCTGAGGCCAGCTTAATTCGCATCCTACAAGGATGCTTCGCGAGTATTTGCCCAACTTCTTGCCAGTGCCGATCTAGTCAACCCAACCGATTTCATCATTAGTGAGCATGTGGTTCTTTTGCTTACCATGATCGATGGCGTAGGCGGGAATCTCTTTATGGGCCGGAAGCCTTCTACCGCTGTAAATATCACCACCCGGTGGCATTTTGACAGCCAGGGCCGGCTTGGCTTCGGCGGGCTTCTCAACCAGTTGTTTTGGGGGCTGGGGTTCTGGCTCAGGTGCAGCTTCTGCAGCCTCAGTCATTTTCAGAATAGTCTGCTTGGCCGCTTCTAATTCCTTAGTTGTTTTCTTCAGTTTCGCTGCGTCAGTTTTTGCATTCGCCTTAGCTTGCTCCAAAGCATCTTTGAGTTCAAATAGACGATCTTGCTGTTTAGCAAGGTCACCCTGGAGGCCATTGACCTGCTTCTTGAGCGCATCCTCACGCTGAGTCGCTGTTTTAAGATCCCCTTCTAGCTGTGTTACTTGTTTCTCTAAGTCAGCCTTGGTGACACTACGGCTACTACTTGTAGAAGTTGTCGTCGATTTCGGTGTTGTCTTTTTACCCGTAGTCGCTGCCGTCGAGTTTGTAGGGGTCGCTGCCGTCGAAGAAGCCTCCGTTGACTTGGATGTAGTCTTTTTAGCGGCAGTAGACTTTGCTGCCGTTTGACGGGTAGAAGTCTTGGCCCTGGATTTACTGGCAGTTCTGCGAGCCGTCGAGGTTGAAGCAGACTTAGTAGTGGCCTTTTTAGCGGTAGCTGATTTTGCTGGAGTTGCCTTTTGGGCAGCGGTTTCTGAAGTAGAAGTTTCAGAGGTATTAGCCTCTTCCTTCAGCAAATCAGACAGGTTTTTCTTAGTCATAGCAATCTCCAGTCTTGCTGTACTTCTTTGGCTACTTGATAGTAATCAGCTTTAGCTTCTTGGACGTTGGCACCTCGCCATTGTGTAATGGGAACGCCTTCGAGGGCAGATCTTTCATGCGCTTTATAGGAGCGAATGACCGTTTCACAGGCAGGAATATTCAGGCTATTCAAGGTTTGCTGGGCATCCATCGCTTCTGCTAGGCTACGCGAATCGACCTTGGTTAACAGTACACGATGAGCCACCCCAGAAGGCGTGATCGCCTTTTTGATAGTCGTAATCAGTGCTGCTAAATCCATAGGCGCAGGTGGAGTTGGCAACAAAATATAGTCAGCAACCGGAATAACGGCTGCCAGGGCTGAAGAGTTGAGGGCTGGAGGCGTATCCACCACAATCAAAGAATAATCAGATATCTTTTTAAGTCTGCCTAGAAGTGTGGCATCTGTCTCTTGAGTGATATCAAACGTCATGGGTTTTTGGCCATGCGAAACCCACCAGCTAGCCGAAGCTTGCGGGTCTGCATCCACCAGTAAAACAGAATAAGATTCGGATAAAACTGCCGCCAGGTTAATAGCAGTGGTGGTTTTGCCAACGCCTCCCTTCCCATTTAGGACCGCTAATATCCTGGGAGATGAGACAACCTCAGCGTTACTTTGCCTTGATGCCAAAGCAACATTCCTTTTTGATGGAGAACAGATGCCTAAGGCGACAATTCTAAGTCAGCCTTACGGACAGCATGACTATACCGCATCTGCGATCGCTCGCAACGCTTCCGGATTATCTATTAACCAGTTAGGGTTAGCCCGGATGAGTGCATTGCGGCTATTAAAACCCCAGGTTACACTTGCCGAGCGAATGCCCGCAAAACGAGCTGCATCCACATCCCGGACTTCATCACCGACATAAACTGTATGCTCCGGGGTAAACAGATTCTGCTGCATCGTGCGCACAATCAGTCGGCCTTTGCCAAAAAGCGTGCCGCCTCCGTCAATACTCACAAAACAGTCTTGGATCTGATGAATGGCTAAAAAGGTTTGTACGACGTCCGGCATATTGGATGTCACAATCGCGAGTGTATGCTCCTCTTCATATAACGCCCGAATAATCGTAGGTATCCCAGCACAAGCAGGAATTTGAGTACTCCGCTGGCGCAGTTCAGTCCGCAAACGTCGCAGCAAGGCCGGAATTTTGAGGACTGGAATGCCGGTGTACCGAATTAGCTGACGAGCATTTAGCCCCTTCAAAGCATCGACCTCTTCAAAAGGAGTGGGGCGATAGCCAAATTCCGGGGCTAGTCGGTTTGTAATCGCAACGAGCATTGGCAGGCTGTCTGCCAACGTGCCATCAAAGTCAAACAATAATGTGGTCAAAATACGGTTACCAGGGACGCCATTCTTCCCAATCTTCATTGAAGATAGAGGTATTCGGGAACCGGGTGGGGTTGCCACTTTGTTCCAGTTCTAACTGCAATTCTTCTAGCAAAGGTTCCCTAACAGGCAAGTCATCCACCAAATTGTAGGGCAAAATCCCCTGACGCAGGGCAAAGTCAATCGTTGCGGCTGCCCCCACGCCAACCGACCACTCAAAGGAATGTACGCGGTAAGCCGCCGCGGCGATGGTACTAGTCGCAATACTTTTACCCGCGATCAGCAGGTTATCAACTCGTTGTGGAATCAACGCGCGCAAAGGAACTTGAGTAGGATAAGCCTGTCCATGGGCCTGTCGCACACCAGGACGCTCAATGTTGCCAGGTTTCTCTGGAGGATGTTCCAACATACAAGGATGAAAGTCGATGGCATACTGGGCAATCCCGATAGAATCCGGATAAATACGTGCTCGTCGGCGTTGAGCAATCTCTAAGGCTGGTGTGTCGTTGACGATCGCATCGGTAGCACCCTGACCGGCCACTTCTCGTCGCAGTGCCAAGAAAGTATCCGCATCTAAATTCTCCTGATAGAACGGATCGCTAAAGTCAATCCAGGTGAAATCTACCTCGTTAATTTCAAAGCCATCGTCATAGCCATAGGAAGATCTTCCAATTATTCGGCGAGCCTCCCGCATATAAGGATATTTTGATAAGCCATGGGCCGTTCCCATTGGCGAATCATATCCCTGCAGCAAACGACTGTTCGGAAACGGCAACTTTACCGTATTCGACAGTTGCGAATCCGTTGCCCCCAGGATAAGCCAGTAGTAATAACTCAGGGCATTCTCTTCACCTCGCTCTAGAGTCTCTTGGCGTAAACCACCCATCCATCCACCGGGCTCAAGTTGTCCAGTCTCCAGCAGTTGATCATGGCTGTAAATGAGATTGTCGTATGGAGTCCCTGGGCGATAGTCGTTACCCCAGGTCCAGTTCTGCATCGAAATATCACCAGGGCGGGGACGAGGTGAACCGACAATCCGCTCTTCCCGCCGAGGTGTCTCGCTGTGAATCCGTCGATAGGTGAAAACAAAATCGTAGTAATCTTCAGGTTGATATCCTTCGCGAGCCCGCTCATAGCTGAAATAAGGCTCATATTCTAGATAAAACGGTGGCACTAACTGCGGTTGTGGCGATTCAGTTGCTTCCATGGCAAACGTATAGGTAAAGCCTTGGGTGCAATAAGGATCGTTCGTTGTCACAGGTGAAGAAGGATTGAGCGAGGATTTCGGATCAAGCCCTAGGCGATATGGGACATCTGCCATGGCAATGATCTCCCCAGTCTCGGTTGCCTCAATGACATACCAACTGGTGGGGCCTGCAGGCGCATTCTCAGGTGGCACAAACTGCAGGATTCGCTTCTCAAAACGGGCCGAGTCTTCGTAGCGATAAGCGTCTTCGATAATTTGCGATAAGGGTTCTGTATTGAGGGGAGGAGTTCCTACGACAGGACTGTGCTGAATGCTGACAACACTCGTAATTTGCGAGCCATCAACGTTGAACTCTAGATCCTTGGGAACCGTTGACGAAAACCATTTCAGTTCGCCACCACCTTCATCTGCGGCATCCTCAAGCATATCGAGCAACATGGCATGAGCATCGGCTGGCATAAAACAAGCTGCACTGACCCAACAAGCTCCAGGGTTTAGCTCACCGTATTTAGCTTCAATGCGATCGCGCAGTTCTCGATACCCCTCAGCATAAAACAACAATTGCCGTTGTCGTCGCGACTCATCAAGTGCTGTAGTTCCCTGAGAAGATAGTTGACCTCCCAGCCAATCAGTAATCTCGGTCAAACAAACAGTGTGTCCAGCCTTGAGGCTTTTATAGGCCGCTGCAGTTCCAGCCAAGCCGCCGCCCACAATCAGCAGGTCACACTCGACAACCTCGTCTGGTGTCCGAGGAAGCGCAGCCAGCGGCTCAGGCAAAGTTTGAGCATTAGCCAACAGTTGAAATTCGGCTGAACCCCCTAAGGCGACTGCAACCCCAAAGAAAATTCCTAAGCGACTGAGACGACTTAACTGAGGCATTGTAGGGTATTCCTTTGCACATACTATTTTCAAAAGCTTAGGAGAAAGTGCCCGCCTATGCGCGAGAAAAATCTTAAAAAGCAATCATCGCAGCCAAATAATCTGTGACGGTTAGCGTTCACAGCAATCACCCAACATCCGTAGACCACTCACGGATTTAGCAACCAGTTCTTAAGAACCTCGTATCCTTCTTGTAATTGCTCAACTCAGTAGCCAATCGGTCTGAGTTGATGTAAGGGCACGCTTAATCGCCTCAAAGGCGGAAATGCCTTGCCTTTGAGCCGTGTTGACGAGTGATCGGACCTGGGCAAACAAAGCCGTCCCCCAATCCGAGCGAAAGCCGTTGGTCACTTTGCGAAACACCACACTCCAACGCAATGCCTGCTCACTG
Organism: Cyanobacteria bacterium J06639_14; assembly: GCA_039818605.1. Taxonomy (GTDB): domain Bacteria; phylum Cyanobacteriota; class Cyanobacteriia; order Phormidesmidales; family Phormidesmidaceae; genus SIO1E4. The sequence continues at coordinate 292 of JBCBTQ010000005.1, read as the reverse complement.
GAATTGTTAGTGGGCGGCACGGTCTCATCTTCGAGAAAATACAGCAGGTGGTCACGAATCTTTTGGTAGCGTTTGAGCAAGCGTTGTCCATCCGCCTGAGTGGGTTCCAGATTGAGGACTTCTCGCAACACCCCGCGGCAACGGGAAACATATTGCTTCACGGTGGAGGGGGCCAAGCGGTGTCGTCGTCGCTGCAGGGCAATAGCCCGCAACAATAAGCGTTTCATGCGTGGGGCAAAGAGGTCATCGCCACTGTCGATGGCATATTGACAATCCCGCAGTTGATGGGCCA